>NZ_JBHXVG010000019.1:0-177948 GCF_042672405.1 Streptomyces sp. NPDC127197 | reverse complement strand
CGTCAACGTTCTGTGGGCCCTGATCCGTGACCGACGGTGCTATCAAGTCGCACCTCCAGCGACTGCAGCTGCTTGACAACGGCATTAGGAAGCGAAGCTGCTGGCGCACGCTGCTCCTTGCGCGGTCGGCGCTGCGGCGGGTGGCGGCGGGCCCGGCGTCAGGTGAGGGCGAGGAGGCTGACGGCGACGGCGGCGGTGCCGAGGCCGACGAGCTGGCCGCGGTGGATGCGTTCGGCGAGCACGCTGCGGGCGAGCAGGACGGTGCCGGCCGGGTAGAGGGCGGTGATGACGGCGACCACGGCGAGGTCGCCGCTGCGGGCGGCGAGCAGGAACAGCAGGTTCGCCACCGAGTCCAGCACACCGGCGGTGGCGGACATCGCGTAGGCGGGCCGCTCGGGGCCGAGCCTGCGGTGCAGCAGTCCGGCTGCGGTCAGGGTGACGGCGGAGGAGACGGCCCGGCCGATGATCAGCGGGCCGACGCCACTGTCGGACGGCGCCTGGTGCAGGAAGATCAGCTGGAGGGCGATCGCGGCGCCGGCGCCGAAGGCCAGCAGCAGCGCGATGCGCGAGGGACGTGCCCTTCCGGCGCCGTGTCCGGCGCTGACCAGTACCACCGCCATCAGCGCGAGCGGCAGGCCCACCAGTCCGGTCAGGCCGAAGTGCTCGCCCTGCAGCAGGCCCACGCCGACCGGCAGCACGGCGGACACCAGCGCGGTCACCGGCGAGAGCACGTTCATCGGACCGATGGCCAGGGTGCGGTAGAGCAGGGCGAACGCGGCGGCCGACGCGACACCGGACGCGGCGCCCCAACCCAGGGTCTCGGCACTGAACGAGGCGCCGAGGAACGGCCACAGCAGCAGCTCGACCGCGAGAGAGGCCGGGGCGGCGATCATCACGGTGCGC
This sequence comes from Streptomyces sp. NPDC127197, assembly GCF_042672405.1. Classification (NCBI taxonomy): domain Bacteria; kingdom Bacillati; phylum Actinomycetota; class Actinomycetes; order Kitasatosporales; family Streptomycetaceae; genus Streptomyces; species Streptomyces sp. NPDC127197. The sequence continues at coordinate 177,045 of NZ_JBHXVG010000019.1, read as the reverse complement.
AGCACATGCGCCTTGCGGGCGCCGAGGCCGCCGAGGAAGTCGGCGCAACCGTAGGCCAGGGAACTGCCCAGGGCCAGCAGCAGAGCGATCACGGTGTATCCCTTACTATCTCAATGGAACGACTGAACCGTACAACGGACCGACCGGGGATAGTCAACCAAACGACCGGACGGTGCATTGAAGTGGTCCACTCCCGAGGAGGGTGATCGGATGGCCGAGACCGAGGCCGCCCTGCGGACGCTCGCCCACAACGTCAAGGCAGCCCGCAACCGCGCCGGCCTGTCCCTGGACGAACTCGGCCGACGCGCCAAGGTCAGCAAGGGCGCCCTGGTCGCACTGGAGAAGGCGCAGGGCAACCCGAACTTCGCCACCCTGGTCCGGCTGGCCGATACCCTCGGCATCTCGGTCTCCGCCCTGATGGAAGGGCGGACCGAAGGGCGCGTCCGCGTCGTGTCCGCCGACTCCGTGATGCCGCTGTGGACCGGAGAGCAGGGCAGCGAAGCCCGGCTCATGCTGACGACCTCAGGCCCGGCCCCGACCGAGGTCTGGCGCTGGAAACTGGAACCCGGCGAGGAGTACCCCAGCCACCCCCACCAGGCCGGCGTCGTCGAAACCGTCAGCGTCACCGCCGGACGGATGACGCTGATCGTCGACGGCACCGAGCACCCGGTCGAAGCCGGACAGACCGCCACCTTCGACGGCGACGCTCCCCACACCTACCGCGGCACCGGCACCCAGACCTGCCACCTGATCATGACCGTCCACCTGCCACCCGGCCCCGCCTCTGCCACCTGACCCGCACCACGCCTGCGAAGAATCGGTCTCGCCCCTGTCCGCAGGGACAGTGCCCGCCCTGGACTCGGGTACGGCCGGGAGGTCGGCCACACGCCCCGTGCGTCCGCACACCCCAGGCCGGGGACCGTCACGGGGCCGTAGCCAGAGACTCCTCCCACTGCCTGCCGGGCGGGCCTCACTGCGTGCCGCGCGTTCCCCTGAGCTCGCGTCCGGTGACCATCTCGGACTCGATCCGTACGAACACCGGGTGCCGCAGGGGCATCCAGGAAACGGGGCCGGCTTGGGACAGCCGCTCGTGCTCGGCGGGGTCGGTCACCACGGTGGCCGGACCGGTGACGACCACGCTCCAGCCGGACCGGGTCGCCGCGTCGAACTCGTCCACCTCGAAGGCGACCACGACGCCGTCGATGGCGTGTACGAGGTCCGAGTCCGGTGAGGTGCGCAGCAGGACGGAGGCATCCGTGTCGAGGGCGAAGTTGACAGGGAGGACCGCGGGCAGTGCCTGTCAGGTGTAGACCACGCGGCCGACCGGCACCTTGGCGAGCAGGCGCAGGCACTCCTGCCGGTCGAGTGCGCGAAAGGCGTCGTTCTGGAGCATCAGTCCATCGTCCCCGCGGTCGCGGCGAGGGGGTAGGGTCGACCGGCCCTACCCCTTTGGGGCGCGAGAACGGCAGATCGCAGCCGTTGTTCCGCGGGAGCCGCAGGGGCAGGCACGCCGCCCCTGGAGGCCGAGCACCGCCGGATCGAGTCGGTGCCGGCCGAGGCCGCCGACGGTGCGACGCCCTCGGACCCGACCTGGCCGGACCGGCTGATGGACGCGATGGACGTGATGGCCGTGCTGCGCGACCACATCCTCAAGGAGCAGGACGGCGTCTTCCCGGCCGCACTCGCCAACCTCAGCACCGAGGACTGGGAAGCGGTCGAGGCCACGCGCGCCCAGGCGGGCAGCACCCTGTCGCGGCCGGCCGCCTGAGCGTTCCGCTGGACATGCGGTTCGAAGCTGCGGTCCATCGTAGGCCTTGACCTGAAGTGCGCTTCAAACTGAAGACTCCCGTTCGTGCCCGGACAAGCGGGCCGAACGGGAGGGACCACCATGAAATACCGCACCATCGGCACTGATCCGCACCACCGCCGCGAGGTCAGCGTGCTCGCGCTCGGCGCGATGCTGTTCGGCTCGCTCACGGACGAGCAGACCTCCTTCGCCGTTCTCGACCGCTATGTCGAGGCCGGCGGGAACTTCATCGACACCTCGGACAACTACGCGTTCTGGACCGACGGCAGCCAGGGCGGCCACAGCGAGGAACTGCTCGGCCGGTGGCGGCGCAGCCGAGGTATCGGCGACGAGGTCGTCATCGCCACCAAGCTCGGCGCCCGCCCGCTCGCTCCCGGCACCAGCTACACCGACAACGCGGAGGGCCTGTCGGCGAAGGTGATCCGCGAGTCGGCCGAGCGCAGCCGGGAACGGCTCGGCGTGCAGAAACTGGACCTCCTGTACGCGCACATCGACGATCACAGGGTTCCCCTCCAGGAGACCGTCGAGGGGTTCGCCGCACTGGTCGCGGAGGGCACCGTCGGTCTGCTCGGGGTCAGCAACCAGGCGATCTGGCGGGTGGAGCGGGCCCGTGCCCTGGCTGCCGCGGCCGGGCTGCCCGGCTACGAGGTGCTCCAGTACCAGCACAGTCATCTGCGGCCCCGCTTCGACATGCCCAGCGACCTCTTCCCCGACGGCAGCCTCGGCCATGCCGGTGCCGAACTCCTCGGCTATCTGCGCTCCGAGCCCGCGCTGACGCTGGTCGCCTACTCACCGCTGCTGGGCGGGGCGTACGGACGGGCGGACAAGCCGCTGCCGCCCGACTACGACCACCCCGGAACGCCGGCCCGGCTGGCCGTGCTGCGTGAGGTGGCGCGGGAGACCGGGGCGAGCGTCAACCAGGTGGTGCTGGCCTGGCAGATGGGCGGGGAACTGCCCGTCGTTCCGCTCGCGGGGGCGTCGTCGGTGGCCCAGCTGGAGGAGAACCTCGCCGCCGTGGACCTGGAACTGTCGGTGGAGCAACGGGCCCGACTCGACGCGGCGTACTGACGTCAGGGTCGTACCAGCAACTGGAAGTCGAACGCGTACCGGGACGCGCGGTAGATGTGCGTCCCGTACTCGACGGCCCGGCCCGTGTCGTCGTAGGCCGTGCGTTGCATGGTCAGGAGCGCGGCGCCCTCCCGCTCCTGAAGGAGCGCGGCCTCCTCGGCGGTGGCGCAGCGGGCGCCGATGGACTGGCGGGCGCTGTGCAGGGTGATGCCGGCGGAGCGCATCATGCGGTACAGGCCGGTGGATTCGAGGGCCTCGGTGTTCAGGTGCAGCAGGTCCGTGGGCACGTAGTTGACGAGGAAGGCCACCGGCCGGCCGTGGGTGCAGCGGAGCCGCTCCAGGACGGTGACCTCGCTGTCCCCGGTGACGCCGAGGGTGGCCGCGACGTCGGGTGGGGCCGGCACGGACTCGGCCCGCAACACACGCGTGGTGGGGTTCTGGCCCGCCGCCTCCAGGTCGTCGTAGAGGCTGCTGAGCTTCAACGGGCGCTTGACCTGGCTGTGGACGACCTGGGTGCCGACGCCCCGGCGGCGGACCAGCAGACCCTTGTCGACCAGGGACTGGATGGCCTGGCGGACCGTGGGCCGGGACAGTCCGAGACGTACGGACAGGTCGACCTCGTTGCCGAGGCGGTCGCCAGGGGCGAGCACCCCGCGCTCGATGGCCGCCTCCAACTGCTGTGCAAGCTGGTGATAGAGGGGTACGGGGCTGGTGCGATCGACTGTGAAGCGTACGGCGGCGAGTCCGGAGTCAGTGCTGGGCATGGCATCCCTCCCGCAGCCCACCGTAGCACTTTGTACTTACATTCTGACCTGTTTGTGAAATGATGTCTTAACAAAGTATTGACAGTGGTGGCGCCAAGGGAGTTGGATCCGGTCCCAACACAGCCTTTCCCCCGGTCGCACAGTGAGGTGCAGGAAAGATGGACCGCTCTCGCAGAATCATCCCCGCCCTGGCCGTGGCAGCGGCGGCGGCCCTGGTGCTCGCCGGCTGCTCCAGCAGCTCCGGCGGCAAGAAGGCCGAGGAGGGAGCGGACGGTGCCTCGGCAGGCAAGGCCACCACGCCCCGGATGACGGTCGCGCTCGTCACCCACCAGGCGTCCGGCGACACCTTCTGGGACATCGTGCGCAAGGGCGCCGAGGCCGCCGCCGCCAAGGACAACATCGAGCTCCTCTACTCCGCCGACCCCAACGCCGGCAACCAGGCCACCCTGGTGCAGAACGCCATCGACCAGAACGTCGACGGTATAGCCGTCACCCTCGCCAAGCCGGACGCCCTCAAGAGCGTCATCGGCAAGGCGGAGGCGGCCGGCATACCCGTGGTCGGACTCAACTCCGGGGTGAGCGACTGGAAGGACCTCGGCCTGCTGGAGTTCTTCGGCCAGGACGAGACCGTGGCCGGTGAGGCGCTGGGCAAGCGGCTCAACGAGGTCGGCGCGAAGAAGGCCGTCTGTGTCATCCAGGAGCAGGGCAACATCGGCCTCACCCAGCGCTGCGACGGGGTGAAGAAGACGTTCTCGGGCACCACGGACACCCTGAACGTCAACGGCACCGACATGCCGTCCGTGAAGTCGACGATCACCGCCAAGCTGAAGCAGGACAGCTCCCTCGACTACGTCGTCACGCTCGGCGCCCCCTTCGCGCTCACCGCGGTGCAGTCGGTGTCCGAGGCGGGCAGCAAGGCCAAGGTCGCCACGTTCGACCTCAACAAGGAGCTCACCAGCGCCATCGAGAGCGGCGACATCCAGTTCGCCGTCGACCAGCAGCCCTACCTCCAGGGCTACCTCGCGGTCGACTCCCTGTGGCTCTACAAGAACAACGGCAACTACAGCGGCGGCGGTGAGCAGCCGGTGCTGACCGGCCCGGCGTTCGTCGACAAGTCCAACGTCGAGCGGATCGCCGAGTTCGCCGCGAAGGGCACCCGGTGATCAGCATGACCCAGCAGGCTGCGCCGGCGGTGACCACACCGCCGGCCCCCGGCCCCAAGCAGTCCGACGGACGGACCCGGCAGCGCCCCCTGGCGCTGCGGCTGCTCGCCCGGCCCGAGGTCGGTGTCTTCCTCGGCGCCGTCGCGGTGTTCGTCTTCTTCCTGATCGCGGCGCCCTCGGTCCGCCAGGGCTCGTCGATGGCCACGATCCTGTACCAGGCGTCGACCATCGGGATCATGGCGCTGCCCGTCGCGCTGCTGATGATCGGCGGCGAGTTCGACCTGTCGGCCGGTGTCGCCGTGATCACCTCGGCGCTGACCGCGAGCATGCTCAGCTACCAGCTGACGCTGAACGTCTGGATGGGCGTGATCGTCGCGCTCGTGGTGTCGCTCGGCATCGGTGCGTTCAACGGCTGGATGCTGGTGAAAACGGGGTTGCCGAGCTTCCTGGTCACGCTGGGCACCTTCCTGATCCTGCAGGGCGTGAACCTCGCGGTCACCAAGCTGGTCACCGGCAACGTCGCGACCGACGACATCAGCGACATGGACGGCTTCGACCAGGCCCGCGCGATCTTCGCCTCGTCCTTCGACGTCGGTGGCGTCCAGGTGAAGATCACCGTCGTGTGGTGGCTGGTCTTCGCGGCCCTGGCCACCTGGGTGCTGCTGCGCACCAAGTACGGCAACTGGATCTTCGCGGTCGGCGGCAACAAGGAGAGTGCCCGCGCGGTCGGTGTTCCGGTGACCTTCACCAAGATCACGCTGTTCATGCTGGTCGGCTTCGGCGCCTGGTTCGTCGGCATGCACCAGCTGTTCTCCTTCAACACCGTCCAGTCCGGCGAGGGCGTCGGCCAGGAGCTGATCTTCATCGCCGCGGCGGTGATCGGCGGCTGTCTGCTCACCGGCGGCTACGGCTCCGCCATCGGCCCGGTCTTCGGCGCCTTCATGTTCGGCATGGTGAACCAGGGCATCGTCTACGCCGGGTGGAACCCCGACTGGTTCAAGGCCTTCCTCGGTGTGATGCTGCTCGGGGCCGTCCTCATCAATCTGTGGGTCCGTCGCACGGCGACCCGGAGGTGACGCAATGACCAACGCCAACGGAACCGGCACCCACGGAGCCGTCCTGAAGGACGCCGTCCCCGAGCAGGACCGGCCGATCGTCGAACTGCGCGGCGCCGGGAAGTCCTACGGCAACATCCGTGCCCTGCACGGCGTCGACCTCGCCGTTCACCCGGGCAAGGTGACCTGCGTCCTCGGCGACAACGGCGCCGGCAAGTCCACCCTGATCAAGATCATCTCCGGGCTGCACCAGCACACGGAGGGCGAGTTCCTCGTCGACGGAGAACCGGTCCGCTTCACCACCCCGCGCGAGGCCCTCGACCGGGGCATCGCCACCGTCTACCAGGACCTGGCGACCGTGCCCCTGATGCCGGTGTGGCGCAACTTCTTCCTCGGCTCCGAGATGACCAAGGGCCCCTGGCCGATCCGCCGCCTCGACATCGAGCGCATGAAGAAGACCGCCGACGAGGAACTGCGCAACATGGGCATCGTCCTCGACGACCTGGAGCAGCCCATCGGCACACTCTCCGGCGGCCAGCGCCAGTGCGTGGCCATCGCCCGCGCCGTCTACTTCGGCGCCCGCGTCCTCATCCTGGACGAGCCCACCGCCGCCCTGGGCGTCAAGCAGTCCGGCGTGGTCCTGAAGTACATCGCCGCCGCCCGCGACCGCGGACTCGGCGTCATCTTCATCACCCACAACCCCCACCACGCCTACATGGTCGGCGACCACTTCAGCGTCCTGCGCCTCGGCACCCTCGAACTCAGCGCCGACCGCAGCGAGATCGGCCTCGAGGAGCTGACCAACCACATGGCCGGCGGCGCCGAACTCGCCGCCCTCAAGCACGAACTGGCCCAGGTCCGCGGCGTCGACGTCGAGGAGCTTCCGGAAGAGGAAGACCTCACCACGCCCGCGAAGGCATCACCCGCTTCTCCCGAAGGGACCTCCTGACATGGCAACCGCCCCTTCCCTCGACCGTATCCGGGTGGGCTCGGCGCCGGACTCCTGGGGCGTCTGGTTCCCCGACGACCCTCAGCAGGTGCCCTGGGAACGCTTCCTGGACGAGGTCGCCGAGGCGGGCTACTCCTGGATCGAGCTGGGCCCGTACGGCTATCTGCCGACCGACCCGGCCCGGCTCACCGACGAGATCGACAAGCGCGGCCTGAAGGTGTCGGCGGGCACGGTCTTCACCGGCCTGCACCGCGGGCCGTCCGTCTGGGAGTCCACCTGGGAGCACGTCAGCCAGGTCGCCGCGCTCACCCGGGCCATGGGCGCCCGGCACCTCGTCGTCATCCCGTCGTTCTGGCGCGACGACAAGACCGCCGAGATCCTGGAGCCGCCGGAGCTCACGGCCGAGCAGTGGGCCCACCTGACCAAGGGCATGGAACGCCTCGGCCACGAGGTCAAGGAGACCTACGGCCTCGACATCGTCGTCCACCCGCACGCCGACACCCACATCGACACCGAGGCGCACGTCGAGCGCTTCCTCGACTCCACCGACTCGGCGCTGGTCAACCTCTGCCTGGACACCGGGCACTACGCCTACTGCGGCGGTGACAGCGTCAAGCTGATCGAGACGTACGGCGAACGCATCGGCTACCTGCACCTCAAGCAGGTCGACCCGGAGATCCTCGCCGACGTCGTCGCGGGCGGGGTGCCGTTCGGGCCGGCCGTGCAGCGCGGGGTGATGTGCGAACCCCCGTCCGGCGTACCGGAGTTGGAGCCGGTACTGGCTGCGGCGCAGGGGCTCGGCGTCGAACTGTTCGCGATCGTCGAGCAGGACATGTACCCCTGCGAGCCGGACAAGCCCCTGCCGATCGCGGTCCGCACCCGGAAGTTCCTGCGCTCCTGCGGCGCCTGACCACGTCGATCTCGGGCCCCTGGAGGCGCGCGCGTCACCCGTCCTCGGGACGCGCCCGCCCGCGTACGAGCAGCACACCCCCCGCGGCCGCGAGGACGAACCCCGCCGCGGCCGCACCGATCGGCACGGTCCGCCCGACCGCACGCAGCCGCACGCTGTCCTCCTCGGCCTTGCCGACCGCGAACTCCTGCGTGGCCGGCGTGTGGCTCAGCTTCGGCACATCCAGGAGCACCACGGCATCCTTTGTGCCGCCCGGTGCGCGCAGGGTCTGGCGGGGGCCCAACTGGGCGGAGAGGACACGGCCGGTGGCCTGGTCGACGACCAGCTTGATGCCGTGGTTGGAGTACCACTCCTCGGCGAACACCTGCGCCGCCTCGGGCCGGCCGACCAGGGCCCCCGGGACCTGACGGGTGCCGATCTTTGTCGGCGGAACGGTGCCCGTGAAGACGTACCCCTGGTAGCCGCGGATCTTCTCGGTGCCCCGGTAGGAGAGGGTGACCGCCCCGCCGAGCTGGCTGTCCCACCAGCGGTACGGGCGTTTCTGCACGTCGAAGGGGAACTTCAGGTAGGCCTCGCCCTCGTGGTACGGCTGCTCCCGGCAGCAGTGCGCCGGCCGGTTGGTCCGGCGGTCGGTGACCCAGCGGGCGGTGGAGAAGTCCAGCGCGTCATGCGGATCGGCGGCCGGCAGCGACTTGTCCGTGTCGACCGTGGTGACCACGTCCCACACCGCCCGGCCGCTGCGTTCGCTGTCACCGACGTCGCCGCGCACCCGCTGCGTGACCGTGATCCGCTTCTCGCGCAGCGTCTCGGCCTCGTCGACGTCGAAGTAGCTGCCCGTGCCGGTGTAGACCGCGGTCACATCGATGTCGACCGGGTTCACCGCCGCGCGCGGCTTGACGTACCACGCGAGCATGGGCGCGAGGACCAGCAGGAAGACGCCCAGGCCCAGCAGGAGCAGGGCGAGGGGCGAGGAGCTACGGCGCATCCGGCACTCCAGGGCTTGGCTGCCCGGAGACCGTAGGTGCTTGCCGTACGGCGCGTCTACGCATGCGCGTGACAAAAACGCCGCCCGGGGGCGCAGGTCAGCGGCTCGCGGCGAGGGCCGCCAGCACGGCGTGGGTGAGGCGGGTGACGTAGGCGTCGTCGGTGGGGCCGCCGACCGCCAGCATCCTGAAGTACAGCGGGGCGCCGAAGAGATCGACGGCCAGGCCCATGTCGATGTCCGCCGGCAGCTCACCGCGGTCCACCGCCTGCCGCAGGACGGTCGTCACCGCGACACGCCGGGGCGCGAGGACCGCCTTGTGCAGCGCGTCGCGAAGGGACGGGTTGCGGGCCGACTCGGCGACGAGGTCCGGGACGATCCGGCCGACCAGGGGATGGCGCAGGTCGGCCATCGTGTCGCGGACGAAGCGCTCGACGTCGGCGAGGAGCGAACCGGAGTCGGCCGTCGTCGGCAGGTGGGCGGCGGCGGCCTCGGAGACCAGTTCCACCACCATGGCCTCCTTGGTGGGCCAGCGGCGGTAGAGGGCGGCCTTGCCGACGCGGGCCCGGCGGGTGACGGCCTCCATCGACATCCGGGCGTACCCGGTCTCGGCCAGCTCCTCGAACACCGCCCGCCGGATCGTCTCCGTCACCGACTCCCGGAGCATCGCGGAGCCGGTGGGCCTGCGGGGGTCCAGTGCGCTTTTGCCGGTCGAGTCCCTGGTCGAGTCCACTGCGGGAGGTTAACACCGGACGGAACGGTTGCGTTCCGTTCCGGGCGGGTGTACGTTCCCGGCCAGACGGAACGGACCTGTTCCGTTCCGCCGAGCTCTGTTCGGAGCATGGGGGTCTGTTCGGGGCAAAGGGGGCCCGGATGAAGTTCCTCTTCGACCGGCACGACGAAGGGCCGGCCCGGGCATGACCATTGAGGCCCACACCGAGCCCGCCGCGTCCGACGGCACCGGGCCCCGCGCCCGGACCGTCCTCGTCCTGCTGGCCCTGTTCATCGTGATCAACGCCGCCGACAAGGCCGTCCTCGGGCTGACCGCGGGGCCCATCAAGGACGATCTCGGGCTCACCGCCACCGAGTTCGGCACCATCGCCAGCAGCTTCTATCTGCTCTTCAGCCTCTCCGCCGTCTCGGTCGGCTTCCTGGGCGACCGCATCCACCCCCGGCCCCTGCTCGCCGTGCTCGCCCTCGTGTGGGCGGCGGCTCAGCTGCCGATCCTCCTCCCCGCCGCCGGATTCGGCGCGCTCGTCGCCACCCGGGTGGTGCTCGGGGCGGGTGAGGGGCCGGGCTATCCGCTCGCCAACTACACCGCGTTCACCTGGTTCCCGGAAAAACGGCGCGCCCTTCCCTCGGCCGTCGTCGTCGCCGGCGGCGCGGGCGGCACCGTGCTGGCCGCGCCACTGGTCATCCTGGTCAGCGACACCCTCGGCTGGCGCGCCGTGTTCGGACTGCTCGGGGCCGTGGGAGTCGTGTGGACGGCCGCGTGGCTGCGACTGGGCGGTGGCGGGCCGTACACAGCACGGCTCGGCCCGGCAGCCACGGACGACGATCCGCCGGCCGTCGGCCGCGGCTGTGCGCTGGCGGAGGGCGATCCGCCCGCCGTCGCCGGCGGCTGCGCGTCCGCGGACGCTGATCCACGCACCGTCGCTCGCGGCTCCGCACCGTCCACCGTGCCCGCCCGACGCACCGCCGATCTCCGGCCCGCACCACTCGCCGACGCTCCGTCAACCGCTCCCACACCACCACCCGACGCACCACACCCCCCACCCCCACGCCCAGTTGACGCATTGTCAGAAAGCCCCCGCGTCCCCTTCTGGCGCATCATCACCACCGGCACCTGGCTCGGCGCCACCCTCTCCACGTTCGCCGTCATGTGGACGCTCGCCCTGGGCTTCGCCTGGCTGCCGCTCTATCTGGAGGAGCAGGCGGGGTTCAGTGACGCGGAGGTCGGTGCGATCGTCGGTCTGCCCGCCCTGTCGATGGCCGTCCTGGTCCTCACCGCCGGCGCCGTCGCGCACCGGCTGCTGCGGAGGGGGGTGACCGCCCGGGTCGCGCAGGGGCTGCTCGGCGCGCTGCTGCCGCTGCTGGCCGGGCTCTGTCTGCTGCTCGCGACCCGGGCCGGTCCCGCCGCCCTCCTGCTGCCGCTGCTCGTGCTGGCGTTCTCCGCGGGCAACGGCCAGACCCCGCTCACCAACGCGGCGATCGCCGACATCTGTCCGCCCGCCCGGCGCAGCGCCGCCCTCGGACTGTCGTACGCCCTCGCCGCCCTCTCCAGCCTGCTCGCTCCCTACGTCACCGGCCGGATCATCGACGCCGCGCCGAACGAGACCGTCGGCTACGGCCGGGCCTTCGACCTGGCCGCCTGCCTGCTGATCGGCGGCGCCCTGCTCGCCGCGCTGCTGATCCGCCCCGACCGGGACGCCCGGACCCTGCACCCGGCGCTCACCCGCACGAGTCCCGAGGAGTGAAACCGATGTCCCCGAAGCCTTTAGACATCGCCGTCCTGAACGGGGCCCGCACCCCGATCGGCCGGTACCAGGGCGCGCTGAGCTCGGCCCCCGCCCACCGGCTCGGCGCCCTTGTCATCCGCGAGGCCGTCGTCCGTGCCGGGCTGCAGCTCGGCGCCGTCGACGAGGTCGTCCTCGGCTGTGTGGGCCAGGTCGGCCCCGAGGCGTTCAACGCCCGGCGTGCCACGCTGAGCGCGGGCCTGCCCGTGCGGGTCACCGCCCACAACGTCAACCGGCTGTGCGGATCCGGACTCCAGGCGGTCTGGTCGGCCGCGCAGAGCCTCGCCCTCGGTGTCGCCGACGTGATCGTGGCGGGCGGCAACGAGTCGATGACCCGTCAGCCGCGGCTCGACTACAGCGAACGCGCCCGCGACGAACTGCCCGGAGAACCGGCCATCGACGGCACTGTCTCCCTGGTCACCGACCCCTTCGGCCACTACCCGATGGGCATGACCGGCGAGGTGGTCGCAGGCCGGTACGGCATCTCCCGTGAACGTCAGGACCGCTGGGCCGCCGAGAGCCAGCGCCGGGCGGCCGCGGCTGTGGCGGCGGGGCGGTTCGACGCGCAGATCGTGCCCGTCGCCACCCCGGACGGCATCGTCGAGCGCGACGAACATCCCCGGCCCGGCACGACGGTGGAGAAGCTCGCCGCCCTGCCCACCGTCTTCGCGCAGGACGGCACGATCACCGCCGGCAACTCCGCGGGCATCAACGACGGCGCCGCCGCCGTGCTGCTGATGCGCGCCGGCGACCTGGAGCGCGGCGCCGCCCCGCTGTGCCGGCTGCTCGACGCGGTCGTCACCGCGCTGGAGCCGGAGATCATGGGTGTCGCCCCCGCCGACGCGATCCGCGCTCTGCTCCAGCGCCACGACCTCACCCTCGACGACATCGACGTGATCGAGCTCAACGAGGCGTTCGCGGCCCAGGTACTGGCCGTGATGGACACCCTCAAACTCGACCCGGACCGGGTCAACCCCAACGGCGGGGCCATCGCCCTCGGCCATCCCATCGGCGCCACCGGCACGGTGCTGCTGCTCAAGGCGGCCCACGAACTGCGCCGCACCGGCGGCCGGTTCGGCGTGATCGCCCTGTGCATCGGCGGCGGCCAGGCCATCGCCGCGTTGATCGAGAACGGGGCCCGATGAACGCGTACGCCTGGTACCCGACACCGGAGTTCACCGAGCACGGCAACATCGCCGCCTTCTGCCGCCGGCACGGCGTCGACGGCGGTTACCGCGCACTCCAGGCCCGGTCCGCGGCCGACCCCGAGTGGTTCTGGGAGCGGGCCCTGCCGGACATCGGCATCGTCTGGCATGTGCGCCCGCAGCGTATGTACGACGACTCGGGCGGCATCGCGTTCACCCGGTGGTTCCCGGGCGGGCGCACCAACCTCGTCGACTCCTGCCTGGAACGCCACCTCCGGCAGGGCCGCGGGCAGGCGCCCGCCCTGCGCTGGGAACGCGAGGACGGGACGCTCGGGACCCTCTCGTACGAGGAGGTCGCCGCATACAGCGCCCGGGTGGCCGGCGGGCTGCGTGAGCTCGGGGTGGGGAGAGGGGACCGGGTGGCCTGCTGTCTGCCCTCCGGTCCCCATGCCTTCGTCCTGCTCTTCGCCTGCGCGCGGATCGGCGCGATCCTCGTGCCGCTCTTCTCCGGCTTCGGCGCCGAGGCGATCGCGCTCCGGCTCGTCGACGCCGGCGCCCGGGTGCTGGTGACCGCACGCTCCACCCTCCGGCGCGGACGCCGGTACGACCTGGAGGCGGTGGCGCGCACGGCCATGGCCGGGGCGCCGAGCGTACGTCAACTCGTCGTCGTGGCCGACGGATCGGGCGGCTGGGAGCGGCTGGCCGCCGCCGAACCCGTCGGAACCGAATCCCTCTCCGCGACCGCCCCCTTCCTCCTGCTGCACACCTCCGGCACCACCGGCCGCCCCAAGGGCGCGGTCCACACGCACGGCGGCTTCCCCGCACAGGTCGGCAGCGAGACCCGCTACCACCTCGATCTCCGGCCGGGTGACGTGGTGTTCTGGGTGACCGATCCGGGCTGGATCATGTTCCCGCTCGTCGCGATCGGTGCCACCCTCGCCGGTGCCTGTGTCCTGGCGTACGAGGGGGCGATCGACCACCCGGACGTGACCCGCCTGTGGCGGCTGCTCGACGAGCACGAGGTCACCGTCTTCGGCAGCTCGCCCAGTCTGTCCCGGATGCTGATGGCACGTGGCTCACGGCATCCGGCCGCGCCTCCCTCCGTGCGGGTCCTCGGCTCGACGGGGGAGCCGTGGACCGAGGAGGCGTGGCGCTGGTACTCCGCCGAGTTCGGCGGCAAACGCTGCCCGGTGATCAACATCTGCGGCGGCACCGAGGTCGGCGGCTCCCTGCTCGCCTCCGCGCCCACCGTGCCCCAGTCGCCGTGCGGCTTCGCGGGACCGTGTCTCGGCATCGACGCGGTCATCGAGGACGAGGCCGGTGCCGAGGTGGACGAGGGGCGGCTCGGGGAGCTGGTCGTACGGCGTTCGTGGCCGGGGATGACCCGGGGGCTGTGGCAGGCGCGGGAGCGGTTCGCCGATGCCTACTTCGGGCGCAGGCCGGGGCGCTGGTCCCACGGGGATCTGGTGTCGCGGTCGGGGGACGAGTGGTTCGTGCACGGCCGGCTCGACGACGTCATGAAGGTGGCCGGCAAGCGCCTCGGACCCGCCGAAGTGGAGGACGCCGTCCTCGGCGACCGGGCCGTCGCCGAGGCCGCCGCCGTCGGGATACCGCACCCCGTCTCGGGCGAGGCCCTGTGGTGCTTCACGGTTCCCGCGCCCGGCCGGACCCTCGACGCGGCGGACGCCGAGCGGATCCGCGAGCGGGTCGCCGCCGCGCTGGGACCCGCGTTCCGGCCCGGCCGGGTCGTCGCCGTGCCCGAGCTGCCCAGGACCCGCAACGGCAAGGTGATGCGGCGCCTGGTCCGCGCCCTGGTCACCGGCGAGGAGCCCGGCGATCTGTCCACGCTCGTCAACCCGGCGAGCCTCGACGCGATCCGCACGGCCGTACCCGGCACACCCGACCACCGTCCGTGAACATCCCCCGCCTCCAAGGGAGTTCCATGCCGACGATCGACATCCTCCTGCCCGGCTTCGCCATCGACACCGACCAGGGCTACCCCGCCTTCTGCGGGGTGTTCCTGGTCCGCGGCCCGGACGCCGCCGGACGGCCCCGCACCCTCCTCGTCGACGCCGCCCACGTCGGACGCCGTCCCTTCCTGTGGGATGCGCTCGCCGTCCACGGCCTGACCGCCGACGACATCGACACCGTCGTCCTCACCCACGCCCACTGGGATCATGTGCAGAACATCGACCTGTTCCCGCACGCCACCCTCGTCCTCCACCCCGACGAGCGCCGCTACGCCCACACCCCGCACGCCAACGACTGGGCCACGCCCGCCTGGACCGGGCTGCTGCTGGAGCAACTGCCCGTCCGCGAGGTGGCGGACGGCGAGGAGCTCATCCCCGGCGTGTCCGTGATCGCCCTGCCCGGGCACTCACCGGGCAGCATCGGCGTCGTCGTGGAGACCGAGGCGGGCCGCGCCACCATCACCGGCGACGCCCTGCACTTCGCGTACGTCGCCCGCACCCGGCGCAACCCGCTGGTTTTCTGGGACTCCGACGCCGCCGCCCGCAGCATCGACCGGGTGCTGGCCGTGTCCGACCTGATCTACCCGGGCCACGACCGGCCGTTCCGGCTCGCCGCGGACGGCGGCATCGACTACCTGGAGTCCTTCGCGCTCACCCTCACCGGGCTGCGCCCCGACACGGAGGGCCTCGCCTTCGCCGACGGCTCCGCACGCCCGCTGTGGGTCATGCCGGGCGTGGAGGAGCAGCGCGCGCTGTACGCGAAGAACGCCGACGACATCGAGCGGCGGATCAGCCGGGTTCCGCGCGTGGTGGGCCCTGCGCGGCAAGGAGCCGGTCCAGGGAGCGGTTGAGCCGGTCGAAGAACGGCACGGGCGCCTCGCGGGGGAAGAAGTGGCCGCCGGGGACGGTGGTGAGGCGGAAACCGTGCGCGTACCGTGCCCAGGCCCGTACCGCCTCCGCGTCGACCAGCGGGTCGTCGGTGCCGGCGAAGGCCTCCACGTCCAGCGGCAGCCGGGCCCGTTCGTCGTCCGGGTCCGGCAGCCGCGCCCGCCGATGGCTGGCGCAGATCCGCAGATCGTCCCGTACGACCGGCAGCAGCGCCCGCAGCCAGTCCTCCCGGTCCAGGAACTGCGGGGCGAGCCCGCCGAAGTCCACCAGCAGGCGGGCCAGTTCCCCGTCGTCGTACCGGTCGGGCGCCGGCAGCGTGGGCGTGCGGTGCGGCGCCGCGTACGCCCCGAGGAAGAGCGCCTCGGGGCCACGGGCGCCGGCCCGCAGCCGGGCCGCCGCCAGCGCGAAGGCCAGCAGCGCGCCCATGCTGTGCCCGTACGCCGCCCAGGGCCCCTCGTCGAGCAGGGACCCGAGGTCGCGGTCGAGGGCCTCGACCACCTCGCCGGCGTCCTGGAAGCGGCGCTCGCGCAGGCGGGCCTCGCGGCCGGGCAACTGCACCGGCAGAACATCCACTTCGGGCGGCACGCGGGCGGGCCAGGACGCGAAGAAGGAGGCCCCGCCGCCCGCGTGATGGAAGCAGAACAGCCGCAGCCGAGCGTCCGCCCGGGGCTCCCGGCCGAGGCAGGACGCAGGAGCACTGGTGGTCATACGGGGGCTCCCGCCGACGTACGGGCGAGGCGGTGACGTGCCCTCAGGACCCGGGCCCGGGCGGACGCGGCCCGCCGCACGCCAGCTGCCGTACCGGCCATCCGCAGCGCCTGCGCCAGCAGCCACAGCCGGGTCTCGGGCGCCCGCTCGGGCGCGCCGCCCAGCACGTCGTTCTCGACCAGCCGCAGGTGCGGCACGCTCCGCTGGAGCAACTCCGCATCGGAGTACGGCGCGATCTCGTCGTCGTGGCTCACCGCGCAGGCGACCGGGATGCGCAGTCGGGCGAGTTCGTCCTCGGCCAGGCCCCAGTCGGCGAGCGCGGCCGGGAGTCGGGCCGACGGGGTGCGGGTGACGTGGGACAGGGTCAGGTTCACCAGGTGCGGCAGCGGGGTGCCCTGCGCGGCGCGCACGAAGAAGTCCCGGACCGGTGCGCCGACGGTGGCCAGGCCCCGGACGCGGTCGTCCGCCAGGGCATGCCGCAGCGCCAGGTGCCCGCCGAAGCTGAGGCCCACGACGCAGGTGCGGGTGGTGTCGGCGGCCCGGCCGAGCAGATCGACGAGGTACCTCAGCATGCGGGTGCTGTCCGTTCCGTAGGGGAGAGCGTTCTCGCCGACGCCGGGCAGCTCCGTCACCACGACGGCGGCGCCCAGCCGGTCGGCCTCGGCCAGGACGGGCGCCCACTGCTCCTTGGTGCCGGTGATGCCGCCGACGACGAGGATCAGCGGCAGCCGTCGGTGCTGCGACAGGCCGGCGGCCCAGCAGGCGAAGCCCGTGTCGTCGAAGGGCAGGTCGAGCCGGGTGATCCCGCCGACGCGTTTGCGCCAGCGGTCGAAGGCCGCCACGCAGGCGTCCTGCGCCGCGCGCCGCTCCGGGCCGTCGACGTAGGGGAAGCGGGCCATGGCGTAGTAGCGGACGGCGTCCAGGTTCCGGCCGCGGGCCTCGGCCGCCACCGCGAGCGACGACCAGGCGTGGGTCCAGGCGCCGGGACCCTCGTCCTTGGCGTCGTCGCTCAGCTGGTGCAGCACCCGGTGCAGGACGTCCGGGGGGACGCCCTGGGCGTGCGCGTGCGGGAGGGCGAACCTGCGCAGCTCGGCCAGGGGGATCATCGGACCGCTCCTTTCTCTGCCGGAATGTCCTCCGGCTCCTTGTCCGGCAGGGGTGGGGGATCGCCGGCCGGCGGCTTCTCGCGCCCGCGGCCCGCGAGAAGCCGCGCGAGGCCGGGCGGGCAGTAGATGTCCAGCTGGGTGTCGAGGAACAGGGCGTGGAACCGCAGACAGGGTTCGGGGTCCGGCTCGGGCGTCGCGGTCATCGGCCCGCCACCGCCTCGTACAACTGCCGGAACGTGCGCGCCTGCAGCAGGTCCGCCACCGGGATCCGCCGTCCGGCCAGGCTCTCCACGACGGTCACCAGCCGCAGCAGCAGGACCGAGTCCCAGTCGGGGAAGTCGTCCAGCGGCCGGTCGAGGTCGTCGGCGTCGACGTGCAGGCCGAGTTCCTCCTCGAGGAGGATGCGGAACTCCGTGGGGTCGGCGAGTGCCGTGGTCATCACTTGTCTCCGTGTCCGTCGGTTGCCGCGTCGAAGGGTCCGAACGCCGCGTCCAGCCGCAGATGGGCGGGGGCCGGGGCGATGGTCGCGAGGTCGTGCCGGAAGTGGACGGCGTCCGGGTCGTCCCCGTCGCCGCCCAGGACGGCGAAGCCGTGGTCGGCGTAGAAGGAGGCGAAGGCGGAGTTGCGCGGCGAGGGCAGGTAACGGCCCGTCACGGCGCGCGCCCCGGTGGACCGGGCGAAGTCCAGCACCGCCGCCACACAGGCGCTCTCGATGCCCCGGGAGAACACCCGGCAGCTCAGCACGAAGTTGTCGATGCGCAGCAACTCGCCCTCGCGCCGCAGGAACAGCGCGCCGATCAGCCCGTGATCGCCGAACCGGTCGCGGGCCCGGACCGCGATCACATGCCGGCCGGGGTGCACCGTCCAGTCGGCGACCTGCGGCACCTGGAGGCGCTCGGTGGCCAGGTGGAACTGGTTGGTGCGCAGGGTGAGCTGGGAGACCCGGGCGAGCTCCGACTCGTCCGGCGGGCGCAGGATCACCTCGATACCGAGCCCTTCGAGGTAGTCCTGGTAGGAGCCGACGTCCTCGCGGAACTCCTGCCGCAGCGCCTCGGTGCGGTAGCGGCCCGCCCGCTCCAGATCGGCCTCGGTCAGCTCGAACAGGTCGAACCAGCCGTCCGCCAGCAGCGCCGACGGGTGCAGGGCCGGCTCCTCGTCGACCGGGACCACGGCCACGTCGGGCAGCCGCTCCGCGACCAGCCCGCACTCGAAGAGGCTGTCGTCGACGAAGACGAAGCTGTCCAGGCCGAGGCCCAGCCGGTCGGCGATGTCCCGCACATTGTCGTGCTTGGCCTTCCAGTTGGCGTTGACGCGCACGAAGTCGTCCTCGCGCAGCACCATGGCCGGGTGCCCCTTGAGCACCTCGCGCACCAGATCGTCGTCGTTCTTGCTGCTGACGGCGAGGAGCACGCCCTGCGAGCCGAGCTGCCGCACCGTGCGCTGGAAGTCCTGGAACGCCTCGCCGCGCAGTCCCGCGCCGAGCTCGATGCCGTGCGGCCCGGCCTCGCCGAGCACCCCGCCCCACAGCGTCCCGTCCAGGTCGAGCACCAGCACCTTGCGGGTGCGGCCGAGGCGGGCCCGTACCACGTGGGCGGCCTCCCGGGCGTAGGCGGCCAGCAGCGGGTCGGACAGCCGGGCCCGGGCGTACTGCGCGGTGCGCGGCTCGCAGGCGGGCACCCCCTCGCCGACCAGCGGATCGAGGTCGACGGTGACCACCGAGGGATGCTGGTCGGCGAGCGACAGCAGCCCCTGGTTGAATTCCCGCCACACCGCGCCGAGCCGGGCCCGGGAACGCAGGTCGACCAGCTGGTGGGTGAACCGGCGCAGCAGCGGCACCGTGTTGAGGACGAGCAGCCCGCGTCCCGCCTCCTGATGGGCGCGCACGGCACCCGCGAGCAGCGACAGCTTCGCCCGCGCCGCGGCCTCGACGTCCTCCGCCCGCCACGGCACGGTGACGTCGTCGAAGACGGTGTACGCGTCGAGCAGGCAGAGCGTGAGTTGCGGCAGCGCCTCGTCCGAGGGGCGCATCAGGTCCTGTACGTACGCCCCGTAGGGCGCGACCTTCGGCTCCAACAGCAGCCCGTGCCGGGCCAGTTCGGCGGTGAGCGGCGCGACGACCGGGGCCACCGTCGAGTGCCCCGTGACGGCGACGGACACCACCGGCACGTCGGGTGCGTGCCGCCGCACCTCCTTCGGGTCGAGCCGGGACAGCAGCTGCCCGGCGGCCGGGAGGTCGGCCTGCGGCATGCGCGACAGCAGGCCCGGGACGGCCCGGTACTCGGCGGCGAGCCTGCCCGACCGGTGCAGGATGCGCAGGGTGCGCAGCGCCCCGGGGTCGTGCCAGGCACCGGGGCCGACGGTGCTCTCCATGGGTGTCCCGATCTGCGTCATGACCGCTCCAGGGCGATACCCGACTTGATCCACTTGCTGGACTCGACCGCGACCGCAACGGCCCGCCCGGGCCCCTCCCACTGCCGCAGCAACTCGGCGAGCTGGAGGAACGGCAGGGCGTTGCCGTTGTTGCCGACGTGGCGCACCACGTTGATCCGGCGGGCGTCCGGGGCGGGCATCTCGGCGGAGATGCGGTCGCTCATCCGGCCGGACAGCTGCGGGGGCAGCAGGAAGTCCACGTCGTCGGCGGCCCAGCCCAGGTCCTCCAGCAGCTCCCAGAACATCTGCTGGGCCAGCGCGGGCACCGTCTCCTCGATCGCCTTGTAGTCCTCGGAGACGGCGGTGCGGTCGCTGTGCCGGTCGCCGAGCCCGAACCAGTCGATGACCTGGCCGGGCTCCCGGCCCAGGCCCACCAGCCGGTTGAGCACCTGGCGGATCTCGATGCCGTCACCGCCGACGGGCTCTGCGCTGAGTACGGCCGCGCCGGCCCCGTCGCCGAACAGCACGTAGTTCACGAGCTCGGCGGAGGTGCGGCTGCCCGGGTCGAAGTCGGTCTCCAGGTGCTTGGCGCACACGTCGCCGCCGATCACCAGCACGGTGCGGCAGCGCCCGGCGAGCAGCAGGGTGCGGGCCACGTCCAGGGCCTGCACGGCTCCCGCGCAGCCGGACTGGAGCTGGTAGGTGGGGACGTTGTCGATGCCGAGCCGGTCCGCCACCAGGTTCACGGTGGCCGGCATCAGCTGGTCGGGGGTGGCGGTGCCCATCACGACGCAGTCGATGTCGTAGGGCTCGAGTGCGGCCTCGGCCAGCGCCCGGTCGGCGGCGGTCGCCGCGATGTCGGCGAGAGTGTGCCGGACCTGACCGGTCGCCAGGTCGACGGCGAAGTGCCGGCCGGTGTTGCCGATGAACATGTCGGCCCAGCTCTCGTCGACGCCGACGAGCTTGGCCAGGGTCGTGTTGTCCACCGGGTCGCCGGGCAGGCAGGTGCCGACCGAGGTCAGGTAGGCGGTGGGGGCGGTCATCGGTGGGTTCCTTCCGGGGCTGCGGGTACGGGGGCGTCGGTGAGGTGCAGGGACCCCAGGTAGCGGACGAGGTCGCCCACGGTGCGCAGACTGGCGAGCAGGTCCTCGACCGGCAGCTCGCCGAGCCGCGGCAGCGCGTGCTCGATGCGTGCCTTCAGCTCCATGACGCGGATCGAGTCGAAGCCCAGGTCCTCGTGCAGCCGGGAGTGGTCGTGCACATGGCCCGGGTCGTGCCCGCCGACCCGGCACACCAGACGGCGTGTCAGTTCGGCGAGGGAGTCCGGCAGGTCCTCCGCCGGGGCCGGCGGGCACGGTGCACCGCGGTCCGCGCCACTAGGAACCGCGGTGGCGTCCGCGCCAGAGGGGACGTGCGGCGCGGACAGTTCGGGAAGGCCGGGTGCGGAGCCGGAGCGCCAGGCCCGGAACGAGTCGTCGAACACATACGGCGGCAGCCGGCGCGGCACCCGGTCCGCCTCGTCGTAGAGCACGTCCCACTGAGGGGCGAGCCCGGCGCACCACAGCTCGCCCAGCAGCTGCTGCGGCCGGTGGCCCGGCGCGTGCTCTCCGGGGTGCGCGGTGTGCAGGCTCGCCGGATGCCCGCCGTCCGTCGTCAGCCGGGCCAGCAGCGGGGTGAGTACGGAGCGCGGCCCGATCTCCACCACGTGGGTGACCCCGCCGGCCAGCAGGGCACAGGCGGCCTGAGCGAACCGCACCGGCGCGGTGATCTGCCGGGCCCAGTAGTCGGCGTCCATGGTCTCCTCGCCGGTCAGCTCACGGCCGTACACCGTCGAGAACACCGGAAGCAGCGGGCGCCGGGCGGGCACGTCCCGGCACTCCGCGCGGAACTCCTCCACCACCGGCCGCATCAGCGGCGAGTGGAAGGCATGGGACACGGTGAGCCGTCGCGCGGTCACCTTCCGCTCGCTCAACTCCCGTTCGACCTCGACCAGTTCGTCGAGGTCCCCGGCGATCACCGTGGCGTGCGGGCCGTTGACGGCGGCCAGACCGAGGCGCTGCCGCCCCACCAGCAGCGCCTCGGCCTCCGCGGCGTCCAGGCCCACCGCGAGCATTCCGCCGTCCTCGGGCAGCGACTCCATCAGCGCCCCGCGCCGGGCCACCAGCCGCGCAGCGTCGGCCACGTCCAGCGCCCCGGCCACGCAGGCGGCGGCGAACTCGCCGATGCTGTGCCCGATGACGTACGACGGCCTGATCCCGCCCTCGGCGAGGGTCGCCGCCATCGCGTACCCCACCGCGAACAGCGCCGGCTGGGCGAAGCGCGCCCGGTGCAGTTCCGGATCGCCGTCGAGCACCAGGTCGCGCACCGACCGCCCGGTGTGCGGGGTGAGCTCCTTGTCGATGTCGTCGAGGTGGCGTGCGTACGCGGGGCACGACCGGTACCAGGACGCGGTCATACGAGGGTGCTGGGCGCCCTGACCGGTGAAGGCGAACGCCACCGACCCCACCGACCGCCGCCCCGGGTCCACCCGCGGTGCCTCCTCGGCGCGCTCCGCAGCCGTGCGTAACTCCGCCACCAGCGTGGGCAGATCGCCGGCCGCCACGGCCGCCCGGTGCGGCAGCCGGGACTTGACGCAGTTGCTGGTCCAGCACAGCTGCGCCAGCTGGTTCTCCGGGCGGCGGGCCAGGGCGTCGGCCTGCGCCAGCAGATTGGCGCGCAGCCGCTCGGGGGTCCGGGCGGAGACGGTGAACACCCCCGGCGCGCCGGGCCGGCCGCGGTGGACCGCGCGGGGCGCGGACGCCAGCACCGCGTGCGCGTTGCTGCCGCCCATGCCGAAGCTGCTGACCGCGGCGTGCACGGTGCCCGACGGCAGCCGCAGGGGCGACTTCAGCAGGGTCAGCCTGCGGCCGGGCAGGTCCAGCTTCGGGTTCTCCTCATGGGCGAACCGGCTCGGCGGCACCGTGCGGTGGTGCAGGGCGAGGACGGCCTTGATCAGCCCGGCGATCCCGGCCGCGCCCTCCGCGTGCCCGAAGTTGCTCTTGACCGAGCCCAGCGCGACGCTGCCGCCGCTGCGCCCGCTGGTCAGCTCGCCGAGGGCCTGCGCCTCGATGAAGTCGCCGAGCAGGGTGCCGGTGCCGTGCGCCTCGACGAACCGGATGTCGTCGGCGGTCACGCCGGCCCGCTGCCACACCGACTCGATCAGCCGTTGCTGCGCCCAGCGGTTGGGCGCGGTGATGCCGTTGCTGCGCCCGTCCTGGTTGGTGCCGGTCTCCTTCAGCACCGCGTACACCGGCTGACGGTCCGCCAGTGCGTCGCTCAGCCGGCGCAGCACCAGCACGGCCACGCCCTCGGCCCGTCCGATGCCGTCGGCCAGGGCGCTGAACGGCTTGCAGCGTCCGTCGGGCGCCGAGAGGCCGGCCTGGGCGTAGAAGATGTTGATGACCGGCGTCATGATCAGGTTGGTGCCGGCCGCCAGCGCGTAGTCGGACTCGCCCGAGCGCAGCGCGCTCATCGCGAGGTGCACGGCGACGAGGGACGAGGAGCAGGCCGTGTCCACGGCGAGGCTCGGGCCCTTGAGGTCGAGGTGGTACGAGACGCGGTTGGCGCCCATGAAGTAGCCGTTGCCGGAGCCGTAGCGGGCGGTGATCCGGTCGTAGTCGGCGAGTTGCAGATACGCCCACTCGTTCGCCATCACCCCGACGAACACGCCGGTGTCGGTCCCGGCCAGGTCCTGCGGCGCGACGGCGGCGTCCTCCAGGGCCCGCCAGGAGCTCTGCAGCAGCAGCCGCTGCTGCGGGTCCATGGCCTGCGCCTCCCGCGGGGCGATCCCGAAGAAGCCGGGGTCGAAGGCGTCGGGGTCCTGGATGAAGCCGCCGCGCACGGTGTTGGTCCGGCCGGGCACCCGCTTCTCCGACGTGCTGCCGGGGGAGGACGGCACGGCGGCGTGATAGCGGTCGGCGTCCCAGCGCTGCTCGGGGACCCGGCCGGTGCCGTCCCGGCCGTCCATGAGCAGCGACCAGTACTCCTGGGGGTCGCGGGCACCGGGGAAGCGGCAGTCGAGGCCGACGACGGCGATGGGCTCGCGTACGGGGGTCACTGCGGTCGTTTCCGTCATCGCGTGTCCTTGGCGGCCAGCTGCTCGGCCAGGTGGTCGCCGATCGCGTGCACCGTCGGGAAGTCGTACGCGATCGTCGGGGAGACGGCGATCCGGAACCGCTCCTCGATCTCGCCGCAGATGCTGATCGCCGCGACCGAGTCGATGCCGTAGTCGGCGAGCGGGGTGTCCGGGTCGATCTCGTCGGGGGACCTGTGCAAATGGAAGGCGACGCGTTCGGCCAGCCAAACTTCCAGGCCGGGCGCGTGGTCCGGGTGCAGGGGGTGTTCCACAGGGGCGGTACGGGTGTCGTGGGCAATGCTCATGGCGTACGTCTCTCTCCGGATCGCGGGGGTCAGGGGCGGGGGGACGCGGCCGCCGGCTCGGGCGTCACGTCGGTCTCGGGGAGCAGGTCGGCGACCGGGCGCTGCAGGCGCTGGTGCAGCACCGGCAGCGCACCGTCGAGGAAGAGCTGCCGCATGAGCGTGCGCTGTGTCTTGCCGCTGGTGGTCTTGCGGATCACCCCCTGACGCACCAGCACCACGCTCACGCCGGCCAGCTGGAACCGTCGGCTGAGCAACGCCTGGACGGACGCGGCCAGTTGGGGCAGGTCGGTGTCGACGGCGGCGCGGGAGCGCAGTTCCTGCACCACGACCACGTGGGAGCGGCCGTCGGCCCGGTCGGCCACGGTGAACACGGCGCCGCCGCCGCGTCGGAACGCCTCACCCGAGTCCTGGACCGCCTGCTCGATGTCCTGCGGGTAGAGGTTGCGGCCGTGCTGGATGAGCATCTCCTTGATGCGGCCGGTGACGTAGAGTTCCCCGTCGAGCAGGGCGCCGAGGTCGCCGGTGCGGAAGTACCCGCTGCGGCCGTCCGCCGTCTCGGCCCGGAAGGTCTGCGCGGTCAGTTCGGGCCGGTTCCAGTAGCCGGCGGCCACCGACGGGCCGCGCAGCCAGATCTCGCCGACCCGCCCGTCGGGCAGCACCTCCAGGCTCACCGGGTCCACGATCAGCGCCTCGGTGTCCGTCGGCCGGCCGCAGCCCACGAGGGTGCGGCCCGCCCGGTCGCTGCGCGCGGGCCGCAGCTCGTCCCGCTCCAACGCATGGGCGTCGACGGTGAGTTCCAGGTGCGGCGCCTCGGTGTCGCCGCTGGAGACCAGCAGGGTGTTCTCGGCCAGACCGTAGGAGGGCAGCACGACCTCGGGGCGCAGCCCGTGCCCGGCGAAGCGCCGCACGAACGCGCGCAGGGTCCCGGCACGCACCGGCTCGGCCCCGTTCAGCGCCACCCGCAGGCTGGAGAGGTCCAGGCCGGCGGACTGCTCCTCGGTGACCCGGCGGACGCACAGTTCGTAGCCGAAGTCGGGGGAGGCGGTGCCCTCCACCCGGTAGTCGTGGATCATGCGCAGCCAGCGGTGGGGCTGCTTGATGAAGGAGACCGGCGACATTTGCACGCTGGTCCCGCCGACCCACAGCGGTTGCAGCGTCATGCCGATCAGCCCCATGTCGTGGTAGAGCGGCAGCCAGCTGCCGGTCACCACGCCGTCCGGGGTGCGCATGGCCGTGCGGATGGCCTCCTCGTTGGCGGCGAGATTGGCGTGCGTGACCATGACGCCCTTGGGCTCGCTGGTGGAGCCGGAGCTGTACTGCAGGAAGGCCACGTCGGTGTCGCGCACCGCGGGCGGGACCCACAGACCGGCGTCCACGCCCGCGTCGTCCTCCGCGCCGGTCGACAGGCACACCACGTCCGGGATTCCGGTGGCGGTCAGCCAGGCGCCGATGGCCTGCCGGTACTCGGGGAGCGTCAGCACCGCCCCCACATCGGCGTCCCGCAGGATGCTGCTGACCCGGGCCAGCCGTTCGCCGGGCTCGTCGGGCAGTGGCGCCGGGATCGCCGTACGCCCGGCGTAGAAACAGCCGATGAACGCCGTGACGAAGTCCAGGGTCGGCGGGTAGAGCAGCAGGACCGGACGCGTCGGATCGCCCTTGGCGGCCTCGCGCAGCCGGGTGGCCACCACGCGGGCCCGCCGGTCCAGTTCGGCGTAGCTGAGCTCCTCCGGCCGCATGTCCGGGCCGTCCTCGTGCAGGTACACGAATGCGGTGCGTTCGGGGTGACGGTGCACGCCGTCGCGTACGGCGTCCGTCAGCGTTCGGTGCTGAAGCTGGTGCGGCACTGGCTGTCCTTTCGCGGTCGGTGACCGGTGCGGGATGAGACCGTCGGGCGGCACCGGGTGCCATCCGTGCGGCCAGGCTTTAGGCGCCGTGAAAAGGCGACGTAAAGCGAAAATTGGTGCGCACGTCATGGCTGCGGGGTTGGGCGGACGGCAGGCGGACCGGCCGGTACAACGGTGTGTGTACGAAAGGGCACGATCCGTGCCGGCATGCGGTGCCTGCGGAGAGGAGTTCGTCATGGCGCCCATCGGACTGAAACCAGGGAACGATGCGTCGGGTGCGGTGCAGGAGACTGCGCTGAGGGACGGGTTCGTGGTCTGCCACGGCCGGTTGGACGACTGGGCGCGGGCGGCCGCGGGGCCGTCCGCGCCCGGACTCCTCGGCGCCGACTGGCCCCGCTATCTGGCGACGCGGGAACCCGCCGCACGGGCCCGGCTGTTGGGTTCCCGGCTGTTGCTGCGCCGCGCGGTGGCCGCCGTGTCCGGCGTGGCGCCGGACCGGATCCGGCTGGGGCGCGACGGGTGGGGCCGGCCGGTGGTGCACGAGCCCGCGGGGCTGGACGCGGGCATCAGCCACACGGCCGGGGTGCTGGTGGTCGGAGTGGCCCTCGGCCGCCGGATCGGCGTGGACGTGGAGGCTCGGCACCGCCCGCTGCTGGCGCCCGGGCTCGCCGAGCGGTTCTGCCACGCGGAGGAGCTTGCGGAGCTGCGCGAACTGCCCTCCGGTGAGCGCAACGCCCGGCTCGTGCGCCTGTGGACGCTGAAGGAGGCGTACGCGAAGGCGCTCGGCGTGGGCCTCGCGTACGACTTCACGCTGCTGCGTCCGCGGCCCGAACCTCACGGCGAGGGCTGGGTTCTGGGCCGGATCTCGGCCGAGTGGCGGCTGCGCTGCGACGGTGTCGAGCGGTTCCTCGTCGCCAGTGCGCTGGGGCCGCAGAGGCGAGCGCAGCAATCGAGTCAATGATGTATCGATACACCATTGACTCGATTGACCGTCAGGTCTAGCGTCGAACACACAGCTGGGAAAGGGCAGTCGGCTCACCACCCCACGGAGGTCCGATGCGCAAGCCGCCCCACGCCCGACAGTCGGCGGCCGCACCGGTGCGCACGCCCCGCGGCGGTCGTCAGCGCGATCCCGCCGCCGACCGGGCGATCCTGGACAGCACACTGAGCCTGCTCAGCGAGGGCTGCAGCTTCGGCGACCTGTCCATGGACCTGGTCGCCCAGCGGGCCCGCGTGGCGCGCGCGACCATCTACCGCCGCTGGCGCAACAAGGAAGAGCTGGTGCTGGCCGCGCTCGGCACCCTCGACCTGCCCGTGCCGCAGCTGGACGGACTGACCCTGCGGGACAAGCTGGTGACGCTCGTCGACCAGCTGCGCCACCGCGGCCAGGACACCCAGCTGCACCGGCTGATCGGCAGCCTTCTCGGCGAGGCGGTACGCCGCCCGCACCTGGTCGAACGGTTCGAGGAAACCGTCGTCGCGGCGCGGCGCGAGGCCCTGGTCGAGGCCCTGCGGGAGGGCATCGACAGCGGCGAACTGCGCGCCGACCTCGACCTGGACGACGCCGTCGAGATCCTCACCGGACCGATGGCCGCCCGCCTGATCCTGCGGCAACGCCCCGTGGAATCCGCGGCGTTCGCCGAGTCGATCGTCGACACGTTCCTGAACGGAACCCGCGCGAACCGTGCCGGGTCGGGGCCCGGCACGGCACCGGAGCACCTGCCGCCCCCGTAAGGAGCCGCTGCCATGAAGTTCCTCTTCGACGACCCCGCCTTCGACTACCAGGCCCTGCGCACCGCCGGTTACGCCGACTACGGCGGTGCGCAGCTCGGCGAGGTCGTCTCGGTCGCCGCCCGGATCCCCGACGGCGACACCGAGGCGTGGCGGAGGGAGTGGGCCCAGCTCGCCGAACGCGTGCACCGCCTGGGCACCACCGCCCTCGACGAGGGCCGCTGCGTCGACGCCCGTGCCGCACTGCTGCGGGCGCACAACTACTACCGCACCGCCGAGTTCTTCCAGCGCGACGACCCGCACGACGCGGAGGCCCTGCGGTTGATGCGGCTGTCCCGGGCGACCTTCGCCGACGCCGCCGAACTCATGGAACGGCCACCGCAGTTCGTCCGGATTCCCTACGAGGACACCTCGCTGCCCGGCTACCTCTACCGGGCGGAGGAAACAGGCGAGCCCCGGCCCATGGTCGTCCATCACGGCGGCATCGACTCCACGCTCGAGGAGGGCTGGTTCTTCGTAGCCGCGGCCGCCCTTGCCCGTGGCTACGACTGCCTGTGCTTCGAAGGCCCGGGGCAGGGTTCCGTGCTGCGCGAGCAGGGGCTGGTCTTCCGGCCGGACTGGGAGCAGGTGGTCACCCCGGTCGTGGACTACGCGCAGGACCTGCCCGGTGTGGACCCCGACCGCGTGGTCCTGGTCGGCACCAGCCTCGGAGGGCTGCTCGCCGTGCGGGCCGCGGCGTTCGAGCACCGGCTGGCCGGGTGCGTCGCCCATGACGCCGTATGGCAGCTGGGCGACGTCGTGGCGTTGCCTCCGTTCGTCCTGGAGTGGGTCGAGCAGGGCTGCGACGACTTCGCCGACCCGGTGATGTGGGGCATCGCCGCCCAGCAGACCTTCACCCGCTGGCTGCTGCGGCAGGCGCTGTGGACCTTCGGCGCGGACACCCCGTCCCAACTGCTGCGTACGCTGCCAGCGTTCGGCCTGTCCGAGGTGATCGGACAGGTGCGGTGTCCGGTGCTCGTCCTGGACGCGGAGGAGGACATGTTCTTCGCCGGTCTCGAGCACGCGAAGAAGGTGTACACGGGCCTGAACTCGCCGAAGACGCTGTACGTCTTCACGGCGGACGAGGGCGGCGGGGCGCACTGCCACTCCGGCGCCATGCGCCTCTACCACGAACAGCTGTTCACCTGGCTGGGCCAGACCCTCGGGGAGGGCCGGCCGGTAGCGGCCTGACCGGTACGCGAAGCCACAAGCCCGGCCCGCTTCCCGCGGGCCGGGCTGTTTGATTGAACGGCGACTCATTTGTTTACGGCCAGGGGATGACCGAACCGGGCCAGTTTTGCTCGGATTAATAAGTGTGTAACGGGTAGGGCCTGGCATCGGTGGACGAGCTGGCATAGGCTTCCCGAGAAAGAAGATACTTTCGAGTAACAGGCGTCCCAGGACCTCGGGACGGACGGGGGAGCCGGTTTTAGTTGAATGCGTTCCGCGCATTCGGGGGGTTGCCGTGTCCCTGTTCTCTGCACAAGCCGACCATCCACTGCGCTACGAGCTGCTCGGGCGGCTGCGGGTCACCCGCGGCGGTGTCGATCTGACGCCCGATGCGCCCAAACTCACCAAACTGCTCACCCTGCTCCTGGTCAGGGCAGGTGAGGCGGTGCCCGGAGAGAAACTCGTGGCGGAACTGTGGGAGCAGGGTCCGCCGCGCTGTGCCTTCGCGAGCCTGCGCGTGTACGTCTCGCAGTTGCGGAAAATCCTCTGCGGCCCTCGGGGAACGTCCCCGATCGTCACGACGTCGTCCGGATACATTCTCGACCTGAGTGAGGCCATGACCGATTTCCAGGAATTCGAGCAGCTCTACACCCGTGGCCGGGAACGGTACTCGGCGGCCGATTTCCGACCGGCCGGCGAACTTCTCCGCCGGGCTCTGTCCCTGTGGCGCGGTCCGGTCCTGGAGGGAGTGCCGAGCTCCCTGGCGATCGAATCCTTCCGGGCTGTCCAGGAAGAGAAACGGCTGAACTGCACCGAACTCGCCGTCGACGCCGCTCTCGCGGTCGGCCGCCATCACGAAGTGATCGAGGAACTCAAGGGCCTCCTCGTCCAGCATCCCCTGAGGGAGCCGTTCTACCGCCAGCTGATGGCCGCGCTGTACCGGGCGGGCCGGCAGGGCGACGCCCTCGGCGTCTACCACCACGCCCGCCGGGTGCTCAGAGAGGAACTGGGCGTCGAACCGGGACCACCGCTGCGGCTCGCCCTGGAGGCCATCCTCCGGGCCGACCCGTCACGGCTGGAGGCCACCGGGGTGATACCCGCGGCGCGCTGAGGGAGTGCCTGAGACCCACGATCGTGGCCCGAGCCCGTCATCCGGGTGCGCTCGGAAGGCGCGGCCGGGCCCGGTGTGCGAGATTGCGGACTGAGGGAGGCCGGGGGCGAGTCGCTGTCCCTCACATGTGCTGCTCGGGTACCTCGCCCCGGCCTCCCTCGCGACGTCCGTACGATCCGGGGATTGACTCCATGGCCCTGCACGAGACCAGCCGCCCCCTCGACGACGTGTACGCGCTGCCCATCAGCGAGCGGGCGCTGCCGAAGTACCGCATGCCCGACGACGTGTCCGACGCCCGCGCGGTACGGGCCCTCATCCACGACGAACTGGACCTGGACGGCAACGCCGCACAGAACCTCGCGACCTTCTGCACCACCTGGGCGGAGCCGGAGGCGCACGACCTGATGGACGAGTGCCTCGGCAAGAACATGGCCGACAAGGACGAGTACCCGCAGACCGCCGAGATCGAGAGCCGCTGCGTCCATATGCTCGCCGACCTGTGGAACGCCCCGGACGGCACCACCACCCTCGGCTGCTCCACCACCGGCTCCAGCGAGGCCGGCATGCTCGGCGGACTGGCGCTGAAGTGGCGCTGGCGCGAGCGCCGACGGGCCGAGGGCAGGCCCGCCGACCGGCCCAACCTGGTCGCCGGGCCGGTCCAGGTGTGCTGGGAGAAGTTCGCCCGCTACTTCGACGTCGAACTGCGCCAGATCCCCCTGGAACCGGACGCGTTGGGACTGCGCGCCCACCAACTGCGCGACTACGTCGACGAGAACACCATCGGTGTGGTCGCGATCCTCGGTGTCACCTACACCTGCGTCTACGAGCCGGTCGCCGAGATCGCCGCCGAACTCGACCGTATCCAGGACGAGACCGGCCTCGACATCCCCGTGCACGTGGACGCCGCCAGTGGCGGCTTCGTCGCCCCCTTCCTCCACCCCGGCCTGGTGTGGGACTTCCGGCTGCCCCGGGTCGCCTCCATCAACGTCTCCGGCCACAAGTACGGCATGGCCCCGCTCGGAGTGGGCTGGGTGGTGTGGCGGTCGCCCGGCCTGCTCCCCGAGGACCTGATCTTCCGCGTCTCCTACCTCGGCGGTGACATGCCCACCTTCGCCCTGAACTTCTCCCGCCCGGGCGGCGAGGTCGTCGCCCAGTACTACAACCTGCTGCGTCTGGGCCGCGAGGGCTACACCAAGATCCACGGCGCCTGCGCCGCCACCGCCGGGATGCTGGCCGAGCAGGTCGCCGGCATGGGCCCCTTCACCGTCCTCTACGACGGCCAGGCGGCCCTCCCGGCCGTCACCTGGACCCTCACCGACCCCGGCCAGGTGCCCTACACGCTGTACGACGTCAGCGACCAGCTGCGCCGTCGAGGCTGGCAGGTCCCCGCCTACCCGCTGGCCGCCGGCCGCGAGGACACCGTCGTCCAGCGGGTCCTGGTCCGGCACGGCACCGGGTACGACAAGATTGCGCTGCTGGCGGACGACCTGCGCACCGCTGTCGGCCAGCTGTCGAACGGGCCGGCGGCCCACGCGGCGGACCAGCCGTGCTTCCACCACTGAGTCAGACGGTGCGGACCTCCTCGATGCGCACCGGCCGGTGCTCCTTCAGGGAGAGCGTGCACGCCTCCGCGATCCACCCCGCCTCCAGCGCGTCCGCGACCGTGCACGGCGAGGGGCGGGAACCCGACACCATCTCGGTGAACGCGGCGAGTTCGGCTCGGTAGGCGGCGGTGAAGCGGTCCATGAAGAAGTCGTGCGGAGTGCCCGCCGGGAAGGTCACGCCCGGCTCGACCGACCGCAGCGGCAGCTTGTCCTCCAGCCCGACGGCGATGGAGTCCTCGAAGCCGTGCAGCTCCATCCGCACGTCGTACCCCCGGCCGTTGTGTCGGCTGTTGGACACCACGGCGATCGTGCCGTCGTCCAGGGTGAGGACCGCGCCGGTGGTGTCGGCGTCCCCCGCCTCCCGGATGTAGTCGGCTCCCCGGTTGCCGCCGACGGCGTACACCTCGCTCACCTCACGGCCCGTCACCCAGCGGATGATGTCGAAGTCGTGCACGGAACAGTCGCGGAAGATGCCCCCGGAGGCGGCGATGTACGCGGCCGGCGGCGGCGCCGGGTCCAGCGTCGTCGACCGTACGGTGTGCAGCGTGCCCAGCTCACCGGCCCGCACGGCGGCCCGGGCGGCGACGAACCCGGCGTCGAAGCGCCGGTTGTAGCCGATCTGCACGGGCACGTCACTGCCCTCGACGGCCTTGAGGACCTGCACCCCCTCGCTCATGGTCTTGGCGACGGGCTTCTCACAGAAGACGGGCACACCCGCCTCCACAGCGGCGAGGATCAGCCCCGGGTGGACGTCCGTCGCGGCGGCGATGACCACGCCGTCGATCCCGGCGGCCAGCACGGCCTCGGGCGAGTCCGCGACTTCGGCCCCGAACCGCTCGGCGGCGGCCTTGGCCGCCTCCGCGAACGGATCGGCGACGACGAGCGACTCGACGACGTCGAGTCCGGAGAGGGTCTCGGCGTGGAAGGCGCCGATACGGCCGAGGCCGAGGATGCCGATACGCATGGGGTTGCAGCTCCTTGAGGGGTCGTACGAGGAGAGGAGGGGAGGAAGGGAGGGCTAGTCGAGGCCACCGAGCACGTTCTGGTCCCAGTCGATCACCGAACCGGTCACCACGCCGGAACGGTCCGACAGCAGGAAGACCACGAAGTCGGCGATCTCGTCCGGCTGGCCCAGCTTGCCCATCGGCAGCCGGGCGGCGGCCTGCTCGCGCCAGTCGTCCCCGGCGTCGTGGAAGGTGCGCTGCGTGGCGTCCTCGCCCTCGGTCGCCGTCCAGCCGATGTTCAGGCCGTTGATCCGGATCCGGTCCCAGCGGTGCGCGTGCGCGGCGTTGCGGGTCAGCCCGATGAGCCCGGCCTTGGCGGCGACGTACGGCGCCAGGAACGGCTGTCCGCCGTGCGCCGAGGACGTGATGATGTTGACGATCGTGCCGGGCGCCTTGCGCGCCACCATGTCCGCGACGGCGGCCTGCATGGCGAAGAAGGGCGCCTTGAGGTTGATCGCGATGTGCTGGTCGAACAGCTCGGGCGTGGTGTCCAGGAGCGTGCCCCGGGACGTCAGCCCCGCGGAGTTGACCAGGCAGTCGATCCGGCCGTACGCGTCGACGACCTCGGCCACGGCCGACCTCGCCTGCTCGGCGTCCGCGAGGTCGGCCCGTACGAACATGGCCTTGCCCCCGTCGGTGGCCAGCTCGGCCACCAGAGCCTCACCGGGTTCGGTGCGCCGCCCGGTGATGGCCACGACCGCTCCCTCGCGGACGGCCGCCCGTGCGATGGCCGCGCCGACGCCCTGGCTGCCGCCGTTGACCAGGACGACCTTTTCGTCGAGAAGTCCCATGTCTTTCCAGGTCCTTTCAGCTCTGGCGCCGCTCGGCGCCGGCCCGCAGCTCTTCCCGCAGAGCGTCGGGAGCCCATGTCTCGCGCAGCGCGCGCCGTACGACGTCCGCCTGGGAGGGCGGGGCGAGCCCGTCGACCGGCGGGTCGCTGTCGAGGTTCGTGGGGAAGGGGTAGCCCTCGGCGCTCGCGGCGATCACGTTCTCCAGCCACGCCTCGTCCACGCCCTCGGCCCTGCGCTTCAGCAACACCGGGAAAAGCGCGTTCACGACGGCCGCCCGGTCCACCGTCTCCATCGCGCGCCCGAACGCGGAGGACACCTGGAGGAGGTTGGCCATCCGCCGTACGTCCGCGGAGCGGTTCGTGCCGGCGGCGTGGAACAGCGCCGGGTTGAAGAAGACGGCGTCGCCCTTGGCGAGTGGGAGTTGGACGTGACGGTCCTCGAAGTACGCCTGGAATTCGGGGAGTCGCCACGCCAGATAGCCCGGCTCGTACGTCTGCGAGTACGGCAGGTACATCGTCGGGCCGGTCTCGACCGGCATGTCGCAGTGCGCGACCGCGCCCTGGAGGGTGAGCGCGGGGGAGAGCCGGTGGACGTGCGCCGGGTACGCCGCTGCCGTCTCGCTGGAGAGGAAGCCCAGGTGGTAGTCACGGTGTGCGGTCTGGGCCGCGCCCCCCGGGTTGACCACGTTGACCTGCGAGGTGATCTGGTAACCGGGGCCGAGCCAGGCTGCGGAGACGAGGGCCAGGACATCGTTGGCGTAGTAGTCGGCGAACGTCTCGGGGTCGAACAGGGCCGCCTTCTCCAGTGCGTTCCACACCCGGTCGTTGGCGCCCGGCCTGGCGAAGTGGTCACCGGCGGTCGCGCCCGAGGCGTGCTGCTCGGCGATCAGGGCGTCGAAGACGGCGGTGATCCCGTCGACGATCGCCGGATCCGGAAACGCCCCCCGGAAGATCACGATGCCCGGGCCCTCGGCGAGCGCGCGCACCAGCTCGGCCTGGAGGTCCCGGCGGCTCCCCGGCAGCCGGTCACTCTCGTACACCAGGACGTTCCGCTCCACGGACGCGGCGCAGGGGTAGTCGGCGACATCGGTCTTCCGCTCGACCAGCGCGCGGAAGGCGTCGAGATCGCAGTCCCGCTCGGACAGCCAGGAGGTGAAGGACATCCTCGTCCTTTCGGTGACAGGGGCGACACAGCGCTGTCATTCTTGTCAGTACAAACCCCTCGAACAACCAGCAGCGAGCCATCAAAAAGCCCTCAAGGAGCCGATCGCATGGGCCACCCCTTCCCGATCCGGGAGATCGCACGGCAGGCGGGCCTCAGTGAGGCGACCGTCGACCGGGTCCTCAACGGGCGGGGCGGGGTGCGCGAGAGCACCGCCCGTGAGGTCCGGCAGGCCATCGCCGACCTGGACCGGCAGCGCACCCAGGTCCGCCTCGTCGGCCGCACCTTCATGGTCGACATCGTGATGCATGCGCCGGAGCGGTTCACCACCGCCGTACGCGCCGCCCTAGAGGCCGAACTGCCGTCCCTGCACCCGGCGGTGCTGCGCTCCCGCTTCCACTTCCGGGAGACCGGCCCGGTGGGTGAGCTGGTCGCGACGCTGGACCGCATCACCCGGCGTGGCTCACAGGGCGTGATCCTCAAGGCGCCCGACGTCCCCGAGGTCACCGCCGCCGTCGGCCGGCTGGCGGCCGCCGGCATACCGGTCGTCACCCTGGCCACCGACCTGCCCGCCAGTGCACGCCTCGGCTATGTCGGCATCGACAACCGGGCGGCGGGCGCGACGGCCGCATACCTCATGGACCAGTGGCTCGGCGACCGGCCCGCCCATGTGCTCACCAGCCTCAGCAGCGGCTTCTTCCGCAACGAGGAGGAGCGCGAGATGGGCTTCCGCGCCGCCATGCGCGCCCGGCATCCCGACCGCACGCTCGTCGAGATCGCCGAGGGCCAGGGCCTGGACGCCACGCAGTACGACCTGGTGCGCGCCGCTCTGGAACGCGACCCGGACATCCGCGCGGTCTACTCGATCGGTGGCGGCAACATCGCCACCCTCCGGGCCTTCGAGGACGTCGGCCGCGAGTGCGTCGTCTTCGTCGCGCACGACCTCGACCACGACAACACCCGGCTGCTGCGCGAGCACCGTCTGTCCGCCGTACTCCACCACGACCTGCGCCAGGACGTGCGGGAGGCCTGCCACATCGTGATGCGCGCCCAGGGCGCCCTGCCGCCCGCCGGACCGACCCTGCCGTCCGCGATCCAGGTGGTCACGCCCTACAACATGCCGCCGCAGGCGACGGCCGTGTGACCCACGACGGCGTTCGGGGTCGCGGCCCGGGCGTGTATCCCCGCTCGGCGGGCACCGGCTCCCTACCGTCGTGCGCATGTGGAAATCCATCCCGGACGGCGGGCCCGAGCGGTTGGTGGCCCTCGCCGACGGCGTGTTCGCCATTGCCATCACCCTGCTCGTCCTGGATCTCACCGTGCCGCGGGGCCTTGACTCCGCGCAATACCACGAGGCTCTGCGCGAGCTCCTCCCCGACCTGGGCGCCTACGCGCTCAGCGTGGCGGTGCTCGGCAGCTTCTGGCGCGACCACCGCCGGATCTTCCGCGCCGTCCGGCAGGTCGACGGACAGGTCATCGCACTGGCCGTGCTCGGCCTGGGCGTTGCGGCACTGCTGCCCTTCCCCACCAGGCTGATCTCCGACTACGGTGACGAACCCGCCTCGGTCGCCATCTACGCGGCGGCGGTCGCCGCACTCGGTGCCACCCACCTCGCGCTGGTCGTCCTCCTGGCTCGACGCCCTTGGCTGCACGGCGAGGAGCCTTCGGAGGTGGGCACCGCGCTGGACGCCCTGGACGGCGCCACGACGGTGGTGATCTTCCTCCTCACCATCCCGCTGGCTCTGCTGATCGGGTCCGCGGCCGTGTGGTGGTGGCTCGTTCTGATCCCGGTCAAGACCGCGATCGGCCGACGGGCCCGCAAGGCGCGCTGACCGCTCACCGTCACGCCTGCGTGTCCACGGCGACCCAGGCGCCGCTCTCCGCGGACCGCGCCATCGCGTCCAGTACGGCTGCGCTGTGCACCGCGTCCGACAGCGTGGCGCCGTGCGGTGTGCCCTCGGCGATCGAGCGCAGGAAGCGGTACGCCTCGATGACCTTCAGGTCGTCGTAGCCCATGGCGTTGGCGGCGCCCGGCTGGAAGGCGGCGAACTCGCCGTGCCCGGGGCCGACGTACACGGTGCTGACGGGCTGGTCCTGGTAGGTCGTGCCGCGGCTGATCCGCAGCTCGTTCATGCGGCGGAAGTCCCAGAACACCGCGCCGCTGGTGCCGTGCACCTCGAAGCC
This sequence comes from Streptomyces sp. NPDC127197, assembly GCF_042672405.1. Classification (NCBI taxonomy): domain Bacteria; kingdom Bacillati; phylum Actinomycetota; class Actinomycetes; order Kitasatosporales; family Streptomycetaceae; genus Streptomyces; species Streptomyces sp. NPDC127197. The sequence continues at coordinate 140,586 of NZ_JBHXVG010000019.1, read as the reverse complement.
GTAGTTGTTCTGCTCGCCGACCGAGACCCGGCAGGCCTCCAGGACACCGCGGGCGCCCGAGGCGAAGCGGAGCAGACAGTTGACGTAGTCCTCGTTCTCGACCGGGCCGAGCTCACCGCCCGCGGCGCGGGAGTGGCCCGCGGTGGCGCCGGTGGGGCGGGCCCGCTCCGGGACGAAGACCGCCGTGTCGGCGGTGAGCGACGCGATGTCGCCGAGCAGGAAACGGGCCAGGTCCGCGCCGTGCGAGGCCAGGTCGCCCAGCACTCCGCTGCCACCGCGCTCCCGCTCGTACCGCCAGGTCAGCGCGCCCTCGGGATGCGCCGCGTAGTCGCTGAACAGCCGGATGCGGACATGCGTGACCGTGCCGATCTCGCCGGTGGCGATCAGCTCCCGGGCGGCCTCCACGGCGGGCGCGTTGCGGTAGTTGAAGCCGACCGCGCCCTGGACGCCGGCCTTGGCGACCGCGTCGGCGACCGCGCGGGCGTCCTCGGCCGTCAGGCCGACCGGCTTCTCGATCCAGATGTGCTTGCCGGCCTCGGCCATCACCACGCCGATCTCGCGGTGCAGGAAGTTCGGCGCCGTGATGCTGACCGCCCGCACGCGCGGATCGGCGGCCACCTCGCGCCAGTCGCGGGTTGCCGAGGCGAACCCGAACTGCTCGGCGGCCTGCTCGGCGCGGCCGGGCACCTCCTCGGCGACTGTCACGAGGTGCGGGCGGAGGGGCAGTCGGGGGTAGTGGTGGGGGAGGCGGGCGTACGCCTGGGTGTGCACCCGGCCCATCCAGCCGAATCCGACGACGGCGACACCGAGCGCATCCACCATGACAGCCCCTTTTTGGACCGGTCCATATCCTGTCCAGGCCACCCTGGGCGGATCTTCCGCAAGGTGTCAACCCCTTTGACAACCCGGCGCGTCTCATGGAACGGTCCATCCCATGCGACCGCCGACCATCCGTGACGTGGCCGAACACGCCGGCGTCTCCAAGTCGCTGGTCTCGCTGGTGCTGCGCGGCTCCGGCCAGGTACGGCCCGAGAAGCGGGAGGCCGTGCTGCGGGCCGTGCGCGAGCTGGGCTACCGGCCGAACGCCGCCGCCCGCAGCCTCAGCGAGCAGCGCACCCGCACGGTAGGCGTCCTCCTGAACGACCTGCGCAACCCGTGGTTCGTCGATCTCCTCGACGGCCTGAACTCCCTCCTCCATGACAACGGCCTGCACATGCTGCTCGCCGACGCCCGCCTCAACCGCCGCACGGGACACGACCTCACCGGCCCCTTCCTGGACCTGCGGGTCGACGGGCTGATCGTGGTCGGCACCCTGCCCGACCCGGCGGCGCTCGGCACGGTCGCCGACCGCATCCCGCTCGTCGTCGCCGGCGCCCGCGAACCCGTACCGACTGGCGTCGACGTCGTCGCCGGCGACGACGAGCGGGGCACGCGGCTGGTCACCGAGCACCTCATCGGGCTCGGCCACCGCCGCATCGCGCACATCGCGGGCTACGGCGCGGTCGGCGAGCTGCGGCGCCGCAGCTTCGAGGCGACGATGCGGGAGCACGGTCTCGCGGACGGCGCGATCGTCGAAGCCTGCGACATGACGGAGGAGGGCGGCCACCGCGCCGCCGTCCGGCTGCTCGGCCGCCCGGACCGGCCCACCGCCGTCCTCGCCGTCAACGACATCGCCGCCGTCGGCGCCCTGTCGGCGGCCGAGGCGCTGGGCCTGCGGGTCCCGGACAACCTGTCGGTCACCGGCTACGACAACACGAGCATCTCCCGGCTGCGGCACCTGTGGCTCACCACCGTCGACAACGCCGGCCACGAGGTCGGCCGTCGCGCCGCCCGCTGTCTGCTCGATCGCTTCGAGGGACGCGGAGGGCAGGGCAGCGTGCACCTCGCCACGCCGACGCTGGAGATCCGCGGCACCACGGCCACCGTCCGAGGGTGACGTCGCGGTCGCCCTCACGCGCGCCGGGTGACGATGCTGAGCGCGTTCGCCGTGACGACCGCCCCGATGCCGGCCCACTCCCAGCTCCCCAGGCCCTGGCCGAGGACGGCCCAGCCGACCAGCGCGGCGAGGACCGGGTTGACGCTCATGAAGAGCCCGAACGTCTGGGCGGGGACGTGGCGCAGCGTCAGCAGGTCGGCGAGGTAGGGCACGGCCGAGGACAGGACACCCGCAGCCACCGCCCAGGCGACCGACTCGGCGGTGGGCGGGCGCTGTACGGCGACCAGGATGCCCACCGGCAGGAACAGCACGGCCGAGACGCCCGCCGCTGCCGCCGCCCCCTGCGCGCCGGGGACGCGTCGGCCGACGGTGCGGTTGAGGAGGATGTACGACGCCCAGCACACGGCCGCCAACAGGGCGAGGCCCATCCCCACGTAGTCGGCGGAGGGTCGCGGACGCATCAGGGTGACCACGCCCGCCGCGGCGATCACCGCACAGCAGGCGTCCAGGCGACGCCGGACGGCGGCCAGGGCGATGCTCAGCGGGCCGAGGAACTCCAGCGTCACCGCCAGCCCGAGACCGATCCGGTCGACGGCGGTGTACAGACTGAGGTTCATGGTGCCGAACACCACGGCCAGCAGCAGCACCGGCCACCACTGAGGCCAGGTGAAGTCCCGCAGCCGCGGGCGGCCCACGGCCAGCAGGACGGCGGCGGCAACGTACTGCCGGACCGCGACGACCCCGACCGGGCCGATGACGGGGAAGGCCAGGGCACCGACGGCGGCACCCGTCTGGTTGGACAGGCCGCTGGCGACCATCGTGACCACACCGGCCCAACCCCTGGCGGGCGACTGCGGGTTGGGAAGACGCGTGGGCACGGCGCGGCGTGCGGGAGCTGCTCGCATGCCCGCGATGGTGCAGCCGTACTGCTCTTGCGCAAAATGCAACCTCCGATCCATCCATACGCTTGAGTCATGGATGTGGATGTGGAGCTACGTCAACTGCGCTGCCTCGTCGCGATCGTGGACGAGGGCACCTTCACCGACGCCGCGACAGCGCTCGGCGTCTCCCAGGCCGCCGTGTCGCGCACCCTGGCCTCCCTCGAACGTGCCCTCGGCGTACGGCTGCTCAGGCGCACCTCGCGTCAGGTGACGCCGACGGCGACCGGACTGCGGGTCGTGGCGCACGCCCGGCGGGTGCTCGTAGAGGTGGACCACCTGGTCCGGGAGGCCACCTCCGGGCACATCCAGGTGCGGGTCGGCTACGCCTGGGCGGCGCTCGGCCGGCACACACTCCCCTTCCAGCGCCAGTGGGGCGCCGTGCACCCGGAGACCGAACTGCACCTGGTGCGGGTCAACTCGCCCACCGCAGGCCTGCTGGAGGGGATGTGCGATCTGGCGGTGGTGCGCAGGGTGCCGGACGACCGGCGCCTCGACTCCGCCATCGTCGGCCTGGAACGGCGGCTGTGCGCCCTGGCCGCCGACGATCCGCTGGCCCGGCGTCGCTCCGTCCGGCTCGCCGATCTCAGCGGGCGCACGCTCCTCGTCGACCGTCGCACCGGCACCACGACAGTGGACCTGTGGCCCCCCGACTCCCGCCCGGCCACCGAGGAGACCCACGATGTCGACGACTGGCTCACCGTGATCGCCACGGGCCGGTGCATCGGGCTGACCGCGGAGTCCACCGCCCACCAGTACCGGCGCCCCGGCGTCGTCTACCGGCCGGTGCGCGACGCCGAACCGGTCGCCGTACGGCTGATCTGGTGGCGCGACGACCCGCACCCCGCCACCCAGGCCGTGATCGAACTGCTCGCCGCGTTGTACCGGCCCGGCTGAGCCTGGGCACGGCCACGCAGGCCGAACAGCTCGCGCTCACGCGGCTGCTCGGTACGGCGATGGCCGTGGAGACAGCCGCCGCACAGCGGACGGCGGCTGTCCCGCGGTGACGGTCCCAGGGGCGCCCGGTGCGGCGGGCGCCCCGACGTGGGCCGGCATTGCGCTCACGCGGGAGCCAGCTCCGCCGCCCCGAACGACACGTCGAACCGGTCGCACCAGATGCTCACGCTCGTGAAGGCGGCCGGGTCCACGCCGGCGGGAACGGCGTAGTTCTGGTCTCCCCTGTTCCCCTTGAGCCGCCCCAGGCTTTCGTACGCGCCGTCGTCGAACACATGCCAGCCTGCCTGGCCCTCCTTCACCGGCGCGTCCGTCAGCCACACCCGCAGATCCGGACCGTTGCTGGTGTCGAGGTCCTCCAGACGCAGCACGTGGGAGCCGTCCGCAAGCCGCAGCAGCGTCACCGTGCCGGACGTGGCGTGCTCGTGACTGATCAGCTCGCCGCGCGCCACCGTCACCGGGCCCGCCGGTTCCGGCGATGCCGAGGTGCTCGGCGAGGCCGAGGTGCTCGGTGCGGGCGCCGGTGCCCCGGTCGCCGCGGGCAGCGCCTCCTGCACGGTCTCGTCCTGCCACAGCTTCCACGGCTGGAACCAGTACAGCCCCGCCCCGACCAACGCCACGGCCGGCACCAGCGCCACCACGATCACCCTGCCCATACGCCCCATGGCGTCCCCTCCCGTTCCGTTCTCCGGGAGATCCATTCAATATGTGCGTACGGCCGGACCGCGACGGTCAGGAGATGACGGAACTCTTACGGCGCGCCCGGCGATGTCACACTCCCGGCCGCCGCGCCCTCACAACTGGCGGAAACCCACACGCACGAGAGGAAAGCCAGTGAACATCGTCATCTTCGGCGCGAACGGCCCCACCGGACGGCAGACCACCCGACAGGCCCTCGCCGCAGGGCACTCGGTCACCGCCGTCACCCGCCGCCCCGACGCCTTCCCGGTCACCGGCCCCGGGCTGCGCGTCGTCGGCGCGGACGTACTCGATCCGGCGGCGGTCGAACCGGCCGTGGCCGGACAGGACGCGGTGATCTCCGCACTCGGCGTGCCGTACGGCCGCCGTCCCGTCACGGTGTACTCCGCCGGCATCACCCACATCACGCAGGCCATGACCAAGCACAACGTGCGACGCCTGGTGGCCGTGACCTCGACCGTCCTCTTCGACACGGCGGCACCTGGTGAAGGCTTCCTCTTCCGCAGGCTGCTGGAACCGGCGGTCGTCCGCTTCCTCGGCCGCACGGTCTACGCCGACATGCGCCGCATGGAGGACGTCGTACGCGAGTCCGACCACGCGTGGACGGTCATCCGCCCCGGCGGCCTGTTCGACACGGAGACGGTCAGCGACTACCAGGTCGGCACGGCACGGCTGCCCGGCCGGTACACCGCCCGCGCCGACCTCGCCCACGCACTGCTGCACCACGCGGTCGAGGACCGCCACGTGCGCGCCTACGTCGACGTACGCACGACGCAGGGCACCCCCACGTTCCTGGAACTGCTGCGCAAGGAGGCGATGGGCAGGTAGTAATTTCGACCGGCGACTCAGCGCGCGGTGCGCACGCCGTCCAGCGCGACGGACAGGACACGGTCGCGCTGGGCGTCGTCGACGAAGCTCGTCGAGGTGATGCCCGCGACCATGCGCAGCAGGTCCCCGAAGTCCATGTCCTTGCGCGCCACCCCTGCCTGCTGCGCCCGCTCGAACAGCGGGGTGCCGGCCGCGTACATCGACTCCCGGCAGGTCAGGAAGATGTCCGACTCGTCGTTGAGCGCCTCGCGGACCGCCCGCTTGGTCACCATGTACCCGGTGAACCGGTGCAGCCAGGCCGTGAGCGCCTCCCACGGTTCCTGGTCGGCGACCTCCTGGGCGACCTGGCACAGGTCGTTCACCTCGCCGGCGTACACGCTCTCGAACAGATGCCGACGGGTCGGGAAGTTCCGGTAGAGCGTGCCGATGCCGACGCCCGCGCGACGGGCGATGTCCTCCAGGGAGGCGTCCGCGCCGTGCTCGGCGAACGCCTCGCGCGCGGCGGCCAGCAGGGCGTCGTAGTTGCGGGCGGCGTCCTTCCGGTGCGGTCGCCGGGACGCCACGATCTCGCTCACGGGAAACGTCTGGGCCGTCATTGCTGCCTCCCTAGGACGGACGGGATTGAAGCGGAGGTAAGCCTCCGCTACAGTGGAGGAGTACCTCCACTTTAGCAGTGCGGGTGTCTGCGCCGTGGATGCGTGCGGCCGCACGCATCACCGACGCGACGACACCCCCGTATCGACCCTGCCACGGGCCCTGCACCCGAGTGCACCGCCCGTCCCATACGCCACACCCCTCCACGACCGCTCCCCGCGGCCGTCGGCGTGCCCGACGCTGCCCCGCAGCGCGCCCGTCCGTACGTCCGCGCCGGATGACCTCGGCCGCACCTGTCCTGTCCGGAGAGGCCTTTCATGCCCCGCAAGTCCACCCGTCTCACCTTCGCGGTCCTCGCGACCGGTGCCGGCGTCTTCGCCATGCTCCAGTCGCTGATCGCGCCTGCCCTGCCGACGGTCCAGCACGCCCTGCACACCTCGCAATCCACCGCGACCTGGGTGATGACGGCCTATCTGCTGTCGGCCTCGGTGTTCACTCCGATCCTCGGCTGCGTCGGCGACCTGATCGGCAAGAAGCGCACCCTCGTCGCCGTCCTGCTGACGGTGCTGGCCGGCTGTCTGCTCGCCGCGCTCGCGCCGAGCATCGGCGTGCTGATCGTCGCCCGTGTCGTCCAGGGCGCCGGGGGAGCCCTGTTCCCGCTGTCCTTCGGCATCATCCGGGACGAGTTCGCCCCGGCGCAGGTCAGCGGCAGCATCAGCAACCTGTCCGCGGTGATCGCCGCGGGCGGTGGCGTCGGCGTCGTCGCGGCCGGACCGATCGTCTCCGCGCTCGACTACCGCTGGCTGTTCTGGATCCCCGTCGCGATCGTCGCACTCACCACGCTCATCGCCCTGCGGTACGTGCCCGAATCGCCCAACCGGGCCGAAGGGAACGTCAGTTGGCTCGGCGCCGCGCTGCTGTCGGCCTGGCTGGTGGCGTTGCTGCTGCCGCTCAGCCAGGCGGGCCAGTGGGGCTGGGGCTCGGCCCGCGTCATCGGCCTGTTCGCCGCTGCCGTCGCCCTGTTCGCGCTGTGGCTGCTGGCCGAGGCCCGCTCCCGCACCCCGCTGATCGACCTGCGGGTCATGCGGCTGCCCGCGGTGTGGACCACCAACACCGCCGCGCTGCTGTTCGGTGCGGGCATGTACGCGATCTGGTCCTTCCTCCCCGGGTTCGTGCAGACGCCCGCCTCCGCGGGGTACGGCTTCGGCGCGAGCGTCACCGAGGCCGGGCTGCTCATGCTGCCGATGCTGGTCGCGATGTTCCTCTCGGGCGTGCTGAGCGGCCGGCTGGAGCCGGTGCTGGGCGCCAAGACGCTCCTCATCACCGGCGCCGCGCTCGGCGCCGTCGCCTGCGGCTTCCTCGCCCTGTGGCACGACCGGCCCTGGCAGGTCGCCTTCGTGGCAGGCGTGTTCGGCCTCGGCATCGGGCTCGCCTTCGCCGCCATGGCCAACCTGATCGTGGGCAGCGTCCCGGCGGCGCAGACCGGTGCGGCCACCGGCATGAACGCCAACATCCGCACCATCGGCGGATCCATCGGCGCCGCGGTGACCAGCGTCCTGGTCACCGGCCGCCTCCAGCCCTCGGGCCTGCCCTACGACTCCGGCTACACGCACGGCTTCGCCCTGCTGGCCGTCCTCTGCCTCGCCGCGGCCCTCGCCGCACTCCTCGTCCCCGCCCGCCGCCCCGGCCGCCCGGCCGTCCCGGCCCGCTCGGCCGACGACGCACCGGACACCGCACCGGAGCCCGCCACACCCGCCGCGCGAGGCTGACACTCACGCGGGCGGTGGCATGCCCGATCCGTCTCCCGGGGCTGTCACGTGCATGAGGTAGGGTTTACCTGCACGTTCACGCGGCCGCCGCGGGTACGGGCACCGGGACGTGGCGCAGCTTGGTAGCGCACTTGACTGGGGGTCAAGGGGTCGCAGGTTCAAATCCTGTCGTCCCGACGGTGCGAAGGGTCTTCGCAGGCGACAGCCTGTGGGGGCCCTTCTTCTGTGTGGGTCGTTTCCGGCTTCGAGGTTGAGCATGCCGCTCATCGGCACCTTTACTCGGAGGCCGGCGAAGATGCCGTTGCTGGACCTGGAGAAGATGACCGCGGGTCTGTCGAAGACCTGGTCGGGGTTCCTGCGGGACTGGGACCGCTCGCTGCGGGCCGGGAACTATCCGGAGACCACCCGCTATAACTATCTGCTGGCGGCCGCGCAGCTGGCGCGGTTCCTGCGGGAGTACTCGCCGGATCCGGACGCCGACGCCGCGGCCGGGGATCCGGTGGAGGTCACGCGGGCGCACGTGGAGGCGTTCCAGGCGTGGATGATCGAGACGCGGTCGGCGTCGACGGCGCTGAAACAAGCACAAGGGGCTGCAGCAGTTCTTCAAGTGGCTGATGCTGGACGAGGGGGAGATCGACCGGTCGCCCATGGAAGGGGTGCGGCAGCCGAAGCTGCCGCAGAAGCTGATCCCCGTCATACGGGATGAGGAGACCTCGAAGCTGCTGGGCACCTGCAAGGGCGGGGAGTTCGCCCAGCTGCGGGACGAGGCGATCATCCGGCTGTACTGCAACATGGGGGCGCGCGGCCCACCTCGTGCGCGGCGTCCGGGTCGAACGTGCGCCCTGTCGGTCTCAGGTCCGCCCAGGTCTGGTTGCGCAGCCACAGCTCCTCGTACACCGGGGCAGCCTGCCCACCGGAGCAGCGCTTTTTCGGGACCGGCACTTGCTTTGGCGGACCAGGCGGGGGCGGCGCGGCCCCCGCCTGACGCCGCGGCCGGCTACCGCGCGCTGCCGTCCTTGCGCACCAGCCCGTCGTACGCCTTGTCGAGCCTGTCCGTGATCTGCTCGACGCCGATGATGTCGAGACCCTTCTGCCCGGACACCGCGGCCTTCGCGGCCGAGAAGGCGGAGGCGAACAGGGCCCATGAGTCGGCCGTGTAGTCGTCCTGTGCCGGACTTCCGATCTCGTCGAGGGCGGTGTGGATCGGTGTCGTGTCCACGGTGCCGTCCACGTCACCGGAGATGGCGTTGAACGCGTCGAGAACGATCTTTCCTGACTTGAGCACGAACCTGGCCGTGTGCTTGCCCTCGGGCAGGCCGCGCAGCGCGTACGTCGCGAGGCGCTTGTCGGTGGCGGCCGTCTTCACGTCCTTTGCGGTCAACTTGCCGTCGACATAGACGTCGAGAACGGCGCTGCCGTCGTTGCCGCCGATGACGTCGATGCCGGTGCCGGTGAAGGGGACGGTGAAGGAGGCGCCGGCGGTCGTGCTCGTCGACGTCGAGCGGTACCAGTCCATCGCGTCGCCGAGTGAGGCTTTCCTGCTCCAGGTGCCCTCGTAGGCGATCGAGCCGTCCATGCTGTCGAGCTGCGCACTCGCGTAGGGCGTGTACCCGTCGACCTTCTCGACCTTCAGGTTGTCGAACGCGATCTTGTGGAAGTCGGTGCCGAGCTTGACGCGGCCTTCGGTCTGCGGAGTCGGGTCCTGGTACGTCGCGACGGGCTTCCCGTCGATGTACGTCGTGATCGTCGCGCCCTTCGCCTCAATGGCGAGGCGGTAGGTGTCGGACGCCGCGACCGTTCCCGTACTGACGGCCTTGCCGTACTCGTAGAAGGTCCATACGCCGTTCGGGCCGATGCGCACGTTGTAGGCGGCGTCGGCGATCGCCATGCCCTTCTGCTGGCGGACGCCGAGGGCGGCGAGTCCGCCGTCCGTGTCCGGGGGGAACGAGACATCGACCGTGGCCTTGTAGTTCTCCCAGCGGAAGTCGCCGACCGTCGTGTTCGGGGTGTTGCGGTTCCAGGCGCCGGTGTCCTTCATGGACTGGTCCATGTACTGGTACAGCACGTTGTCGCCGCTCGCGTTCTCGCCGACCTCCCAGGCGCCGGTCTGGTCGACCATGTAGCGGGGCTGGTTGCCGCGCGACTCGAGGTAGGGCTGGGACACCTTGCGCGCGCCGTTGCCCGTCCCGACCTGGACCCTGCCTTCCTCCTCGTACCCGAAGTCGTCGGCGTACAGAACCTTGTCGCGGGTGTTGTGCTTCTTGCCGGTCGCGTCGGTGTCGAGCACCGTGCGGTTCCCGGACTCGGGCAGGCGCTGCCGCGTCGCGTTGTCGTGGCTCTTGTCGAGCGTGGTGAAGGTGACGATCGATCGCGGCTTGACCGTGTAGACGTAGTAACCGTCGCCGTCGGGGCGGATCTGGGCGGCCAGGTGCTTGAAGTTGGCGTCGTAGGCCTGACCGGCGTCCGCCGCACGGGTCTCCCAGACCTCCATGGTGGGATCGCCGCCCAGGTTCATGTTCTCGGCCTTGATCCGGTAGGTCCTGAACCGGTCGCTGTCGTTGACGGCGATGGTGGAGAAATCCTTCTTGGCCGGGTCGGCGAGAGTCATGTAACTGGGTGCGCCGTTCGAGCCGTCGACGTTCTCGGTGCCGCTCACGCCGCTGTAGCTCGCCTCGGGCACGGTGCGCCAGATGCCGGCCGTGTTGGTGTCGTTCTCCCAGCCTGTCTTCGCGAACTGGGTGAAGTGCTGCATCACATGCACCGCGGCGTCGTAGTGGAGATGACCCGACCACGGGTCGCGGGCGCTGACCAGCTCCTTGTGGCTGTACTGGGCACCCTCGTAGAAGGACCCGATCGCCGGCTGGAAGATGTAGTGCGTCCGCTTGGAGTTGGCGTAACTCTTCACGGAGCGGTTGGCGAGGTCGAGGGCGCTCTGCACCCCACCGATCCCGGTGCTCGCGCCACCCGGGCCCTCGGTGTTGTTGACCCGGTAGTCCGTCCAGCCGAAGGAGCCGACGCCCTCGCTGTACCAGACCTCCTTGTCCTGGCCGTACGTGTTGTCACCGGTCGCCAGCTTCGTGTACGGCCGGTACGTGGCGCTCTCCGGAGTGCCGTCCAGCCGGTCGTCGGTGGTGTAGTGGTAGCCCACCGCGTCGACCATGCCGAAGAGTTCGGCGTCCGTGAGCAGGGCGGGGCCGATGTTCTTCGTGGTGTTCTCGTCCGAGGCGGTGATCCTGATGTCGTGGTACGCCTTCGCGGCCGCCTTCTGCTGACGAGGCGTCAGGCCGTAGCGTGGATCGGCGAAGTCCGTGTCGTTCACCAGCGCGTTCTTGTACCACTTGACGAAGGAGATGTCGGGGGTGCGCGTCTCGTTGGTGTCCGGATTGACGTAGTCGACCATGTAGCCGTACTTCTCGTAGGCGTCGAGGATCGTCTCCTTGTACCACTTGTACATCTCGTCGGTGCCGGTGCCCTTGTTCCACTCGGTCTGAACCCACTGGGGCATCACCCAGCGGAGAATCGAGACCTTGAGCCTCGGGTTGACCGTCTTGGCGTCGGCGGCCAGCTGGAAACCGGGAGAACGGGAGGCGTCGGCGAGTTCGTCCGCCGTGCGCATGGTCGCCGGATCGGAACCGGTCGACGTGTTCGTGTCCGAACCCATCTCGACCTTGACGTGGTTGATCAGCGGGTTCTTTCCGCCGAAGAGGACCCTGATGAGCTGCCAGTACCGGGCAGGGTGCTCCGCCTTGTAGTCCATCAGCAGGTTGCTCGTGCTGTTGCAGCTGAGCACTCCGAGGCCCTTGTAGGTCAAGCCGTTCACGTTGTCGGCACGGACGTCGTCCCCGTTGACCACGACTTCCACGGGATCGTCCGTGGTGTGGGCGGCCGGGGCGGCGATCGTACCCGTCGTCAGCGCGAGGGTGGTCGCCGCGGCAATCGACACCCATCCGGGTCTTCTCTGTTTCCCCATCCCGCCTCGACTCCTTCGCTGTTCGGTATACCGAAAGCTGTTCGCGAATCCGGAGGGGACCGTAGATGGCAAGCGTTTTCTACGTCAATCCCCTTGCAGTCCTTATGGATTGGCGACCCAGAGCACCGCCGCCGACCGGAAAACACTTGGACTCCGCGGTCGCCGTCGTGGGACACTGCGTAGAAGACGCCCCGTAAGTGCTGCTACTGGCGGCCCTCATGCCGCGTGGGCCTGGGTCTGCCGCCCCATCGGATTCCTTTCTTGCTTCGGATGCGGGCGCGTTCACGTCGTTTGGGTTGCGAGGACGTCGCGGGCGGCGGTTCATGTTGCGCCAGCGCAGGTAGGCGTGCAGGGCCCGGGTCTAGACCGTGTGGTTGAGGTGGTTCGAGTTGCCCAGGGTGAACTGCCCCAGGGGCCCGAGGTAGGAGTCGATCGGGTTGGCCCGTTGGGCCGCGAGGGCCTCGTACAGCGCGCAAGGACCGCGTACATGCTCCGACTTGCCCGGCTGTCGGCCGAGGCGCGCCGACGGAAGTGCCAGAGGACGTAGGGAGGTCATCCCCCCAGATGGCGTCCCGCCAGGTGGTGTAGGGGATCAAGGCATCGGAACCCGCAGGTCGGGGGTAGTGGCTACGCCGGAGCAGGTGTCCGGAGCGCCTCAGCAGGACGCCTCGCGGGCTGCCGCCGCCACGGAGACCGCCGCGGGCCTCGAACGCAAGGCGACGAGGCTGCCCGGCAGAAGGCCTGAGTGCACAGACTCCTTTACTCGGCCGAGTACGCTTGACACTGACCTCGAAGAACGACCCGTCGCACACCGCTCAGTGGCTCCGCTGGGGGTCAAGGGGTCGCAGGTTCAAATCCTGTCGTCCCGACGGTGTTCACCAGCGGGTCTGCTGTTTCCGGCAGCCCCGCTGGATGCGTTCGTGTGACACGTGATGGCAACCCGCGCCCGCTTCAGCGGCCGGTCTCAAGCCGCCTGGTCATCTGACACCGCAGCGGTCTGATAGTGCGTGCGGTCGGCGCGTGACAGGGCCTTGTCGATGGCGGTGACGGCGTCGCGGGCGGCGTACGGCAGCAGATGGCCGTAGAGGTTGACCGTGGTGGACAGCGTCGAGTGCCGCAACGTCTTGGAGACCACGGCCAGCGGGACCCGTGAGCTGATCATGATGGTTGCGGCGGTGTGGCGCAGGTCGTGGACGCCGATCCGAGGCAGGCCGAGCTCCGCAGAGCGTTGCCGGAGCACGCTCAGGACTCCTTGCGGGCGCAGAGGGCAGCCGTCCGGTTGGCAGAAAACCAGTCCTTCCAACGGGGTGTCCAGGGGCTGGTCGGCCCGGGCGAGGGCGGCCTGGCGCTCCAGCGCGGCAATAACGCGCGGGGACAGGCTCACCCAGTTTCGGCTGGCCTTGGTCTTGGGGTGGCCGAGGTAGAGCCGGTTGTTGTTGACGGCGGTGAGGTTCCAGCGCACCAGCAGGGTCTTCTCGGGCAGGTGGACATCGGTCCAGTGCAGGCCGAGGGCCTCGCCGCGGCGCATGCCGGTGCCGAGCAGGAGCTCGAACAAGTCGGCCAGTTGGTCGGCGTAGTGGGTGTGGTTGTGACGCAGGAATGCGGCCGCCTGGGTGGGGTTCCAGCAGATCCGCTCCTGCGCCGCGGGCCGCGGCGTCATCGCGTGTCTGCACGGGTTGTCCGGGATCAGCCGGGCGCGCACGGCCGTGCCGAGGGCGCTGGAGAGGGCGGCGCCGATCCGGTAGACGGTGGTGCGCCCCCGGCCGCGAGCGAGCTCGGCCTCCTGCCAGGCGATGATGTGCCGCGGGCGCAGGTCCTGGAGCGCGATGCGTCCGAAGGACGGGATGAGGCCGGCGCGGACGTAGTCACGGTAGCGGACGAACGTGGTCGGCTTGAGCGCCTCCTCCTTGGTACGCAGCCAATCGGTCAGGTAGGCGGCGAGGGTGAGGTGCTCGTCGCAGTGCAGTCCAGTGCGCTCGCAGGACAGGGCGTGCTCCAGGGCGGCGTGGGCGGCCTTGCGGGTGGGGAAGCCGCTGCGGCAGTGGGGCTTGCGTCTGCCGTCGGCGGACGGCAGGTCGACGGCAAAGGCCCACGAGCCGTGCCGGGAAAGGCCCTTGAGCTTCGGACAGCTGGCACCGAACTGCCGGCCGTCGGGCCGACGGAAGTCGCAGCGCCGGTAAAGACGACCCCGCTCGGGAGAGCGAGGAGCCAAGATGCTCACCTCCAGTGGGGGCACGTGCGTTGGCTCCACGGTGACGGCGTCAGCCTTTGGCGTATCAGCTGGCGGGTCATGGCGTCTCGTGGGCGGGCGACATCACCTCGCCGTCACATAACACCCACCGCCACCGTTGAGCAGCAGCGATCCCTTTGGGCGGCGCTGTCTACGTCCGGGCGGTGCCAGACCCACAGCTATTTGTGGGCGGCTCCTCGGCTGCCGTGTCGAGCAGTTCGAGGTGGCCGTCGACCGCCTCCCAGAGCGAGTCCTCCGGAAACCGGCCGGAGCCTCGGTGGGCGCGCCGTCAGTCGTCGTCCCAGTAGCTGTCGCGTACCCGGCGCAGGCGGAGGAGGGAGGCGGCGGATTCGACCAGTCGCTGCTCGGCTTCCTCCGTCGGCTGGGGGGGCGGCCAGCCGCAGCGGGCCGGCCTGGCCCGCGGCAAGCGCGTCCAGCGCACGGGTATCGGGTCCGGTGGGGGACCAGATGCGCAGCGGACGACGAATCGCGTGGTTCCACACCGGCCAGGCCGCGGGCCGCCAGCGCCGCACGACCGGCGCCTTGCCAAGGTCGAGGAGGTTCGCCAGCGCGGTGCACTCGGGAGGCTCGACGCCCCAGGGCAGTTCCTCGGCGGGCAAGTCGACAACAAGGGCGATGTGCACCACCGGGATGTCTCCCATCCCGTCCAGGATGGGGCCGAAGGCATGCGCGGCAAGAAGAGCACCGCCGCCGGGCAGTCGCCGGGCACGGTCGCAGGCGTCGGTGATCGTACGGAGACGGCGAACGGCCGTGGTATGACGCATGACCCCATCCTGCCTGGCCCGCGGGCGAGGGGCCGAGCCGTGTCGGGTCGGCCGCCCAGGTGCCGCTGGCGGGCCTGGGCTGCGGCGCGGGCGCGTTCCTCTACGGCCTTGCAGTGGGTCTCCTACTCGCGCCGGGTGCGTTCGGTGCGGCAGTGGTAGGCCGTGTCGAGGAGTTCGGCGGCGCTGCGGCGCGATGTGGGCGGGGCGGTGGTGGCGGGGGTGGCAGTGGAGCGGTAGCGGGCCAGTAGCTCTGGTCCCGGCTGGGGGCTGGTGCCCAGGACGGCTTGCAGGAGCAGGTCGTCCTTCTCCTTCGCGGGCAGGGATGCGATGAACGCCGCGAGTTCGCGCCGGTCCGGGCCCGGTGCGGGGCTGGGCTCGCTCGCCTGGGCTGCGGCGGTCAGCAGGTCGGGGTCCACTTTCAGGAAGTCGGCCAGGGCGCGCTGCGGGCCGGTGAGTTCGGACAGGCCGGCGGGGACCGGCGGTTCCGTCTCGCGGGCATACTCCTCCTCGTCGTCCTCGGCCAGTTCCCAGATGGTGAGGGCGGCCAGCCAGGCGAGGTAGAGGGGGCGCAGGTCGCCGGCGGCGAGTTCGGCGCGCAGGCCGATCAGGGAGGACAGCTCGAGGGAGGTCTCGAAGTCCCATTCCCCGCCGTCCTCACTGTCCAGGGAGAAGTCGAGCAGGGTGTGTCCGGAGCGGGTCCACACGGTGAGGGCCTCCTCCATGACGTAGGCGGCGGCCGTCTTCACCGGGAGCACGTTGGCAGGCAGACGGAGGACGAGGCGGCGGCTGCCCCAGTTCGCGTAGTACAGGTGGGCGTCGTAGAGCTGCTCGACCAGTTTGGTGGTGTCCCCGCGGAAGTCGCCCCAGTGGTACTCGTTGACGAAGCGGGTCGGGGAGATGGTGGCCCGGGTGGACAGGGACCGGACCTGCTGCAACTGTGCAGGATCCAGAGGTCGGTCGACGGCCAGGAACTCGTAGTACTGGTACTCGCTCACGGCCCGCAACCCTACCCGCGCCCCGCGGCGTGCTGAGATGGAGCCATGAGCGAGGAGACCTCCCTTCAGCAGCTGGTCGACGGGTTGCGGCGAGACCGGCGACGCGGTCCGTACGCCGGGCACCGCGAGTACGTGGCCACCGCGTGGGCCGTCGACGAAGCGGCCGGACGCCTGCTGGAGACCGGGAATGCGGCCGAGGCGGCCCGTCGGCTGCGCACAGCGGTGGACCGGGTCACCCGGGCCCTGATGTACCTGGACGACTCCTCCGGTAGCTGCGGGGACGCCCTGCGCGCACTGACTGCCCGTTACGCCCAGGCGCTGGCGGCGGCGCCGCCCAAGGATCCCCGAGCCTTGGCGAACTGGATCGCCACCACGGTGTTCGACGGCCCCGGCTGGCCCGACATCCCTCTGGCCGACTTCGCCCCCGCCCTGGGCGAGCGGGGCCTGCGGCAGCTGACCGACCTGGTCGAGCAGCGCGCCGGCGATCCCGAGCAGGCAGACGAATGGGGCACCGCCTTCGGCGTGCGGCATCTGCGGGAACAGCTCGCGGAGATCTCCGGCGACACCGACCACTACGTCGAGGTACTCGCCCGGTCACTGACCGGACCCGATCAGTACGTCAAGATCGTCCGCGCGCTCCGGGCCGCAGGCCGGGAGGCGGAGGCCACCGACTGGGCACGCCGCGGGCTGGAGGCCCACCCCGCCAGCCCGTTCAAGCCGCGGCTCACGGACGAGCTCGTCGCACTCCTCATCGCCGGCGGGAAGGGAGAGGAAGCCGTGTCGGTGCGCCGGGACGTCTTCGCCCGCACCCCGCTCGCCTCCGCGTTCGCAGCGCTGGCCGCGACGGCCCGGGAGGTCGGCAGCCCGCAGACGGTCACCTGGGCCCTGGACCTGCTGCGCGCCCGGCTGCCCGAGAACCCCGCCCACGTCACCGAACTGATCGCGTGCCTGCGCGCAGAGGGCCTGGCCGAAGAGGCATGGCAGACAGCGACAGCGCATCTCGATGCCGATGCCCTGTCGACGTACGTCCTGCAGGACCTCCTCGCCGAGCGGCGGCCCGTCCATCCGGCCGACACTGTCGTCCCGTACCGGAGGCTGATCGACCTCTATCTCGGGGAGAGTGGCAACAAGTACCGCTACCAGTACGCCGTCCGTCACCTGAAGACCTTGCGCGACGTGCACCGTGAGCTCGGTACCGAGCCGGAATTCACCGACTACCTGCACGGCCTGCGTGCCGAACACCGCCGCAAGACCGGCTTCCTGGCCCGCCTGGACAAGGCCGGCCTCGGCTGACAGTTCACCGTCCCCGCCGTCTCCGCCCTCGTTTTCGTGAGGGCGCTGCCGGCTGGCTTGTAGGCTCGCCGGGTGAATGTGGCGGACAAGGTGAAGCAGGCGGACTCCTACCAGGAACTGCTCGGCCGATTGGGCCGGGAACCGGTGGCGGAGGAGTGTCTGGCCTGGGCCGAGGCGCATGCCGGGCACCCGGAGGAGGCGCGGGCGCTGACGGACGCGGGGTGGATCATGTCCCGCAAGGGCGCGGGCGAGGAGGTCCTCGCGGTCTTCCGGCGCGCGGCCGACTGCCCGGGAGTGAGCGGGCTGCACGCCCGGGTGGGGGTGGTGGGTCAGCTGCTCGCGCTGGGACGAGGGGACGAGGCCGAGGCAGAGGCGGCCGTGCTGCGCGGCGAGCTGTCCGCGAGCGCGCTGGGCTTCGAGGCGGTCGGGGTCTATGACGACATGGTCGAGACGCTGACCGAGTCGGCCCGCCCCAAGGCGGCGCTGGAGTGGTGCCAGGAAGCACTCGACCTACTGGAGTCGCACCGCGGCCACGAGGAGTGGGAGCAGACTCGCCATGGCCTGCTGATCAGTCGGAACTTCCTGCGCCGGGAGCTGGGCATCGAGCTGGACGAGGAGGACGTGGCGGCGGAGGCCGAGGCGGACGCCGCACTGTCGGCGCTCCGCGAGACGGTCCTGGAGTGGGACCGGGCGCGGCAGGGGCGGCGGATCGACCCCCCGGAGGACGGCGGAGCCTTCGACGGCATCGTGCTGCGCTGGACGCGGCAGGATTTCCCCGTGGTGCGCTCGCGCTGGCCGGAGTCGACCGCCCTGTACGGAGACGACTACGGAACCTATGCGCAGGCGCTCCAGCGCGAGGCCCGCGCCTATGAGGACGCGGGAGCGGCTCGGGTCCACCTGGTGACCGGCACCGTCCACGACTACGAGGCATACGCCCGTGAACAGGGGCGCGACCCGGGCGAGGCGGCCACCCGCCGTGACTTCGGCGAGTGGTTGCTGCGCCACCGGGCCGACCGGGTGTCGGCCTGGCCGCCGGCGCGCAACGGCCCGTGCTGGTGCAACTCCGGCAGCAAGTACAAGAAGTGCTGTGGGGCGCCGTCCCGTAACTGAGGCCGCTGGAGGGGCGTGAAGTCGCCCTGCTCCTCGCTCCCGGCGGGGACTGTGGGGGCGGTCGAGACCATGAGCCTCGTGTGATCGACTCGGTGCCCTCGGCACGGCAGGTACCCGAGGTGTCGAGCTGCGTCGTACGGCGCGGGGCGGTCTTCGAGCCGACGGCAGGGACGCGCGAGAGCTGCCGACGGGTACGAGCCGGGATCCGGACCGGGCGGAACCACTGTGCTGTGTCTGGCGGTGCGCTGCGCCACGACCGCCCTTTTCCGTCGTGGGCTGGGCGCCCGCAGTGTTGACCTCAGATCAAGATCATGGCTGACGGTTCATCGCATGCGCCGACAAGGTCCCACGGGCTCAACGCGGCCCGGCGGGGAGGGTGTTCCAGGTCGAGGTCAGCCAGGTCAGGTCGGCGTCGGCCTGGCGGCGGGCGGTCTGCTCGCGGGTGAACAGCTGCTCGGTCTTGGTCAGTACGAGGGTGTACGGGCGTCCCTGCCGTCTGGTCTGGTGGAGCACCGGGAGACCGGCCGAGTCGATCCTGGTGTGTACGTGCCGGCGTCCGTCCTTGGCCAGCGGCCATTCGAGGACACGCCGCGAGCGGGAGGCGAGGAACGTCTCCAGGGTGGCGCACAGGTCGCAGCCGCAGCCGGTCCAGGCGATCGACCAGTCGTCCGCGGCACGCGGTCGTCGTGCGGCGATCGCGCGGAGCCGGTCCGTGCAGTCGCGTGCGACCGTGTCGAGCCCCGCCGCGCGCCGGGTGTCCGTCGGCAGCGCCTGCGCCGAGCGGCGCAGCATCGGCATCAGGCATTCCAGCACCGTGTCCGCCTGGGCGCGCAGCACGGCCAGGATCTCGGTCCGCTCTGCCTGGTCGGCCGCCTGTAGGAGGTGTTGCAGCGGCAGGCCCAGCTGCTCCAGTCGGGGGCTGCGGATCTCGGCCGGCCCGGTCGTGGTCCACTGCCGCAGGTCTTCGTCCACCGCGGTCCAGGCCCCGGTGGACAGCAGCCGCGCTGCCGCTGTCCCCGCCGGGCCGGAGGAGCGCAGCGTCGTGCACAGGTCCGGCAGCCTCTCGGTCCACTCGTACCGGTGTGCCTCGTGGCGGTACTGCGAGCCGAACCAGCCGTCGACGACCTGGCGCAGCCACACGGTGCCGTACCGCTCGGCCGCAGCGGCCAGCCCGTGGGCGTGCTGCGGTCCCAGCGCGCTCACCCGGAACGGCTCCAGCAGCATCGCCGCGGTCTCGGCCGCACCCAGGCCCGCGGCCACGTGCAACGCGCCCTCCAGCAGCTCGGGTTGGGCATCGGTGTGCTTCCAGAACGGGGCGAGGGACCGGGCGGCGGTGCGTGCCCCGTCCAGGTCTCCTCGCCCGATGCGGTCGCGCAGTTCCTCCAGGGCCCACCGCGATCGCGCCTCGCCGCGCGCCGCGAACGCGCGCTCGCGCGGCCACACGACGACCGCGGCCCTCCTGTACCACCGGTCCAGGGTGTTGCCGTAGTTGCCCATGTAGCCCTCGTACTGGGACTCGTAGGGGGTGAGGTCCGCGCTCGGGGTGCTGGTGCAGGCCTCGTAGTCGTGGACGTACAGCGAGATCTGCTCGCCGCCGGTGCCGTCCGGGCCGGTCCACCAGTCGAGGGTGATCTCGTCGTCGATCAGGTCCTGGACGACGTAGTCGTCGTCGGTCGCGGGGCTGTCGTGCTCGCCTTCGTACTCGTCGTCTTCGTCGTATCCGTAGTAGTCGTCCCAGGGGGCGTCACCGGCGGGGTAGGCGTCCCAGGTCTGCTTGATCTCGGCGAGGGCGAGCACCGATTCGCAGCCGGCCTGCCCGGCGGCGGCGCGCAGCAGCGCGGCGCGCTCGGCGTCGGCGCCCTTGAGCCGCTCCCAGCTCAGGCCCCGCTGGGTGTACTCGTGGTCGAGCAGATACACCAGCCGGTTCGGCGGGTCGAGGTCCCGCATCGCATAGCGCGGCTTGGCGGGCGTGCCGAAGTGCTGGTCCAGGCAGCGCGCCAGCTCGGTGAGCGGGCCGGAGGCAGGCGCCGAAGTCCCAGGCTCGGCGAGCAGGTTGAAGGTGAGGGCCACCCGGTACCCGGACCGGACCGGGGTCACCTCGTGTCGGCAGTCGGCGTAGAAGGCGACGAGGGTCAGCTCCGTCTTCGAGGCGCGGTAGGTGCTGCGCTGTCCGGCATGCTCGATGACCAGTTCTCCGCCGGTGTGCGCCGAGGGCAGACAGAGCACCAGCGTGCCCACCATGGCGTCGTCCTTCTCCGAATCCTGATGAGGGAGGAAGAACTGGCCCTTGCCGTACACCAGCAGCGCGTGCGGCTCGGCCCGCAGCCGGGCCGTCGCCGGGAGCCCGAGCTCGTTTCGGAAGTGCTCCAGCGCGCCATTCAGCAGCGTCGGCCAGGAAAGCCCGGCCAGGGTGATCTGGTCCGGCGAGATCTGCCAGGTGTCGCGGATGCCGGTGTCGCTCAGTGTTTCCTCGCCCCGCCCGAACAACGCCGGGCGCGCCACCGCGATCAGCTTCTTCGCCTGGGGCGCGCGCAGCGGAAGACTCACCGGCCCGACGCCGGCCACCTCGAGCCCGAGACCGTGCGCGGGCGTCTCGAGCCGGGCGCTGAAGGCCCCAGCCAGCCTCGCCCCGTCGAGCAGATCGGCCAGCCGTTCCCTCGCATTCCCCGCCACGCATGCTCTCCCGACCCCTCCGGTGTGCCACCCTCGGCCCGATCCTATTGCCCGGAGAGACCGGAGACGGCCGGCCGCAGGGGCCTCCGCCAGGTGAGCCCCCGGCTCCGGGGCGCGGTCAGACCCGAATCTGCAGACACTAGCGGTGATCGGCGGCTGAGGCAGGGGCAGGTGCGCTTCGGGTTCGAGGAGATCGGGTTCCTGCACCGTGATCAGCTCGACCTGAAAGCGCGCCTGCCGAGCGGGCATGTGCAGGGCGAGGGCATCGAGACCGCGTCAGCCGAGCGCCGCGCCGATTGCGGCCCGCAGGCAGTCAGGGAGGTCGGCGAGGTCCTCGGGGCCGAACAGTGTTGTGCCGTCGACGATGTGGAGCCGCTCGTCGCCATCCTTGCGGCGCTGCTCGGCGTGCCGGCTCAGCAGCTCGCGGACGCGTGTCAGCGTGAGTGCGCCGGCCGCGAGTTCGGCGGGGCGGCCGACGGTGCGGACACTGCCGTCGGCCCGTACGAGCGTGGGGCTGGGGTGCTCCTCGGCGACCGGGCAGATGATGGGGGTGATGATCACGATCGACGAACTCGTTCGGTGTGAGCGCGCGCCGGGCAGCTCGTCCTCGTCGAGGGAGTGAGCGGGCACCCACACTTCGACGCCCTTGTGTGCGTGGAGTACGGGGATGGCCGGTCGGGGCGCCGACAACGCGTAGCTGATGCACGGTGCGCCGGCCCTCGGGCTTCGGCGGGCGTACGACATCTCACCCGCGCCCGGCGGCGTACGAAGCGACGGTGTGTCCGGCTACGGGGATGGTGAAGCCCTGGGCCCGCCGTCACCACACCACCTTCCGCAGCCGTGCCGTCCCCTGTAGCTGATCTTCGTCGCCCCCGGACTTCCCCTCACGGCGGACCAGTTCGAGGATGGGGATGCCGTGGCCGACCACGGTGCCCTTCTCGGTGAAGGAGAGATAGCCGCCGGCGCCGTGGGCCTTCTGGGAGATCATGACCTGGAACATGGCGGCGACAGCCTTGCCGTCCGGGCGGGGGTTGCCGGAGCCGTTCTCGCCGCGTGCCATCTGCAGGGCTTTGCCGATGACGGCGACGGAGTCGTGGGCGACCATGGCCTGGCCGTCGTCGTGGGTGTCGGACGGGAACCACTCGGTCATGCGGCCGCCGGGGGCGAACTCGCGGGCGGGGTCGGGGATGTCGTCGCGGTCGTCCCACATGCGGGGGTGGGCGAGGCCGGTGAACAGCAGGCGGACGCCCTTGTCGGCGGACTCGGCAAGCTGCGCGCTGGAGAGGTTGCTGGTGTCGTCGCCGGTCATGACCGTGACGTTCTGCCAGGCGTCGTCCTGCTCGCCCCGGCAGGTACGGTCGGCGAGCTCGGTGAGGAAGCGGCCGAGCTGTTTGCCGCGCCCGGCGAAGAAGACCACGTCGGGGCGCTCGTCGCACAGTGCCTCGGCCAGGAAGTGCATCTGGTTGCCCCAGCTCTCCTGGGAGGAGTCGTAGACGTAGCGGCGTTCGGCCAGCCGGGACCTGGTGTCCCGGGGGTAGACGTGGGCGAATTCCTCGGCAAGGGTGCGTGCGTAAAGGTTGCCTGAAGCCTTGTCGACGACCAGGGCCGCGGTGTCGTACCCCTCATCGTGCAGGTAGGAGGCGGCGGCGCGGGCCTGTGCGGAATTCGGCGGGGCGACCCGCACGAGGCGCTCGGCGACCATGTCGGTGGCGGTCGCGGTGGACGCCGCCAGGGCCAGCCCGGCGTCCGAGAGAGCGCTCGCGGCGGCCTTGTTCTCCTCGGTGGACGGCCCGATCCCGGCCACCGCGACCAGCGGGTGGTCACCACCGGTGCGCGCCTTCAGTTTCTCGACGGTGAACTGCCAGTGCCGGGAGCGGCTGCCAGGGTTGGCGAGAATCAGCTTGATCTTGGGGGAGTAGGCGGCGTTGTGCCGCACCTGCGCGAGGTAGGCGCCCTGGAGCTCGTGACGTACGGATTCGGCGGAATTGGAGTCGTCGTCGCGGACCGTGAGCGTCGTCAGATACGCCACCTCGACGTACGGGGTCTTGGCGTCCTCCGCGGTGATGTCCGCGTTCTCCTTGGCGATACGGTCGGTGATGGCGCGCAGATCGTCGGTGAAGACGAAGGTGCCGGAGTCCGGGACGCCGACGCATTCGGCCGGGGTGCCGCGCTGCTCCACGCCCTCGGTGCAGTGCCGTTCCGGGCTCAGCCACCAGACCAGGCCGACCGTGACCAGGGCGGCCACAACCAGAGCGATGGCGGCCCAGCCGAGTGTGCGGTACAGGCGTCGTCTCGTCCAGCGCGGTCTGCTCGGATACGTCCCCTGACGTGGGGTCACCACCACGTCACCCCCTCCTGGGTCTGCGGCGGCACCCAGTCACGGAACCGGGCCGCCTCTTCGTACAGCGGCAATGTGTCGCGGTCGAGCAACGCCGCGAGCCGGCTGAAGCGCTCCGCGAGTTCGGGCAGCATGCGCCCGCGCGGATCGGTGAGCGGGTCGGCCCACAGCCAGCCGGCCGCCACCAGCCCGCAGACCGTGCGCCGCAGTTCGTCGGTGCCGGCCGCACCCAGTGTGGCGAGCCGGGCCAGATGGTGCTCCGGCTCGGGGAACCGCTCCAGCCGGTTCGGTGCCGCGCACACCCGCTGCAGCAGTGCCACCCACTCCCGGCGCGGCAGTGCCTGATCCCCGGTGAGCAGGGCGGTCAGGGTGTCGGCCACCGCAGCCGGTTCGCCCAGGGCGAGCCGGTGGTACAGCACGTCGGCGGGGCGCTGAAGCCGCTCGGCGTGCGCGTGGAACGCGGCGTGCACCCGCCGCCAGCGCTCCTCGTCCGCGGCCAGGCGCCACAGCAGCAGCCGCCGCAGCCACGGCAGGAACCGCAGCTCACCCGAGGCGCCGTGGTACACCAGCCAGCGGTCGAGGAGGCGGGTGACCAGCGGACGCGGCACCGGCCCGGACGGCTCCGAGACCACCTGCGGGGCCTCGTCCACCGCGTGTGCGGCGGCCCACTCCTCCAGCGTGTGCACCTCCTGCTCGGTGAAGTCGGCCAGGAGCCGGCCGAGCGCGAGATCCACCAGCCGCGGCGCACCGCGCTCCGCCGCCACCTCGGGCAGCATCCGCAGCGATCGGGGGGACACCGGCCGCTCGCTGTCCGGCAGTGCCTGCGCGAGCTGGGCGACCGCCCAGGGCAGACCGCCGGTGAGCCGGTGCGCCCAGTCCGCCTCCTGGGTCCAGCGCGGACGCCCGAGCGCGGCGAGGGCGGCGACGTCGTCCCGGGTCAGATTGCGCAACCGTACGGCGTACCACCAGGACCCGGCGCCGCCGTCCGCCGACCGGTGGTTCAGCCAGTCCGCGAGCGAGGCAGCATCCGACCCGACCACCCGTACCCCTTCGCCCGGCCCGCCGTCGCGACTGGGCCCCCAGGTGGCGGGCCACTTGTGCAGACTGCCGGCGACCACCGCCGGGTCGTTGCCGTGACCGTCCTCCGGCAGCGCCTCGCGCACCCTGGCCCAGGCGCGGACGAAATCCAGGCCCATCGGCTCCTGGCAGTTGTCGAGGAGCACCAGCATCGACTTGTTGTGCAGCGGCCCTCGTGCGTGCGCCCGGAGGTCGTGGACGAACGCCTCGAGGAGCAGGCGCTCCACCCGTGCTCGGTGGTCCGCCGTCTCCTGGTGCCACCAGGCGTTCAGTTCGACCAGCGCGTCGTCCGGGTCGGTCAGGCCGGCCAGCCGGCCGGCGTACCACTGCCGTCCGCGGCGCTCCTGCAGCAGGCTCAGCTGGCGTCCCGGCGACACCTGGATGTGCTCGGACACGGCGGCGAGCACCGAGAACGGCCCGGGCACCTCGAAGGCGCTCGTCACCTGCATCGCGGTACGGCTGAGTGAGCCGACGATGTCGCGCGTGCGGGAGGGCATCTGGTGGCGCAGCCGCCGGGTGATGCCGACCCGGGCGAGTCGCCGGGCGCCGTCGCGGGTCGGTGGGTCCCAGCGGTGTTCGGTGGCGAGCAGCCCGATGGTGAGCCGCGGGAAGGCAACCGGGTCCAGAGGCTTTCC
The DNA here is from genome assembly GCF_042672405.1 of Streptomyces sp. NPDC127197. Taxonomy (NCBI): domain Bacteria; kingdom Bacillati; phylum Actinomycetota; class Actinomycetes; order Kitasatosporales; family Streptomycetaceae; genus Streptomyces; species Streptomyces sp. NPDC127197. The sequence goes on along the minus strand of NZ_JBHXVG010000019.1, from coordinate 115,762 downwards.
CGACTGCAGCTGGTGCGCCAGCGCGGCGAGCACCTCGCGCATGGACAGCTGGCCGCCGCCCGCGCGCGGTTCGAAGTTGAGGTACGCCACCGGGCACACCGTCTGGAAGTACTCCAGGGCCGACTCGTGCATCTGACTGGCGCCCGTGCCACGCGGCCCGAGCAGCATCAGCAGCGGACGTGGCGGCGGACTGCCGGGCGGGGTGTGCAGCGCGTCCGCCAGGAACCGCAGCACCGGCCGTCGGCCCCGGAAGCCACCCGGTATCTCCTCCGCCATCCCTGTCACCCCCGTCACCTGGCGCGAACAGCAGTGTCGCACCAAGAGAGTGTCACTACCAGCGAGTTGGGGAGGGTCTTCGAGGCGTGACAGGCGGTGCTGGGAACGGTGGACGGACCGTCAGGGCTCGCAGCTCCGAGGACTGTCTGTTCTGGAACCGACAGGCCACCGGCGACAGCGAGTTCCTGGTCCTGCCGCTCACGGGATCGGCAATGGTGACCGTCGCGGGCGACTCCTTCCAACTGGCCGGACCGAGCGGAGTGTCAGACGCGGTCACCCACTTCGCCCACCTCCCGCGGGACGCCTGGGCGCGTATCAGCAGCGAGGCCGGCGGACGGTTCGCCCTGCCCTCCGCCCGCACCGCACAGGTCCTCATCCCGCGCTACGACATCCAGTGCGAGACCGTCGGCGAGACCGGACTCGCCCGGCTCCCCGACCCGGCCGCCGTCGGCGTCCGCACCGCGGGCGGGCACCACATCGGGGTCCTCCAGGACTGGACGCGCCGGTTCACCGCCGCCTTCGACGCCGAGTGGATCGCCTCGGTCGCGGCGGGCGCCGCACCGACCGGCCCCTCGGTCTGGGACGGTTACGCGGCCACGGTCATCACCGATGCGACGGTCGAAGCCCGCGAGTCCGGCCGGATCGTCACGGTCGGAGTGAAGGACCGGCCTACCTTCTACTCCTGAGGATCTCTGTAGTTCCGCAGTCGCTCCGTGCGGTCGACGCGGCGAGGCCGGGGCACGCGGCTGCGCGCCCCGGCCTCCACGGAGCTCAGGACAGTCGCAGTCCCAGGTCCGTCAGGTGTACCGGAGCGCCTGTGGCCAGGCTGCGGTTGATGCCGATGCCGACCGCGACGCTGCGGAGTCCGTCCGGGTAGCGTCTCTGATTGGCTTGGCGATCCCATGGGTTGCACAGGATCAGAGCGCGGAAAACCGCTCCATGCCACCCATCGCCTTCGTGCCCTGGTCCCGATGGGCAAAGCCGTCTGCCCGCGTGGCACGTCCCTCCGGACGCTGGCCGGTCAGGCAGGTGCAACACTTGACCGGGGAGGGTGCCCGACGTCGCCTGGGCACCGAGTGTGCGTCACACTCTGCCACGACATCACTACGGTTGGCTAATCCAACTGGTGAGCCTGCGTGCGGCGCAGAGGGCCGTCGCCGGAGCCGACGAAGACGTCGTGGAGAAGAAGTGCGCCGCCGCCGTCGCCGCCCTCGCCCTCCTGGGCCTCCTCCCAGTGCCGCTGCACCACCAGGCGGGTGCCGTTGGCCCGGACCGCGCCGCCCTCGCCGGCGCCGGGCCCGGCGGCTTCAGGCGTGGCGCTCGGGTCGACCGCCGGGCGTACGGGTGCGTGCTCGGAGTGCAGATTGTGGGCCGCGGCGTCACAGCCGAGCGAGGGCCGCCCGCTCGGCAGCCGCCCCGCGCCCGTGTCGCCGTAGAAGCGGAGGCCGCCGATGGCGAAGACCGTCTCGGATACGTCGTCCAGCCACCAGTTGACCAGGCCGAAGTAGTGGGTCGCCTTGTGCTCCTGTTTGGGATGGATGGGCGGACATCGGCCGCACGGCTCACGCCATCCTCCAGGACTGGGAGGCCTCCTCCGACCCCGCTGACCTCCGTTCGCGGAATAGGGACGTTCCGCAGCGTGTTGCGAGGACCTGCACGCCGCCCGCGACGCCGAGCACGCGGCAGCCAGGAAAGGAGTCCTGATGACCGACAACTTCAACGACTACCGGGCGAACGGCGGCGTCGCGCCCGACCGCTGGGCAAGCGCCCTGCACCTGTTCGACAACGGCGCCGGGGTCCCGCACGAGGAGACCACCGTCGAACGCTGGGAGCGGGCCCGGCTGCTCTTCGAGGCCAAGGACTACATCGGCGCCGCGAAGCTGCTCGCCGCCGTCGTCGAGGAGGCCCCGGAGCAGACCGGCCCCAGGCTGCTGCTGGCTCGCGCCTACTACCACTCGGCACAACTGCGGGCCGCCGAGGAGCAGTTGCGCAAGGTCATCGACCGTGACCCGGTGGAGCACTACGCCCACCTGATGCTGGGCCGCACCCTGGAACGTCAGGGGCGGCACGAGGAGGCGGGGCCCTGGCTGCGCATGGCCGCCGCGTTCTCGGGCGAGTTCCCGGACGACGACTGAGCGGCGGATCGCCTGCTGCGCGGTCAGCGCACGCGCCGGCCGCGCAGCAGGCGCCACAGTACCCACGCCTGCGCCAGGCCCCCGGCGGCCAGCATCACGCCGTACGCCTCAGGCGGGGCCGGTATCAGGATCAGCGGGATGGACACGGGCAGGGTCACGAGGATGAGCCACACCCCGCCCAGGCCCGGATCGCCCAGCAGAACCAGGGCCTCCAGCCAGGCGGCGACGCCGACGACGAGCGCGGCGTAGCCACCGGCCACGATCAGGGCGGTGTCTCCTCGGGTGTACAGGGCGGCCGACCGACGGGGCCAGTGCATGGCGGCCTCCTCCTGGTCAGGGACTACTGCGGTCTCCATGTCCCAGAAGTACCGTTCCTAAAGGCTGAGCGGGAGTGGGTCCTGTTGCCAGAACCCATGCTCAGCCGCGTGCCCCGAACGGTGTTGGGCACGCTGGTCGGCCGTTTTCACTCCGCACCCAGCGCCATCGGATCGTGTCCGTGGTCCGGGAATGCGGGGGCGGCTTTCCTCACGCCGTCGGACGCCGTGTCCGGCCTGGGCGGTCCGATGCCCACACCCATCGCTCTGGTGGGTGCGGGGCGGTGCCGTCCGTCGCCGGATACGGTGCCCGAGGGCGCGCCTTCCGATGGCCACACTCGCGGCGTGATGCCGCGTGGTGGCCCGCTTCGTGCTGGTGAGGGGCTTCTGCCAGTGCTGCGCGCCCCACTGGGAGGTGTAGGCGGGATCGACCGCCACGATGGTGATCCCCAGCTCGGCGGCCATGCCGACCAGCCGCGCCCGCAGCTTGGAGACGGGCACGCCGCTGATGAGCTTGCGGAACCGCTTTCGTCTGCCGTGCTTCTCGCGGGTCTTCTCCGCGCCGAAGTCGAGGTCTTCGATCGCGATGTTCAGTCCGTGCCGGGCGGCCCAGTGCAGCAGGCGGATCAGGGCGTGCCGTACCTGGGCGTCCCGGTAAGAGGCGGGGCCGTCGAGGTCGAAGGAGAACCTGCGGGGTTCGCCGCACGGGTTGCCGTGCTCGTCCAGCCGCCAGGCCGCGAGGTGGTCGGCGTTGGTGTCCACGCCGATCAGGCCGCCGCGCCTCGCCCCGGACAGGGGCACGGTCAGAGCCGGAGGGATCGTCCACGAGGCGGTCAGGTACCAGCGCCCGCGCTCCACGTCCAGGTGGATGCGGTAGGCCACGGCCCGGTTCGCCGATACACGGTCGGCCCACTCCTCGCCCCGGTGGCGGAAGACCACAGTCTGGGTGAGGGCGTACCGGCCGTGCCTGCTGTTGGCCAGGTGGGCGAGCGGAGCGGGAAGCTTGATGGAGACTTCGCCGTCGGGGGTGACGCGGATCGTCTCGTTCCCGAACCTCTTCCCGCTCTCGCCGTCCGCCTGCAAGAACCAGCGCGACGCTTCCCACCGCTGCCGCCACTCGGCTTCGGTGAGCTGGGCGGCTTCGAGACGGTGACGGCCCCGGGCTTGCTTCTTGCCGCCCCGCACGACGCGGACGCGTCCGGCTTCGCGGTCGGCCCGCTCAGCGGTCAGCCGGTCGGCAAGCACGTGCAGACGCCTGGTCTTGGCGAACCACTCCTGCCGGGTGCGGTACCCGCCCGGAGCACGCTTCGTGCCCTTCTCGCCGACCGGCAGGGACAGCCGGTGCTCGATCGTCTCGATGCCCGCTTCCAGTCCTTGGATGTGGGCGAGTTGCGCACGCCGGGACAGCGCCCACTGGTCGTGGGTGGCCTTGGTGATCGATCCGGCCCAGCGGGAGGAGGACTCCTCGGTCAGGGCACGCTTGCGCTCGGCCCACGTGTCCGTGGAGTGCTCCAGACCGTCCATGCAGCGCCGCTTGAGATCCCTCGAGGCGAGCGCGCCGAGGTGCGCGCCCACGGCCCGCAGCACCTTGTCCTCCTCCGGAGTGAGGCCCTTGAGGCGGGTGCGGATGGCGACACCGGACGGGCCGGGCACCACGAACGGAGCGGCCACCTCCCGCAGCTCACCCACCCCGATCACCCCCAGCCAGGAACAACGCAGTCCGTCACCCCGCTCAACGACCACCATCCGGAAAGGTCACGTATTCGATTGACAGACACAAGTTCCCCGAAGCGGGCCGCTGCTGCCGGGCACTCACCCATCCACACCAGAACACACTCGCGCGTGCTTGTACGGCAGCAGTACGCAACCCCTGCCGCAGGCTGTGAGGCTTCCGTGCGGCTACTCGACCGGGATGAGTACGCGCACTCATCCATGGCGTGGTCGGAGACGTCACCCTCCCCCGAAGGTGACGTCCCCGACCGCTCCCCCGGTGCCGGACTGTGGTCCAGGCGTCCGCGTGGCGCGGGGCCGTGCTGTCACCAGCACATGACCGCCGTCTCGCCCGGACCCCACGAGGAGTACAGGCGCACACGGACGAAGTAGCGGCGGCCCTTGACGAGCCGGGCCCTGACAGTGGCGTTGCCGGAGGTGCCTCCGTCGTCCTGTCCGGTGAGATAGCGGGGTTCGCCGTCCCGCTCCTCGAAGACCACGACGACGGTGTCGCTGTCGCCGAAGGTGCCCACCGTGTACGCGCGGGTCTCCGGCGGCTCGACGACGAAGTCGGCCTGCTCGCCCGGCCGCAGACCGAGCGGCGCCGAGCGGAACGGCACCAGCGCGGGCGGCTGATGGGGGTCCCCCCGGTCGAGTCTGTTCGAGACTGGGGGAGCGCCGGCCGGCGGGTACCAGCGAAGGACGAACTCCTTGTCGAGGGCCGACAGCGCGCCGGGCGGGTTCAGGCCCCCGCGGAACTGCTCGGGCTCCAGGATCAGCCCCGACGGGAAGGGGTACTCCATGATCGACAGCGGGTCCCAGACGGAGCCGTTGACCTCTTCCGGGTCGAGCTTGCGCAGGATGTTGAAGAACGTCCGGTCCCGGCTCCAGAAGTTCGGCGGGCCCGCCAGCTCGGCGTACACGGCCTCGTCGTCCCAGTGGATGCCCGCGAACGGGCTCTGGTGCTCGTGCAGCATGCCGAGCGCATGCCCGATCTCGTGCAGGGCCGTCCCACGCTCCCCGGGCGCGGTCAGGTCCCAGCCGAAGTTCATGGTGCGTTCGTTGCGGCCGACCCGCAGCGCGTCCCTGCCCACCGTCGACCAGGAGCCGTCGCCGAGCTGGAACCCGATGCGCAGCTCCGCCTCGGACCGGTCGTCGACCTCGGTGAAGGTGAGGCCGATGCCCAGGTCCTGCCACTCCCGGAAGCACTCGCGCACGACGTCCTGCTGGTCCTTGGCGCCGGCCCACGACACCCGCCGGGTCTCCGCGGTCCCCGGAACGGGGATGACGGAGCCGTCGGTGTCGTCGTCGAAGAAGTAGTAGTGCAGGACCGTGCCGTTGACCCACATCCGCCGACCGCCGCGCAGCGCACTGAGCCGCTCGGCGGTCAGCCCCGGTGCGAAGACCGGGGCCGACGCCTGCGCGAGGGAGCAGTAGCGTCCGGCCATGCGCCACAGACTGCCGTCGCCCGGGCCGGGGCGCCTGAGTCGGGGGCTACTCAAGTCGCCCTGTATCAGATGTGAGTAGCGCTGCTCTTACGGACGTGATGACTTACGAACAGGACGCGAAGACCCTGGAGCTGCCCTGGCCGTTCGCCGGTCGGGAGGACGAACTCGAACTGGTCCGCCGGTCGTTGACCGCCGGCCGGCACGGCATCGTCGTGACCGGTCCCGCGGGCTGCGGAAAGACCCGGCTCGTCACGGAGGCCGTCCGCGGCACCGACTGTGCCAGGGCCGCCGGAACCCCCGAGACCCGGGAGATCCCCTTCGCCGCGTTCGCCCACCTGCTGCCCGAGGCGGTCGGCCTGCACCGGGCGGTGCACCTGCTCTCCGGCGTACGCCTGTTGCTGGTGGACGACGCGCACCTGCTCGACGACGCCTCCGCGGCCCTGGTCCACCAGCTCGCCGTCCACGGCCGCACCCGCCTGCTGGTCGTCGCCACCGACGGCGCCCGCGTCCCCGGTGCCGTGTCCCGGCTGTGGACCGGCGAACTGCTGCCCCGCCTCGCCCTGGAGCCGCTGCCCGCCACGGAGACCGCCCAACTGCTGACCGCGGGCGCCGGCGGCCCCCTGGAGCCGCTCACCGCGAACCGCCTGCACCGCCTGTGCCGGGGAGACCTGCGGCTGCTGCGCGACCTGCTGGGCGCGGTGCGCGACGGCGGGCTGCTCACCCGGGTCCCCGACTCCGACGAGCGGGCCTGGCGGGGCCCGGTGCCGGTCACCGCGACCCTGCGCGACCGCACCGCGCCGGCCCTGGACCGCACCGACCCCGACGAGCGTGAGACCCTCGACCGCCTCGCCTTCGCCGAACCCCTGCCGCTGCACCTGGACGAACTCGACCTCCGCCCCCTCGAACGTCTCGAGGCCGACGGCCTGATCCGCATCGACGACCACGGCGCCGTCCACCTTGCCGACCCCCTGTACGGCCCCGCGCTACGGGCCACGGCCGGCACGCTGCGCGCCCGGCGGCTCGCGGGCACCCCGGACCGGTGCGGCCCCGCACTGGACGCGGAGCGGGCAACGCTGGCACGGCGCATCGAGCAGGCCGACGTGACCCCGCTGCCCACACCCGTGGGGGAGTGGCTCGCGGCGGAGGGCGCGCCGGTGCCGCCCGGGTACGCCGCGGTACGGGCGCGTTTCGCGCGGCTGCGCGGAGAGCTGCGGGAGGCCGGGGCGTGGGCGCGCGAGGGCCTGCGCGCTGCGCCCGACGACGCGCCCTGCCGCACCGAGCTCGCCCTCGCCGCCGCCCAGTCGGGCGAGGTGACGACAGCTCAGGAGGCGATGGTGGGTTCCGCGGCGGCAGCCTGGCTGGCGGCGGCACGTGGCGCCGTCGACGGGGCACTGGCCACGCTCGACGAGGAGGACGCGTACGACGCCGTACGCCTCGGTGCGCCCGAGCACGCCACGGGCCGCCTGCGCGGCGTCTTCGCCGACCACGCCGATGCACTCGCCCGCGGCGACGGGCCCGCCCTGGACCGGGTGGCCGAACGGCTGGAGGAGCGCGGCTTCCTGCTCTTCGCCGCCGAGGCACACGCCCAGGCGGTACGGGCGCACCGCGACCCGCGTGCCGCCCGCACCTCGCGCACCCGCGCCGTCGCCCTCGCCCGCCGCTGCCAGGGCGCCCGCACCCCCGCCCTGTCCGGCCTCGTCCTCGGCGAACTCACCGCCCGGCAACGGCAGATCGTCACCCTCGCGGCGGCCGGCCTCAGCAACCGGCAGATCGCCGAACAGCTCACCCTCTCGATCCGCACCGTCGGCAACCACCTCTACAGCGCCTACGCCCGCCTCGGCGCCAGCGACCGCGGAGCCCTGCCCTGGCTCGTCGAACTGCCCGACGCGCAGCCGGCGTGAACCGGGATCACGCCGCCCCGAACGCCGTGAACGCCCACCCCGTGGCCCGGTGCACCGCATCACCCGGCAGCGCCGCCCGGGCGTCACGCAGGGCTTCGGCCAGCGACAGGCCGGCGCTCAGGCCCTTGTGCAGCGCGAGCATCAACGGCACTACCGCGGCGTCGTTGACGGGTGCGCTGCTCGCCACCACCCCGGCCGTGCCCAGCGGCAGCAGCGCGGTGACCAGGCCGAGCAGCTCGTCCGCGCCGACCGAGGCGAGCCGGGCGGTGTCGCAGCTGGACAGGATGATCCGGTACGGGCTGCGGTCCAGGCGTTCGAAGTCGTGCACGATCAGCGGACCGTCGGCCATCCGCAACGCCGAGAACAGCGGGCTGTCCGCGCGGAAGGTGCCGTGCGCGGCGATGTGCGCCAGCGCGGCGCCGTCGAGTTCCGCCAGGACGCGCGGCACCCGCGCCTCGTCGTGTTCCAGGACGGTCGGCCGGCCGTACCGGTCGGCCACGTCGGGCACCTCCGCGCCGCCGGTCGCCAGGCCCGGCCCGCGCACCAGGACGTGCCGGCCGCCCGGCGGCGGCTCGGTCTCCCGGGCCCGCAGCCAACTGCTCGCCGACGGAGACACACTGAGTACCCGGTCCCGCAGCGAGGGCAGCAGCGCCCACGGCACCCGGTGCAGCCGGCCCGGCGGTACCACCACGACCGGGCCGGGCCCGAGATGCGCCGCGGCCGGACCGAGCAGCAGCTCCTGAAGGCGGTGGCCCGCCGCCTCCACCACCGGCAGCCGGCCCTCCGCCCCCGGATGGGCGAGGCGTCGCAGCCCGGCCTGGACGTGCTCGGCCTCCGCCTCCGCCTCCGCCAGCAGCCCCGCCTCGAACCGCCGCACCCGCCCCTGACCGCACAGCAGCACATGCACCCGCCCGTCCAGGACGGCGAGTTCCACCAGCCGCGCCTCGCCGAGCCGCTCCAGGAGCCGCCCGACGTCGAAGCGGAGCTCGTCACCGGGAGCGTCGCCCCGCATGTGCAGGGTCCGTGAGCGGATCTCCCGCTCCAGGCGGCGCTCCTCGCGCTCCAGCACCGGGACGGGACGGCCCTCCATACGGGCGGCCTCGGCGCGGGCGGCGATCTCCCGGTAGGCGGTCAGGGAGCGGAGCAGCGCCGGGTCGGCCGGCGGACGGGTCGGGGGCGTGGACAGCACGGTGGCCCGCCAGCGCTCGCTCCACACCAGCAGCCGGCGCGGCCCGCCGCCCGTCAGGCTGGCCTGCTGGGCGAGCGCGGCCAGCTCCGCGCCCTGCTCGGTGGCGCGCGCCCGCAGCTCCGACGCGCCGAGCGTCATCCGATGGTCGTCCAGCACGTCCAGGCCGCGCCGGCACGCCTCCAGAACCCCTCGGCCCGAACCTGCGGCCCGCGCCCGCAGCGCCTGCGCCGCCCAGCCCGTCATCCGCGCCAGCGGCGGCCCGCTGTGCCTGCTGCGGGCGGCGACCGCCAGATGCCGCTCCGCGTCCGTGCGCCAGCCCAGGCCCAGCGCGATCCGGCCCGCGAGCAGGGACGCCTCCGGCGCGGCCGGCGCCCCGAACGCGGCCAGCCGGTCGGCCACCGCGGCGGCGTCCGCGACCAGCCGCCCCGAACGGCGTCCCGCGGCCACCCGCGCCTCGATCAGCACCAGCCGGGCGTGCGTCTCCCACCAGGTCCGCCGCTGCCCGGCGAACAGCCGCACCGCCAGCGCCGCCCGTGCGATCGCCGTGTGCGGATCGCCCGCCAGCCGGGCCGCACGGGCGGCCGCCAGCAGCAGCTCCGCCTTGCGGGTCGACTGCCCTCCTATGCCGTCGAGGACCGCTGTCGCCGCGTCCGCCTCGGCCAGCGCCTCGGGGGCGAGCCCGGCCGCCATCAGGACCTCGCAGCGCCGGATGTTCAGCATGAACGACGGCGTGCCGAGCTTGGCGTACCGCTCCGCGGCCTCGTCCAGCAGCCGCAGCGCCGCCGGGACGTCGCCCGAGCGGAACGCGGCAAGGCCGCGGCTCTCCACCGCGTCGGCCTTGTCGTGCTCCTGGCCTGTGGTGTCCCACAGCGCCTCGGCCGCGGTGAAGTCGGCGTCCGCCCGCTCCACCGCGCCCAGCGCCAGATGCACGGTCGCCCGCAGCGTCAGCGCCCGCGCCGTCCAGATCACGTCGTCCGCCTGCCGCAGCACCGGAATCGCCCGGCGTACGTCCTCCAGCGCCTCCCGATGATGGCCCAGCACCCACCAGACGTACGCCCGCCGGTACAGCACGCGCGCCCGGGTGTGCCCCGTGCCGCGCAGGACACCCCGTTCGAACGCGGCCAGACCCTGCCGGGTGCGCCCCGCGTGGACCAGCGCCACACCGAGCGTGCCGAGGACGTCCGCCTCCCGGTCGGCCGACTCCGCGCGCGCCGCGAGGTCACGGGCGCGGCGCAGATGGTGCAGGGCGATCCGCAGGTCGCCGAAGTCCCGCTGCCAGATGCCGATCACCTGGTGGGCGACGGAGGCGTACAACGGCGGCGGACCGGTGTCGAGCACCCGTTCCGCCCCTGCCAGCGCGTCGTTGGGAGCGGCGAACACCATCGGCAGCAGTTCGAGAACCGAGTCGCTTCCCGCTGTCACCCCTCGGATGGTAGTGGCCCCGGAACCGTGCCACACAGGATTGTCTCTGTATCAATCAGCCGTACCGCGGCTCTACTTGTCGACCAATGCCCCACCAGGAGGAACACGCCATGGCACCACAGCGATTCCGCGAGCAGTTCGACCAGATCCAGCGCTCGATGCCCGACGTCCCCCTGGCGATGGGCCCGGACGACTCCGCCGAGTTCCTCTACGAGAAGGGCGTAGTGATCGCGCGTGACGGCGAGGAGGCCCGGCTCGTCGAGGACACCGTGCGGGCCCACTTCACCGAGACCACCGGCCTGGTCGGCGAGAGCGTGCGCCGGGCGAGCTCCGAGACCAACCGCTCCGGGATCACCCGTATCCAGGTCGGGGACCCCGGACAGGGCGACCAGCGCGGCGACCGTGCCGTGGCGAGTGCCCTGCGCGCGCTGAGCGCCGCGGAGGGACGTGCCGGTCGCAGGCTGGTCAGCCGCAATCACGTGGTGCACATCGCGCCGGTCAACGCCTGCCCCGGCGACGAGCCCGTACCCGCGCCGCCCACCGAGCAGCCCAACCCCGCCGCGGCCGAGGCGATGCACGATCCGGACACCGCCGTCGGCGTCCTCGTGATCGACACCGGCCTGATGAAGGACTACCGGTCCTACCCGCTGCTGGCCCACACCCAGGGCGACGCCCAGATCAAGGAGACCGACGACAACGGCATCCTCCAGCAGTACGTCGGACACGGCACGTTCATCGCCGGACTCGTCGCCGCCGTCGCACCCAACACCGACCTCACCGTCCGCAACACCCTCAACGACGCGGGCGCCATCCTGGAGTCGGAGTTCGGCGACAAACTGTTCGAGGCCGTCGACAGGAGCGGCTGGCCCGACATCCTCAGCCTGTCCGCCGGCACCCCCAACGGCCGCACCGACGGCCTGCTCGGCGTGCAGGCCTTCATGGAGGAACTGCGCACCCAGCGCACCCTGCTGGTCGCCGCGGCCGGCAACAACGGCAGCGCCACCCCCTTCTGGCCCGCCGCCTACGCCGACCTGCCCGGCTACGAGAACAGCGTGCTGTCGGTGGGAGCGCTGCGCAGCGACGGCGAGTTCGGCGCCTGCTTCAGCAACCACGGCGCCTGGGTGAAGGTCTACGCGCCCGGCGAGCGTCTCACGAGCTCCCTCACCGGCTTCGACGCGCCCGTCCCGTACGTCTACCAGCACTCCACGTACGAGGCCTGCCGCTACGGCTTCAGCTACGCCTGCACCTGCCAGAACCCCCGGCACACCGGCGTGTTGAGCGAGGAGCAGGGAACCACCGCGAGCAAGCCGGACCAGGTGATGTTCGAGGGGTTCGCGCAATGGAGCGGCACCTCCTTCGCCACCCCGGTGGTCGCCGGGATGATCGCCTCCCACATGGTCGCGCACAAGGAGCGCGACCCGCGCGCCGCAGGGCAGCAACTGCTCGCGGCGAACACGGAGTTCGCGTCGGTGCGCAGCACCCGTGTACCGGCCCTGCGTCCGCCCACGTGGCGCCCGGTGCCGGTCGTGACCCTCGCTCCTGGGACATGAGGGCCGTAACCGTCCCCGCCACCGCGTACGATGACTTGCCGTACACGAGGGGTGGGGCCGTGGACCGTGCAGATGTCGGCGCGCTCGTCCAGTCCGCCGTCGACGGCGACGCGGCGGCCTGGAAAGCGCTGGTGGAAGGGCTGAGCCCACTTGTGTGGTCCGTCGTGCGCGCACACCGGCTCTCCGATGCCGACGCGCACGAGGTCTACCAGACCGTCTGGTTCCGTTTTGCCCAGCACCTCGGGCGGATCCGTGAACCGCACAAGGCGGGCGCGTGGCTGGCGAGCACCGCACGGCACGAGAGCCTGAAGGTCATCAGGAGTTTACGGCGGCTGACGCCGACCGATGATCCGCAACTCCTGGACCGGGTCAGCGAGGACCGTACGCCGGAACAGTCCGTGCTCGACTCCGAGGAGGCCGCCGCACAGAGCGAGCGCGTCCGACGGCTGTGGCAGGAGTTCGAGGAACTCGGCGAGCGCTGCAGGCAGTTGCTGCGGGTCCTGATGGCCTCGCCGCCGCCCAGCTACCAGGAGGTCTCCGCCGCCCTGGGCATCGCCGTCGGCAGCATCGGGCCGCTGCGCCAGCGCTGTCTGCGCCGCCTGCGGGCCCGACTCGACGCACGGGGAGCACTGTGAACGCCCACCACGACAACAGCGACGACGGCTACGACGAAGCCGTCCTGAACGACACGGAGTTCGACGACGGCCTGCTGGAGGGGGAACTCCGCGGTGCCGCCGCCATCCTGGATCCGGTGCCCGCCGAGCTGCGGCGCCTGGCCGTCGAGGCGTTCATGCTGCACGACCTGGACGCCCGGCTCGCCGAGCTCACCTTCGACTCACTGGTCGACGCCATCCCGGTCAGGGGAGTGACGGACGCGCCGCGGATGCTGACCTTCCGCGCCGGTGAGCTGACCGTCGACGTCGAGGTGACGGAGCAGGGCGTGATGGGGCAGGTGCTGCCTCCGCAGCCGGCCCGCATCGAGGTGCTCGGCAGCCCTCAGCCGGCCGCGCCCGCCACCCTCACGGCCGACGCCATGGGCCGTTTCGCCGGCGACGTACCGACCGCCGGTCCTTTCGCGCTGCGGCTGCGGACCGGCGGGCAGGTGGTCGTCACGGAGTGGCTGCGGGCCTGAGACCGCCACCCGCGCCGGCCGGGGATCAGCGGGGCACCGCGCCGACCAGTTCCGCCAGTGCCGTCGCGAGCCGGTGCAGTCCGGGACCGGCCGGTCCGCCCGGCTCGGTCATGTAGGTGTCCCGGCGGATCTCCACCATCAGCGCACTCACCCGGGGCTCGGACCCGTAGTACTCCAGGGGTACGTACGTGCCGCCGAAGGGGCTGTCGAGCCCCGTCTCCCCGCACCGCGCGAACGCCTTCCGGGCGACCGTGAGCAGCTCGGGAGGCGTGTGGAAGGAGTCGGTGCCCAGGCAGACCGGCGGTCGCGGACCCTCGCCGTGCAGCTCGTACGGCAGCCGGGCGGTGGGATAGGAGTGCACGTCGATGATCACGGCCCGGCCGGTGGCGGCGAGCCGGTCGGCCACAGCCTCTGTCATGGCCCGGGCGTACGGGCGGAAGTAGCGCTCGATCAGCGGTTCGGGGTCGAAGCCCTCGGGCCGCAGCGCGCCTTGGTGCGTGGTCCGCGTGTACACGGCGCCCATGCCCACGGCGAGCATCTCCTCCCGCTCGTCCGGAAACCGCTCCGGGTCGACGACCAGCCGCGAGAGCCGGTTGACGAACCGCCAGGGCGTGGCAACGCACAACCCGGCCGCCTCGGCGGCGATCCGCGCGGTGTGCGCATCGGTGATGTGATCCAGCTCCCGCTCCAACGCTTCGTCATCCAGCACGATGCCCGCACGGACATCGCCCGGTATGTCCCGGGCGGAGTGCGGCACATGCAGGATCACGGGGGAGTCGTCGGCACCGGGCAGCAGCTGGAAGGAGGACGGTGCGGCAGGGGACATCGGGCGGCTCCTCAGGGTGTTGTGAGCGTCAATCCGCGGGCAGTCGTGCCTCCCCCACACACCTCCGCCCCGGCCGGACGGTGCACCGGTCGGGGCGGAGACGTGAGCGGGCCTCGAGGGGCAGGGCGTCAGCTCAGGGACGCGAGCGCCTCGTTCCAGGTGGCCGAGGGGCGCATGACCGCGGCGGCCTTGGCCGGGTCGGGCTGGTAGTAGCCGCCGATGTCGGCCGGCTTGCCCTGGACCGCGATCAGCTCGTCGACGATCTTCTGCTCGTTGGCGGCGAGCGTCTCGGCGAGCGGCGCGAAGGCCTTCGCCAGGTCCGCGTCGTCGGTCTGCGCGGCCAGCTCCTGCGCCCAGTACAGGGACAGGTAGAAGTGGCTGCCGCGGTTGTCGATGCCGCCGACGCGACGGGTCGGGGACTTGTCCTCGTTGAGGAAGGTCGCCGTGGCGCGGTCGAGGGTGTCGGCGAGGACCTGGGCACGAGCGTTGCCGGTGGTCTTGGCGTACTGCTCGAAGGACGGCACCAGGGCGAAGAACTCACCCAGGGAGTCCCAGCGCAGGTAGTTCTCCTTGACCAGCTGCTGCACATGCTTCGGCGCGGAGCCGCCGGCGCCCGTCTCGAACAGGCCGCCGCCCGCCATCAGCGGGACGACCGACAGCATCTTGGCGCTGGTGCCCAGCTCCAGGATCGGGAAGAGGTCGGTGAGGTAGTCGCGGAGGACGTTGCCGGTCACCGAGATCGTGTTCTCGCCGCGGCGGATGCGCTCCACCGACAGCTTGGTGGCCTCGACCGGGTTCAGGATCCGGATGTCCAGGCCCTCGGTGTCGTGCTCCGGCAGGTACTGCTCGACCTTGGCGATCAGGTTGGCGTCGTGGGCGCGGGTGGCGTCCAGCCAGAACACCGCCGGGTCGCCGGTGGCGCGGGCGCGGGTGACGGCCAGCTTCACCCAGTCCTTGATCGGGGCGTCCTTGGTCTGGCAGGCGCGGAAGATGTCACCGGCGGACACGGTCTGCTCGATGACGACGTTCCCGGCCTGGTCGACCAGGCGGACGGTGCCCGTGGTCGGGATCTCGAAGGTCTTGTCGTGGCTGCCGTACTCCTCGGCCTTCTGCGCCATGAGACCCACGTTCGGGACCGAGCCCATGGTGGACGGGTCGTAGGCGCCGTTGGCGCGGCAGTCGTCGATCACGGCCTGGTAGACGCCGGAGTACGAGGAGTCCGGCAGGACCGCGAGGGTGTCGTGCTCCTGGCCGTCCGGGCCCCACATGTGGCCGGAGGTGCGGATCATGGCCGGCATGGAGGCGTCGACGATGACGTCCGACGGGACGTGCAGGTTGGTGATGCCCTTGTCGGAGTCGACCATCGCCAGCTCCGGGCCCTCGGCGAGCTCGGCGTCGAAGGAGGCCTTGATCTCGGCGCCCTCGGGCAGGGACTCCAGGCCCTTGTAGATGCCGCCCAGACCGTCGTTCGGGGTCAGGCCGGCGGCGGCGAGCTTGTCGCCGTACTTGGCGAACGTCTTCGGGAAGAAGGCGCGTACCACATGGCCGAAGATGATCGGGTCGGAGACCTTCATCATCGTGGCCTTCAGGTGCACGGAGAACAGCACGCCCTCCGCCTTGGCCTTGGCGACCTGCTCCGTGAGGAACTCGCGCAGCGCGGCGACCCGCATCACGGAGGCGTCGACGACCTCGCCCTCGAGAACGGGGACGGACTCGCGCAGGACGGTGGTGGAGCCGTCGTCGCCCTTCAGCTCGATACGGAGCGAGCCGGCCTCGGAGATCACCGCGGACTTCTCGGTGGAACGGAAGTCGTCGACGCCCATCGTCGCGACGTTCGTCTTGGACTGAGGGGTCCAGGCGCCCATGCGGTGCGGGTGCGTCTTGGCGTAGTTCTTGACCGACGCGGGGGCGCGGCGGTCGGAGTTGCCCTCACGCAGGACCGGGTTCACCGCGGAGCCCTTGACCTTGTCGTAGCGGGCCTGGATCTCCCGCTCCTCGTCGGTCTTCGGGTCGTCCGGATAGGCCGGCAGCGCGTAGCCCTGGGCCTGCAGCTCGGCGATCGCGGCCTTCAGCTGCGGGATCGACGCCGAGATGTTCGGCAGCTTGATGATGTTGGCCTCGGGCGTCTTGGCGAGTTCGCCCAGCTCGTGGAGGGCGTCCGGGATCCGCTGGTCCTCGGTGAGGTACTCCGGGAACACCGCGATGATGCGGCCGGCCAGCGAGATGTCACGGGTCTCCACAGAGACACCCGCCTGCGAGGCGTACGCCTGGACCACCGGCAGGAAGGAATACGTCGCCAGGGCCGGGGCCTCGTCAGTGTGCGTATAGATGATGGTCGAGTCAGTCACCGGGTGCTCCGCTCCACGTCTGCAACATTGCTCGACATCAAGATATCTCGTGGTCGTGGGTGCTGGGTCGTGGGGCCGGGATCACCGCGTCGGGCAGAGCGCTGCCGCCCTGCTGGATCGCCACCGTCCGCGTCGGGGCGGGGATGCGGATGCCCTCCTCGCGGTAGCGCCGGTGCAGGCGCTTGATGAACTCGTGCTTGATCCGGAACTGGTCGCTGAACTCGCCGACACCCAGGATGATCGTGAAGCCGATGCGCGAGTCGCCGAAGGTGTGGAACCGCACCGCCGGCTCATGGTCCGGGACGGCGCCGGTGATCTCGGTCATCACCTCGGAGATCACTTCGAGGGTCACGCGCTCGACGTGCTCCAGATCACTGTCGTAGGCGACGCCCGCCTGGACCAGGATGGTGAGGTCCTGCTCGGGGCGGTTGTAGTTGGTCATGTTCGTCCCCGCCAGCTGCCCGTTGGGGATGATGACCAGGTTGTTGGAGAGGTTGCGGATGGTGGTCTGCCGCCAGTTGATGTCGGTGACATAGCCCTCCTCGCCGCTGCTCAGCCGGATGTAGTCGCCGGGCTGGACGGTCTTCGAGGCGAGGATGTGGATGCCCGCGAAGAGGTTGGCGAGCGTGTCCTGGAGGGCGAGTGCCACCGCCAGACCGCCCACACCCAGGGCGGTGAGCAGCGGGGCTATGGAGATGCCCAGCGTCTGCAGCACCACCAGGCAGCCGATGGCCAGGACCACGACCCGGGTGATGTTGACGAAGATCGTCGCCGACCCGGCGACTCCGGAGCGGGACTGGGTGACCGTCCGGATCAGGCCGGCGACCATCCGGGCCGCCGCGATCGTCACGACGAGGATGAGCAGGACCGTCAGGCCCTGGTTGACGTTGCGCTGCACCGTCCTGGTGAGCGGCAGCGCCGCCCCCGCGGCCGCCGCGCCGCCCACGACCGCGGCCCAGGGCACCACGGTGCGCAGGGCAGCGACGATGACCTCGTCGCCGGTCCAGCGGGTGCGGTCCGCGTGCTTGCCCAGCCAGCGCAGCAACATGCGCAGCAGGAACGCCGCCAGCAGGCCCGCGGCCACCGCGATGCCGGCGATGACCAGGTCGTTCATGGTGAGTTCGCGGTTCACCGGTCACCTCCGGGGAGAAGAACCGCGGGGAAGGTCCTCGCCGACGGCCGGATGTGAAGTCTCGTCACCTTGTCACCTGCTCGTTTCCGTGATGTGCGGTCGCGCCGGACAGCCATCTCGAAGTCGGGCGCGACCGCTCATCCTGCCGTATCGGGCACCGGGGTTCGTACCTGGTCCGGCAGCCGGATCGCCCCGCTCAGACGATTCCCTCGGCCAGTTCGGCCTGTTCACGGTCGTCGCCGTACGCCGCGGTGGTGGGCGTTCCGTACGAACGGCGGGCCACGAACCACCACACCGTGGCGAGGACCAGTACGACGGCGAGGGCGACCGAGGCGTAGTTCATCGTGTCGACCGTCACCGGCGACGACTGCGGCAGGCAGAACAGCACCGTCACACAGGCCACCCACACCACCGCGATCCAGCCGATCGGCCGGCTCCACCGGCCCAGGTGCCACGGCCCGCGCTGGAAGCGGTCGCCGGCCCGGAGCCGCAGGAACACGGGGATGACGTATGCCGGTGTGATGCCGATGACGTTGATGGCGGTGACCGCGCCGTACGCCGTCGTCGAGTACAGGGACGGCAGGGCGAGCACGCAGGCGACCGCCACCGACAGCCACACGGCGGCGACCGGGGTCTGGGTGCGGCTGCTGACCTTGCGCCACAGCTCCGAGCCGGGCAGGGCCCGGTCGCGGCTGAACGCGAACACCATCCGGCTGGCCGCCGCGACCTCGGCGTTGCCGCAGAACAGCTGGGCGACGATCACCACGAGCAGCAGCGCGCTCGCGCCGTCGGTGCCGAGGCCGTCGAGCAGGATCTGCGCGGGCGGCACCCCGGTCTCGCTGGCCCGCGTGGCGTCGTAGTCCTGGATGGCGAAGGTCAGGCCCGCGAGCAGCACGAAGCCCGCGATCCAGGAGACCCAGATGGCGCGGACGATGCCGCGGGCCGCCGACACCGACGCGTTGGCGGTCTCCTCGGACAGGTGGGCGGAGGCGTCGTAGCCGGAGAAGGTGTACTGGGCGAGCAGCAGGCCGATCGCGGCGACGTAGACGGGGTTCTCCCAGCCGGTCTCGTTGACGAACTCGGTGAAGACGAAGGACGGCGACTGGTGGTGGTCGGGGACGATGGCCAGGACGCCGACGATGAGGGCGACACCGGCGAGGTGCCACCACACGCTGATCGAGTTGAGCACGCTCACCAGGCGCACGCCGAACAGGTTCAGTGTGGCGTGCAGCAGCAGGATCACGACGAAGATCAGCATCGTCTTCTCCGGCGTCGGCTCGAAGCCCCACTGGAGGTTCATGAACGCGCCGGTGAACAGCGCGGCCCCGTAGTCGATGCCGGCGATCGCGCCGAGCAGGCCGAGCAGGTTCAGCCAGCCCGTGTACCAGCCCCAGCGGCGCCCGCCGAGCCGGTCGGCCATGTAGTACAGGGCGCCGGACGTGGGATACGCGCTGGTGACCTCCGCCAGCGCGAGTCCCACGCAGAGCACGAACAGGCCGACACCCGCCCAGCCCCACAGCATCACTGCGGGACCGCCTGCGCCCATGCCGAAGCCGTACAGGGTCATGCAGCCGGACAGGATGGAGATCACCGAGAAGCTGATCGCGAAGTTGCCGAATCCGCCCATGCGGCGGGCGAGTACGGGTTTGTAGCCCAGTTCGCGCAGGCGCTGTTCCTCGTCCTGCTGCTGGACACCGTCGGGGGTGAGGGGCATGCGGAACCTCCAGGAGGGGGGAAGGGGGCGTCAGGGGCGTTGGGCGGCGGAGCGGCTGCGGGCGCGGGCCTGCAGGAAGACGTCCACGGCCTGGGCGTGATCGGCCGGATCGGAGGTGCGGCAGGCCCAGGGCAGGGGCGCGTAGTACGGGCCGATGGCGTCGAACACCCGGGCCGCCTCCGGGAACTGGAGGGCGCCCCACAGGGCGTGGGCGAGGTGGTTGAGGTCCAGCGGGGAGCGCTCGGCAGCGGTGGTGAGCTCGAACCAGCCCTGGAAGGCCCGGCGTGCCTCGCGGGTGGCGTCCTCGGCGACCCAGTGCAGATCGAGGGCGGCGTCCCGCCCGCCGGCCCGCCGGTAGCGCTCGACCCGCACGTACAGCGGCAGCACATGCAGCGCGGAGCCCGGCGGTGCCCCCTCGGCGGCCCAGTGGGCGAAGCCGACCGCCTCCGCCAGCCGCCCCGACGCCGAGCGCGCGTACAGGAACTGCACCATGCGATGGTGGGCCTCGCGGTTGTACGGATCGCGTTTGTGGGCCTGAGCCAGCAGCCCCCACGGGCCCGGCGGCAGCATCGGCTCCGGCGGCGCCACCCGGTGCTCGTCCCAGCGCTGCTCGCGGTCCAGCCGGGCCAGCGCCAGCAGGCACACCCACGGGACCGGGTCGTGCGGGGCCGCGCGGGACGCCGTGTCGCTCGCCAGCCAGGCCTCGTGCCACAGCTCCTGCGTACGGCGATGGTCGTCCCGGGCCGCCCGTAGCGCCCGCTCCACCCCGACTCGGGCCTGCATCACCACGGCCGGGACGCTGTCCGGTTCCTCGGCGAGCCAGGCCCGCACCACGTCGGTGCCGGCGGCCGCGGCGGCCAGGATCTGTGTGCGCTGGGTCCACTGTCCCCAGGTCGCGGTCTCCGCGAGCAGCGTGCGCATCGACATCCAGCGTCCGGTGCGCACCTCCTGAAGCGCGGTGCGCAGCGCACTGTCGGGTCCGGCGGGATCGTAGGCGGGTCGTGCTCCGTCTCTGGCCATCATCTCCCCGCCCCGGTCAACGGGCGGGTCCGGACGGCAGGGTGGAGTAACAACAGGGCTCCCCCGAGCGGCGGTTGAGGAGATCGCGTGGTCGGCGGAAACTATAGAGGCGGAGGTTCCGCATTCACCTCCGCTTTCCCCGATCCTTGGGAACTGGCTCGTGTCAAAGCCCGATTGACGGTGAGTCAGCGCCGCTTGACGGGGTGTGGCGGACGACGGCAGGCTGTCGAGCCGTGATCGCCCAGCAGCCGACAGGGGGTTCGATGACAGGTCCGGTGCTCGCCGTCGACCAGGGCACGTCCGGCACCAAGGCGCTGGTGGTCTGCCCCGAACGCGGCGTCATCGGTACCGGATTCGCCGCCGT
The DNA here is from genome assembly GCF_042672405.1 of Streptomyces sp. NPDC127197. NCBI lineage: Bacteria > Bacillati > Actinomycetota > Actinomycetes > Kitasatosporales > Streptomycetaceae > Streptomyces > Streptomyces sp. NPDC127197. Next base: position 95,281 of record NZ_JBHXVG010000019.1, on the reverse strand, counting down.
ACGGCCCCGCTTTCTGCCCGGCGGCCTGGTCGAGGTCGATCCGGACCAGCTGTACGACTCGGTGGTCGACGCCGGCCGCCGCGCGCTCGCCGAGGCGCGCGAGCCGGTCGTGGCGCTGGGCCTCGCCAACCAGGGCGAGACCGTGCTCGCCTGGGATCCCGGCACCGGCCGCCCGCTGACCGACGCGCTCGTCTGGCAGGACCGCCGCGCCGAGCCCGTGTGCGCCGAACTAGCCCCTAACGAGGACGAGTTGCGGCAGCTGACGGGCCTGCCCGTCGACCCGTACTTCGCCGCACCCAAGATGGCGTGGATACGACGCAACCTCACCCGCGAGGGAGTCGTCACCACCAGCGACGCCTGGCTCGTCCACCGGCTCACCGGCGCCTACGTCACGGACGCCGCCACCGCCGGCCGCACCCAGCTGCTCGACCTCGACCGTGTCCAGTGGTCGCCTCGCGCACTCGACCTCTACGGGCTGTCCGGCGAACGGCTCCCCGACGTCGTCGACACCGCCGGCTCCGTCGGCACCACCACCGCCTTCGGCCCGGAGATCCCGCTCACCGGCCTGATCGTCGACCAGCAGGCCGCCCTGCTCGCCCAGCACATCACCGAACCCGGCGGCGCCAAGTGCACCTACGGGACCGGCGCGTTCCTGCTCGCGCACACCGGTGACACACCCCGGCGCGGCAGCTCCGGCCTGGTCAGCTGCGTCGCCTGGCGGCTCGCCGGACGCACCGCCTACTGCCTGGACGGCCAGGTGTACACGGCCGCGTCCGCCGTGCGCTGGCTCACCGACCTCGGCGTCATCAAGGGTGCCGCCGACCTCGACCCCGTGGGCGCCTCGGTGCCCGACAGCGGGGGCGTCACCTTCGTCCCCGCACTGGCCGGGCTCGCCGCCCCCTGGTGGCGCGGCGACCTGCGCGGATCGCTCACCGGCCTCGGCCTCGACACCACGCCCGGGCATCTGGTGCGCGCCCTGTGCGAGGGCCTCGCGGCCCAGGTCGTCGACCTTGCCGACGCGGCCGAGACGGACCTGGGCGGTCCGCCGGCGGCGCTGCGCGTGGACGGCGGTCTGACCCGTTCCACGCTCCTCATGCAGACCCAGGCCGACCTGCTGCAACTCCCCGTCGAGGTGTCCGCGCTGCCGGACGCGACCGCCCTCGGCGTGGGCGTGCTGGCCCGGCTCGGCGCGGAGCCCGGCCTGACCGTCGCCGAGGCGCTGCCCGACTGGGAACCGGCCGCCGTGTACGAGCCCCGCATCACCGCCGACGAGGCCGCCGAGCGCCTCGCGGCATTCCGCCGCGCCGTCGCCGCGCTCCTCGACAGGACGCCCGCATGACGGGCGCCGAGACGGCGCAGCGCGACGCCCGGACGACGGTCACCGAGCGGGGACCGCTGCCTGCCGTGACGTACGACGTGGCGATCATCGGCGCCGGTGTCGTCGGCAGCGCCATCGCCCGCGCCCTCGCCCGGCACCCACGCCTGCGCGTCGCCCTCGTCGAGGCCCAGGACGACGTCGGTCAGGGCACGTCCAAGGCCAACACCGCCATCCTGCACACCGGGTTCGACGCGGTCCCCGGCTCGCTGGAGGCACGGCTGGTCCGCGAGGGCGCCCGGCAACTCGCCGCGTACGCCGCCGAGTCCGGCATCCCCGTCGAACCGGTCGGCGCCCTGCTCGTCGCCTGGGACGAGGAACAGCTCGCCGCGCTGCCCCGGCTCGCCGAGAAGGCCGAGCGCAACGAGTACCACGCCGCCCGCCTGCTCGGACCCGCCGAGCTGTACGCCCGCGAACCCCACCTCGGCCCCGGCGCCCGCGGTGCCCTGCACGTGCCCGGCGAGAGCATCATCTGCCCCTGGACGACGACCCTGGCGTACGCCACCCAGGCGGTCCGCCACGGGGTCGACCTGCACCTCAACTGCCGGGTGGAGCAGGCGAGCCGGCAGGACGGCAGCCATGTGCTGAAGACGTCCCGAGGTGCCCTGCGCGCCCGCCGGCTCGTCAACGCGGCCGGACTGCACGCCGACACACTCGACGCCCAGCTCGGCCACGACGACTTCACCGTCACCCCGCGCCGCGGCCAGCTCCTCGTCTTCGACAAGTTCGCCCGCGCCCTGGTCCACCACATCCTCCTCCCCGTCCCCACGGCCCTCGGCAAGGGCGTCCTGGTCGCCCCCACCGTCTACGGCAACGTCCTGCTCGGCCCCACCGCCGAGGACCTGGACGACAAGCGGGCCACCGGCTCCACCGCCGACGCACTGGCCGCCCTGCGCGACAAGGGCCGCCGCATCCTGCCCGCACTGCTCGACGAGGACGTCACCGCCGTCTACGCCGGTCTGCGCGCCGCCATCGAGCACGACGACTACCGCATCCGCGCCCACCCCGAGCAGGCGTACGTCACCGTCGGCGGCATCCGCTCGACCGGCCTGACCGCCTCGCTCGCCATCGCGGCGCACGTCACCGGACTGCTCACCGAGACGGGCCTCGACCCGGGTCCCGAACGGGAGCTGGAGCCGGTGCGCATGCCGAACCTCGGCGAGGCCTTCCCCCGCCCGTACCAGCGCCCCGACCTCATCGCCGCCGATCCGCAGTACGGCACCCTCGTCTGCCACTGCGAACGCGTCACCCGCGGCGAGATCCGCGACGCCCTCGCCGCTACGATCCCGCCGCGCACCCTCGACGGACTGCGCCGCCGCACCCGCGCCCGGGCGGGCCGCTGCCAGGGCTTCTACTGCGGGGCCGCGGTGCGGGCGCTGTTCGAGGAGGCCGGCGCATGAGGCAGGTCGACGTCCTCGTCGTCGGCGCCGGACCCGCCGGACTCGCTGCCGCCGCCCGCCTGGCCGCCGCGGGCGCGGGGCGGGTCGAGGTGCTGGACCGGGAGCAGCAGGCTGGGGGAGTGCCACGGCACTGCGCGCACGGCGGCTTCGGGACCTGGTCGCGCCCGCTGACCGGGCCGGCGTACGCGCGTCTGCTGGCCGACGCCGCGGTCCGAGCCGGGGCAGTGGTACGCACCGGGGTGACCGCCCTCGACTGGGCGGGCCAGCTGGCCCTGACGACGGTCAGTGCGGCCGGCCCCGAGACGATCACCGCGAGGGCGATCGTGCTGGCCACCGGCGCCCGCGAACGCCCCCGCACGGCACGCCTGGTGCCGGGCACGCGTCCCGCCGGTGTCTACACGACGGGCGAACTCCAGCAAGCCGTCCACCTCCACCGGCAGCCGGTCGGCACCCGGGCCGTGGTGGTCGGCGCGCAGGACGTCTCGTATGCCGCCGCCGACACCGTACGAGCCGCCGGGGCCGACGTCGTCGCCATGGTCACGGAGCTGCCCCGGGCCCAGACGGCGTCCACCCGCGCGCTGGACGCCCGGCTGCGCCGCGGCATCCCGCTGCTCACCGACACCACGGTCACCGAACTGCTCGGCCACGGACGGCTGTCGGGCGTCCGGGTACGCCACCGCGACGGCCGTACGGCCACCCTGCCCTGCGACACGGTCGTCTTCACCGGTGACTTCGTGCCCGATCACGAACTGGCCCGGCGCGGCGGACTGCCCCTGGATCCCGGCACGCGCGGGCCGGCCGTCGACGGCGCGCTGCGTACCGCCCGCCCGGGCGTGTTCGCCGTCGGGAGCGTGCTGCACGCCGTGGAGAGCGCGGCCACGGCGGCCCGCGAGGGCGCACACTCGGCCGACGCCGTCCTCGCCGCTCTGGCGGGCGCCGAGTGGCCCGACGGCGTCCCCCTGACCGTGGATCCGCCCCTGCGCTGGATCGCCCCGAACCGCGTCACCCCGGCCGACCGCCACCCCTACGTACTGCGCACGGCCACCCTGCTCACCCGCCCGGTCCTGCACATCACCCAGGACGGGCGCCTGCTGCACCGCCGACCGCTGCGCTCGGCCGTCCCGCACCGCACGCTCACGCTCACCGCACGCTGGACGCCCCGCGTCGATCCCAAGGGCGGCCCGGTCCGGGTGAGCGTCGCCTGAGCTCAGTCGTCCGTGAAGGCGCCGTGCCGCCCCGCGCCCGAGGCGAACCGTGCCGCGCCCTCCAGGCTCTGCGCCAACACGCCCATTCCGTGCCGGAGTTCGCCACGCATCGCGGTCGGCTCGTCCAGGCCGTCCTGCTCCAGGACGGACGCGCGGTCGGAGCGCAGACAGGGCTGGGGGAAACGGGCGATCGTGGCGGCCAGTTCCTCGGCGGCGGGGCGGGCGGTGCCGGTGGGTACGAGGCGGTTGGCGAGCCCCATCTCGTACGCCTCGCCGGCCGGGACCGGCCGTCCCGTGAGGATCATGTCCAGGGCACGGCTCGTGCCTATCAGCCGGGGCAGCCGTACCGTACCGCCGTCGATGAGCGGGACGCCCCAGCGGCGGCAGAACACCCCGAAGACGGCGTCCTCCTCGGCGACCCGCAGATCGCACCACAGGGCCAGCTCCAGACCCCCGGCGACGGCATGCCCGGCCACCGCGGCGATCACCGGCTTCGACAGCCGCATCCGGGTCGGTCCCATCGGGCCGTCGCCGTCCTCCGTGACCCGGTTGCCGCGCTCGGTGCCGAGCGCCTTGAGGTCGGCTCCCGCGCAGAACGTGCCCCCCTCGCCCCACAGCACCGCCACCCGCGCCGCGTCGTCCGACTCGAACTCCCGGAAGGCGGCGACGAGTTCGCCCGCCGTCGGACCGTCCACCGCGTTGCGGACCTCGGAGCGGGAGAGGACGACGGTGGTGACGGGCCCTTGGCGCTCGATGCGTACCGGCATGCTGGAACGTTACCGGTCGTACCTGGCTGCGGGCAGTCGTGCCTCCCCCAGAGGGGGGACCCCCAGGGCGATGGGGGTCCCCCCGCTCGAGCGAAGCCGAGAGTGGGGGAGGGCGGGCGCAGCGGCACCCTGCCGGCGCAGGCAAGCGACCCCCACCCGCACGCACGCCTCAAATCACCTTCAGCCGCACCAGCGCCCCCAACGTCAACGCCCCCGGCAGCAACGGCAGCCACACGGTGATGATCCGGTACGCCAGCACTACAGCCGTGGCCACCGCCACCGGCCCGCCCGCCGCCACCAGCGCCACGATCAGCGCCGCCTCCACCGAGCCCAGTCCACCCGGCGTGGGCACCACCGCGACGGCGACGGTCGCCGCCAGATACGCGACCACCATGTGCCACAGCGGTATCTCCAGCCCCAGCGCCAGCCCCACCGCGACCAGACCGGCCGCCTGCAACGCGGGAAACGCCAGCGAACCACCCCACAGCGCCAGCGCCCGCGACGGACGCATGTGCACCGAGCGCGCCTCGCCCAGCGCCGTGCGCAGGAAGGAGACGACGGCCGTGCGCAGCCGCCGTACGAGCAGGAGGACGGCGACCGCCACCAGTACCGCCGCGCCGAGCCCGAGCAGCAGCGGGCCGGTCGCACCGTCCGGCAGGAGGGTGCCGAGCCGCAGCGCGCCGGGGAAGAGCAGGAGCAGCGCGGCCAGCAGACCGACGCGGGCGATGCTCTCCGCGAGCAGATAGAGCGCCAATGCCGCCGAGGAGCGGGCCAGCGGCAGCCCGCACACCGTCATGAACCGCAGATTGACCGCGCTCGCGCCCAGCCCGGTCGGCAGCATGTGGTTGGCCGCCATCGCCGCGACCTGGGTGGCCAGCAGCCGGAAGCCCGGCAGCCGCTCGACGACGGCGCCCTGCCGGGTCACCGCCATGGCGACCCAGGTCAGACAGGTGGCGCCGCCCGCGGCCAGCAGCCACGGCCACTGGGCCGTCGCCAGGTGATGGAAGCCCTCGGCGAGCACGTCACGGTGCCGCACCGCGAGGTACGCCACGAGGACGAGCGGGAGCAGGCCCAGGATCAGGCGGAAGGGGATGCGTCCGAGGAGCCGTCCCGTGGAGCGTTGTACTGCTGTCACACTCGGAGAGGTTTTCCGTACCGCATCAACTGCGGGTTGCGGAAGCGGGGACGGCGGCTTACGTACGGGAAGCGGGCGGACTTCGATCTCTCCCGATCTCGCCCGCTCTCTCTCGATCCATCTCTCCGAGGTTGACCTCAAGATTGATTGAGGTTCTACGGTCGGTCGTATGAGCATGGAGACCACGGCGTGGACGCAGCTGCACAGCGTCATGACCGCCCAGCAGGAACGCCGCCCCTTCGCCCGCGCCACGCTGCGCCGCATCGGCACGTTCGCCCGCCCGCACCGCCCCCGTATCGCCCTGTTCGTGCTGCTCGGGGTGGTGACCGCGCTGCTCGCCGTCGCCACCCCCGTGCTGGCCGGCCGCGTCGTGGACGCGATCGTGTCGGACGGCGACGAGGGAATCGTCGTACGACTCGCGCTGCTGATCGCGCTCATCGCCGTCGTGGAAGCGGCGCTCGGCATCCTCGGGCGCAGGCTCTCGGCGACGCTGGGGGAGGGGCTCATCCTCGATCTGCGGACGGCGGTGTTCGATCATGTGCAGCGCATGCCGGTCGCCTTCTTCACCCGCACGCGTACGGGCGCGCTCGTCAGCCGTCTCAACAACGACGTCATCGGCGCGCAGCGGGCGTTCAGCAACACGCTGTCCGGAGTGGTCAGCAACCTCGTCACGCTGGTGCTCACCCTCGCCGTGATGCTCACCCTGTCCTGGCAGGTAACGCTGCTCGCGCTGGTGCTGCTGCCGGTGTTCGTGGTGCCCGCCCGGCGGATGGGCAGCCGTATGGCCCGCATGCAGCGGGAGGCGGCGACGCTGAACGCGGCGATGGGCACCCGCATGACCGAGCGCTTCTCGGCCCCCGGCGCCACCCTCGTCAAGCTCTTCGGCCGCCCCGAGCAGGAGTCGGCGGAGTTCGCCGCCCGGGCCCGCCGGGTCGCGGACATCGGCGTGCGCACGGCGACCCTCCAGTCGGCGTTCATCACCGCGCTCACCCTGGTCTCGGCACTGGCGCTGGCCCTGGTCTACGGCCTCGGCGGCTGGTTCGCCCTGCGCGGCACCCTGGAAGCGGGCGCCGTCGTCTCCCTCGCCCTCCTGCTGACCCGGCTGTACGCGCCGCTCACCGCGCTCGCCGGGGCACGTGTGGAGGTGATGAGCGCCCTCGTCAGCTTCGAGCGGGTCTTCGAGGTGCTCGACCTGAAGCCGCTCATCGAGGACAAGCCGGACGCCGTCGAGGTGCCCGACGGCCCGGTGGCGGTGGAGTTCGACGACGTCCGCTTCGGCTACCCCTCCGCCGACAAGGTCTCCCTCGCCTCCCTGGAGGAGGTGGCGTCCCTCGACACCCGCGGTGGCGCCGAGGTCCTGCGCGGCATCTCCTTCCGCGCCGAACCCGGGCGGACCGTCGCTCTCGTCGGCTCCTCCGGCGCGGGCAAGTCCACCGTCGCGCAACTCCTGCCGCGTCTCTACGACGTCGACGAGGGCACCGTGCGCATCGGCGGCGTCGACGTCCGCGACCTGACCGCCGACTCCCTGCGCGCCACCGTCGGCATGGTCACCCAGGACGGCCACCTGTTCCATGACACGGTCCGCGCCAACCTGCTACTGGCCCGCCCCGAGGCGACCGACGACGACCTGTGGGACGCCCTGCGCCGGGCCCGCCTGGACGAGCTCGTACGATCCCTGCCCGACGGCCTCGACACGGTCGTCGGCGAACGCGGCTACCGCCTCTCCGGCGGCGAACGCCAGCGCATGACCATCGCCCGGCTGCTCCTGGCCCGCCAGCGCGTGGTCGTCCTCGACGAGGCCACCGCCCACCTGGACAACACCTCGGAGGCGGCGGTCCAGGAGGCCCTCACCGAAGCCCTTCAGGGCCGCACCGCCCTCGTGATCGCCCACCGCCTGTCCACGGTGCGCACCGCCGACCTGATCCTGGTCCTGGAAGCGGGGCACATCGTGGAACGGGGCACGCACGAGGGGCTGTTGGCAGCCGGGGGGCGGTATGCGGAGCTGTACCGGACGCAGTTCGAGGAGCGGGCGGCGGAGGTGCCGGCGGACGTCGCGGCGGCGTAGGGAGCCGTCAGAACAGCAGGACCGGCTTGATCGTCTTGCCGGCGATCATGTCCTGCCTGGCCTGGTCGATGTCCTCGAAGGCGTACTGCGTGATCAGCCGGTGCACGGGCAGCCGGCCGTCGCGCACCAGCCTGACCAGGGCGGGGAGGACGGTCTGTGTCTCGTTGTCGCCGAGGGTCAGTCCGACGACGTGCTTACCGGGCAACATGCCATTGACGTCGAGGGCCATGTCCGTCCCGAACGGAGGTGCGCCGACGAGGACGAGAGTTCCGCGCGGGGCGAGCACCTCGGTCCCCGTGCGGGCCACCCGCACGTTGCCCGTGGTCTCCACGATCCCGTCGGCTCCCTGCCCGCCGGTGATGTCGGTGACGGCCTCGGCGGTGTCCGTCTCGCCGGCGTGGACGGTGTGGGTGGCGCCCAGGTCACGGGCCAGCTGCAGTCGCTCGGCCACCCGGTCGACGGCGATGATCGTCGTCGCCGGGGTGAGCGCCGCCGCCATCACGGCCGACAGGCCCACGGCGCCGGCGCCGAACACCACGACGGTGTCCCCCACGCGCGGTGCGAGGACGTTCCAGACCGCACCCACGCCGGTCTGGACCCCGCAGCCCAACGGCGCCACCGTCGCAAGCGGCACCTCCGCGTCGACCTTGACGAGACTGCGCTCGCTGACCAGGGCATGCCGGGCGAACGAGGACTGGCCGAAGAAGTGGCCGCCGATCGGCTCGCCGTCGCGGCTGAGCGTGCTGCTGCCGTCGGGGCGCCGGCCGCCGATGAGATTCAGTGGCAGCCAGGTGGCGCAGTAGGCGGGGTGGCCGTCGAGGCAGTTGCGGCAGTCGCCGCACGAGGTGAAGGACAGCAGGACGTGATCACCCGGTGCGACGCGGGTGATGCCCGGCCCCACCGCTTCCACGACGCCGGCGCCCTCGTGGCCGAGGACGCCCGGCAGCGGGAAGGGCAGGGCGCCGCTCGCCACACCGAGGTCGGTGTGGCACAGGCCGGCTGCCGCCATCTTGACCAGGACCTCGCCGGGGCGCGGTCCGTCGAGACGGATGTCGCTGAGGGTGAAGGGCGCGCCGCCGTTCTCGACGACGGCTGCCTGAGTGGTGATGCCCATGGGGTGACTCCTTGGCGGGGGTGCGGCTCAGTCGAGCGAGACGACGACGGACTTGGTCCTGGTGTAGGAGGCGAGGGCTTCGGGGCCGTACTCGCGCCCGTACCCGGAGTCCTTGACGCCGCCGAAGGGCACGGCCGGGTCGAGCATCGCCCAGTCGTTGATCCAGACGATGCCGGCCTGGAGACGGTCCGCGACCCGGTGGGCCCGGGCCAGATTGGTGGTCTGGACGCCGGCGGCCAGTCCGTAGACGGTGCCGTTGGCCAGGGCGACCGCCTCGTCCTCGGTGTCGAAGGGCTGGACGGTCAGGACCGGGCCGAAGATCTCCTCCTGGACGACACGGGAGTCGGGGGCCAGGTCGGCGATGACGGTGGGCCGGTAGTAGTAGCCGCCGTTCAGGTCCAGGGGTTCGCCACCGCACACGATGCGGCCACCTTCCTTGCGGGCGAGGGCGACGTACTCCTCGACCTTCTCGACATGCCGGGCGGCGGCCATGGGGCCGACGACGGTGGCGGGGTCACGCGGATCGCCCACCGGGATGCCGGGCACGGCCTGGGCCAGCGCGCCGACGATCGTGTCGTACAGCGGCCGGGCGACCAGCAGCCGCGGCCCGCCCATGCAGAACTGGCCGGTGTTGAAGACGAATCCCTTGATGATCGCGCCGATCGCCTTCTCCACGTCGGCGTCCTCGAACACGATGTGGGCGGCATTGCCGCCGAGTTCCATGGTGACCGGTTTGAGGGCACGACCGGCGACGGCGGCGGCATGGCGGCCGACGCCCGTCGACCCGGTGAAGGCGATCTTGTCGACGCCCGGGTGGTCGAGCAGGGCCTCGCCCGCCACCCGGCCGGAACCGGTGACCACGTTGAGGACCCCGTCCGGAACTCCCGCCTGCTGGAGCAGCTGTGCCATGAACAGGGCACTGAGCGGGGTGTCCTCCGCGGGCTTGTGCACCACCGTGTTCCCGGCCGCCAGGACGGGCGCGATCTTCGTACTGGACAGGATCAGCGGGAAGTTGAACGGAGTGATCGCCGCCACCACGCCCAGCGGCTCCCGGCGGGTGTAGGCGAAGGCGTTGAGCGGCGTGTCGCGGGTGGCGCCGTCGAGGGTCTGCGCCAGCCCGGCGCAGTACTCGTACTGCTCGACGGCGGTCATCACGTCGACGGGCCGGCACAGGGCGACCGGCTTGCCGACGTCGAGGCTCTCCAGCCGCACGAGTTCGTCCGCGTTCTCCCGGATCAGGCCGGCGACCCGGTGCAGAATCCGGGCGCGCTCCCGCCCGCTGGTCGCGGCCCAGGGGCCGGTCTCGAACGCCTCGCGGGCGGCCGCGACGGCCGCGTCGACGTCGGCGGCGTCCGCCTCGGCCACGGTACCGACCGCCCGGCCGGTGGACGGGTCGACGACCTCCCTGCGGGCGCCGCCCGCGGCCTCGCGCCACCGGCCGCCTATGAACAGCAGGCCGTCCTCGATCTCCTGGGGGCTCATGGCTTGCCGAGTCCTCTCTGTGCGGGTCGGCGGATACGCGGGGCCATCACGTCGCCACCGTGGTCCATCAGGAATCCTGATAAAGCTGATGAAGCGCAGTCTCGTGACGATCAGGATTCCTGTCAATGGCCTAGGCTGGATCCATGTCCCCTTCCCTGCTCTACCTGGTCAAGCGGCTCGAGCTGGTCATTCGCTCGCACCTCGACGAGCTGCTGAAACCGGCCGGTATCACGGCACTGCAGTACACGGCCCTCACGGTCCTCGAGCGGCACGACGGGCTGACCTCCGCCCAGCTCGCCCGCGCCTCGTTCGTGACCGCCCAGTCCATGGCCGACCTGGTGCGCACCCTGCAGGCCCGGGGGCTCATCCGCCGCGAGCGCAACCCGCACAACCGCCGTGAACTGCTCATCCTGCTCACGGATGAGGGCCGCGCCCTGCTGGACGACCACGCCGAGGCGGTCGCCCTGCTCGAGGAGCGGATGCTCCGCGAGTTCTCGGCCCAGGAGGTGGACGGGTTCCGCACCGCCGTCTCCCGGGCCTGGCATGCCCTGGTGTGACCGTCAGAGGTCCAGCACCAGCCGCGCTCCCCGGCAGCGGGACACACAGATCATCATCGTCTCGCCGGCCGTACGCTCCTCGTCCGTGAGCACCGAGTCGCGGTGGTCCGGCGTGCCGTCGAGAACGTCCGTCTCACAGGTCCCGCAGGTTCCCTCGGTGCAGGAGTAGAGCACCTCGACGCCTGAGGCCCGCACGGTGTCGAGCACGGAGACGCCCGGGGGGACGGTGAGGGTGCGACCGGTGCGCTCCAGCACCACCTCGAACTCGCCGTCCGGGCCGGCCTCCTGCTCCCTGGGACGGAACCGCTCCACGCGCAACACGCCCCCGGAGCAGCCCGCCTCCACCGCGTCCAGCAGCGGCTCGGGCCCGCAGCAGTAGACGAGCGTGCCGTCGGGCAGGCCGTCGAGAACCGGGGCCAGGTCCAGCAGCCCGGTCTCGTCCTGCGGAGCGATCGTGACCCTCTCCCCGTAGCGGCCCAACTCGTCGGTGAACGCCATCGAGTCGCGCGTACGACCCCCGTACAGCAGGGTCCACTCCGCGCCCGCCGCCTCCGCCGCGGCCAGCATCGGCAGGATCGGGGTGATGCCGATGCCACCCGCGACGAAGCGGTACCGGGGAGCCGGTTCCAGGGCGAAGTGATTGCGCGGCCCGCGCACCCGAACCTTGTCGCCCCCTCTCAACTCCGCGTGCACGTACGCCGATCCGCCCCGCCCGTCGATCTCGCGGAGCACGGCGATCCGCCACGTATGCCGCTCCGCCGGGTCCCCGCACAGGGAGTACTGCCGTTCCAGGTCCGGCCCGAGCACCACGTCGATGTGGGCGCCCGGCTCCCAGGCGGGCAGTTCCTCGCCCAGCGGATGCCGGAGGGTGAGGGCCAGCACGCCGTCGGCCACCGGCTCCCGGCGGTCGACGACGAGTTCGGCTTCGTACGCGCTCATGAACTGTTTCCTCGCGGCTCGTGTCCTCGGGGGTGGGCGAGCATCCACTCCCACATCTCGACCGGGTCCTGGGCGGTGTGCTCGGCACCGCAGTGACAGGTGCCGTGCAGGAGGTCGGTGCCCGGCAGCCAGTCGATGCGGTAGATCTCGCCGGTCGGTGTGCTCACCGGACCCTCTCCAAGGGCTTGTCCCCCTCCTCGACCAGACGGGCGAGGATGCGGCGCGCGGCGAGACCGCCGGTGTCGATGTTGATGCTGAGTTCCTGGTAGCCGGCCGGCTCGGAGCCCAGGGCACGTTGCAGCAGGTTCAGCGCGTCGACGTCCTGCATGACCACGGTGTGGTTGAAGTCCCGCAGGAACGTGGTGACTTCCTCGTCGTCGGTCGCGAAGTCCCGGGACACCGCCCAGAAGTCGTACACCTTGCCGGGGCTCGACGGCGTGATGGCGTAGGTGATCTCGGTGTGGAAGCCGTTCGGGTCGCTGCCGTCCGCCTCGGGCACCACCCCGACCGGGGCGATGCGGCTGTGCAGCAGATACAGACAGGGCGCGTGGTACTCGATGTCCTGCCACCGCGTGATCCGGCCCTGGATCCCGGTCGAACGGGCGTAGAACGGCGGGCACTCCGCGTCGTCCATGTGCCGGCTCACCCGTACGATGCCCGCGCCCTCGTCGACCTCGGTGGTGATGGGGGTCTCGGCGACCTCGGGGGTGCCGATGTAGCCGCCGTGCAGATAGGTCTCGTGGGACAGGTCCATGAGGTTGTCGACCAGCAGGCCGTAGTCGCAGTCGATGGGCTCCATCCCCGTCACCGTCGTCATCGCCGGGTCCGCCAGGTGCGGCGCCCGCGGGATCCGCTGCGGATCGGCCAGCGCCGGGTCGCCGATCCACACCCAGATCAGCGCGTCCTGCTCGACCACCGGGTACGCGGCGACGCGGGCTGTGCGCGGGATGCGCTTCTGGCCCGGCACGTACACGCACGTGCCCGTCGTGTCGTACGTGAAGCCGTGGTAGCCGCACACGATCCGGTCGCCGTCGAGCCGGCTCTCGGACAGCGGGTAGCGGCGGTGCACGCACCGGTCGGCGAGCGCGACGGGGCTGCCGTCCTCCTCGGTGCGGTAGAGGACGAGCGGCTCGCCGAGGATGGTCCGGCCGAGGAGTTCGCGGCTCACCTCGTGCGCGTAGGCGGCGACGTACCACTGGTTTCTGGCGAAGGCGGTCATGTGCGGCATGGCGTTCCCGTCCCTGAGAGCGGGGCGTCGTCGCCCCGCGGTCCGTGGTTGGACTCAGATTCGTGACGGCTGCGGTCACCGCGCAAGGCGGCTTCTGCCAGGCGGAAGTGGTTCCGTGAAATGGCCGGTCAGAAGTTTGTAGCGGGCCGCACACGGCGACGTCCGGCGCGGTCAGGTCCGCCCCCTCGGCGTCGTCCGGATGCGGAACCGCACCCCACATCGGCACTACCGAAGCGGGCTCTCGGGGCGGGCCTGAGGGGGATCTCCCTCGCCCGCGCTTGCCGGGGCGCTCCTCGTCACCCGTCGAAGTCGACACTCTTCCGCCCCGAGCGACCCAGCGCCGTCGGGGGCGGAAGAGTGCCCGGTCGGCGACACAGTGAGGGCGGTGGTCCCCGGCGTGCACGGCGGGCCTCAGCGGCCGCGTACCCGCCCTGCCGGGGCGCGGGCCACCAGTGCCTCGAGGAGGAGGTCCACCGCCTCCTCGAAGGAGCTGTCCGCCATCCCGGGCAGCTCGGGGCGTACCGCGGTGAGCGCCGGGTATGCCGCCGGGTCCAAGCCCTGATAGACGTCCCGCCACGCTCGGTGATCGGCCTCGCGCTGCTGTCGGGGGAGCGCCTGGAACGCCGCGTCCGTGGCCGCGTGGCTGAGCACGGTGTCGATGAAGGCCAGGTAGAGCCGTGCGGCGGCGGCCGGCTCGAAGCCCGCGGACAGCAGCAGGCCGATCCCCGTCTCCACCGCCTGTATCTCGCTCCTGCGCCGGGTCACCCGATGCGCCGCCATGGCGGCCGCCCGGGGATGGGCGAGATACCCGGCGCGGACCCGCAGGGCCATCTCGCGCAGCGAGGCCACCCAGTCGTCGCCGGGGACGAACTCCGCCATGGCGTCGCCGATGATTCGGTCGGCGATGGCGAGCACCAGGTCGTCGGTGCCGTGGAAGTAGCGGTAGAGAGCGGTCGGGTCGCAGCCCAGTGCCGCGCCGAGCCGGCGCACGCTCAGCGCCTCCGGTCCGTGTTCGCCGATCAGCCGCAGCGCGGTCTCCACGATCAGGTCCTCCGACAGCAGGATCCCGGACCGGGTGGGCCGCCGGCGTCTGCGTTCCTGCGGGACACGAGTGGACATGGCCACGTTCCTCTCACTGCACGCCGACGAAGCACACTCAGTGAACGGCCCCCGACTGCCTTACGTCAACAGGGTTGACCCAATGTGGACGTCGGCTGTTCCATCGCATTCCCGCGCGGCTCTTCCCCGCCCTCTTCCCCGAGGAGCCCTTCATGTCGTCCGCACCGCCCCTGTCCTCCCCGCCGAACCCGTCCGCCGGGTCCGGCCCCGCCCTGCGTCGATCCCTCGGTGTCGTCGACGGCATCGCCATCGCCGCGTCCAGCACCGCGGCCACCACCAGCATCGCCATCGGCATGGGCACGATCGCGACCGTCGTGGGCCTTCAGGCCCCGGTGCTGCTGCTCCTGGCGTTCCTGCCGGTGCTCGGCATCGCCACCGCCTACGCCCGTCTGAACCGCTCGGAACCGAACATGGGCAACGGCTACGTGTGGGTCGGCAAGTCCCTCGGCCCCTGGCCCGGCTTCCTGACCGGCTGGGTCACCCTGGTCGGCTCGATCATCTTCTGTGCCTACACCAGCGCGATCATGGGCTCGGTCGTCCTGATCTTCGCCAACAAGGCCGGTCTGCACAGCCTCGCCGGCATGGCCCTCGATCCGACGTCCACCGGTGTCAGCACGGCGGTCGGGCTGGTGATACTCCTCGCCGTCACCGCCATGGCCGTCACCGGGATGCGGGCAGTCGCCCGGTTCCAGTTCGCGCTGCTGGTCTTCGAGTACGCGGTGCTGCTGGGCTTCTGCGGCTGGGCCCTGGTCACCGGCGACCACGCCTTCTCCCTCTCCTGGTTCAACCCCTTCGAGATCTCCAGCGGCACCACCTTCGCCCAGGGCATGGTCCTCGCGGTGTTCTTCTACTGGGGCTGGGACGCGGCCTTCAGCGTCACCGAGGAGACGAAGAGCCCGGGCGACGCGGCCCGAGGAGGCCTCATCGCCCTGTTCGCCATGCTCGGCCTGTTCCTCTTCGCCTCGGTCGCCTTCCAGCGGGAGATGAGCCTGGGCGAACTCGTCCAGAACGGCCCCCAGGCGCTCCCGTACCTCGGGGAGAAGCTGGCCGCCGAGCCTTGGGCCACCCTGCCCCTGGTCGCGCTGATGTTCTCCGCGGTCGCCTCCGTGCAGGCCACGCTGATCCCCACGGCGCGTGGACTGCTCGCCATGGGCCGCGACCGCACCATGGGACCGCTGTGGACCCGGATCCACCCCCGATACGGCACGCCCGCCGCCGGCACGGTCGCCGTGATGACCATCGCCGCCGTGATCGCCCTGCTCGCCGTCGCGATTCCCAAGCTGAGCGACATGCTCCTGGCCGCCGTCAACGCCATCGGCCTGATCGTCGCCCTCTACTACGGCCTCACCGCGCTCGGCTGCGCCGTGCGCTTCCGCTCCGCGCTGCGCGAAGGGGCGCGCGAGGCGCTGCTCGCCGTCGGCGTGCCCGCCGCGTCCGGCCTGGTCCTGCTGGGCCTGGGCGGCTACCTCGGGTACTCGTACCTGACCATGAGCGATCACTTCGAACTCAGCCCGGACAACGGCTGGTTCATGTTCTCGCTGCCCGCCGTGATCGTCCTCGTCGGCCTGGGCATGGCCGCCGTGGCCAAGTACGTGAGGCATTCCCCGTACTTCACCACCGGGCGCGGCACCGACGCCGAGTCCCTCACCCTTCCGATGGGCCGTACGACGGTCTGACCACCCCCAACGGAGTTCACCCCCATGTCGCATCCCCAGGTCACGGGGCCGGCCGATCTCGTCCTCACGGGCGGCCCCGTGCACACCGTCGATCCCGCCCGCAGCCGCGCAACCGCCGTGGCCGTGCGCGACGGGCGGATCGCCGCCGTCGGCCACGACGAGGTGCGCGAGCTCATCGGGCCGCGCACCGAAGTCGTCGACCTCGCCGGGAAGTTGCTGCTCCCAGGCTTTCAGGACGCCCACGTCCATCCGCAGGGCGCGGGCATCGAGCTCGGGCTGTGCCATCTCGCCGACACCGCCGACGCGGCCGAGTACCTGCGCAGGATCAAGGCGTACGCCGATCAGCACCCGGACGTCGAGTGGATCACCGGTGGAGGCTGGTCCCTGGAGGCCTTCCCCGGCGGCACCCCCACCGCCGCCGCCCTCGACGCGATCGTCCCGGACCGCCCGGTGTTCCTGCCCAACCGCGACCACCACGGCGCCTGGGTCAACAGCCGGGCGCTGGAGCGTGCGGGCATCGACGCCCGTACGCCCGACCCCGCCGACGGCCGGATCGAGCGCGACGCCGACGGCAACCCGACCGGCATGCTCCAGGAGGGCGCCGTCCACCTCGTGGGAAGGCTGCTGCCGGATCCCACGCCGGAGGAGCAACTCGCCGCCCTGCTCCGGGCCCAGGCCGTGCTGCACTCGTACGGTGTCACCGCCTGGCAGGACGCCATCGTGGGGGCGTACGCCAACATGGCCGACCCGGCGCCCACCTATCAGGCAGCCCTCGACCGGGGCCTGCTCACCGCCCGCGTCGTCGGCGCCCTGTGGTGGGACCGCGAGCGCGGCGCCGAGCAGATCCCCGAACTCGCCGCGCGTCGAGAGGAGTTGAACCAAGGCCGGTTCCGCGCCGGCACCGTGAAGATCATGCAGGACGGCATCGCCGAGAACCACACCGCCGCGATGCTCGATCCGTATCTGACCGGCTGCGGCTGCTCCTCGGACAACAGCGGCATCAGTTTCGTCGAGCCGGGAGAGCTGAGGAAGTACGTCACCGAACTCGACGCGCTCGGCTTCCAGGTCCACTTCCACGCGCTCGGCGACCGCGCGGTGCGCGAGGCGCTGGACGCCGTGGAGTCCGCCCGTACGGCCAACGGATGGCGCGACACACGGCACCACCTGGCGCATCTCCAGGTCGTCCACCCGTACGACATCCCCCGGTTCCGCGCCCTGGGCGCGAGTGCCAACCTGCAGATGCTGTGGGCCGCCCACGAACCGCAGATGGACGAGCTGACCCTGCCCTTCCTCGGTGCGGCACGCGGCGCACGGCAGTATCCCTTCGGCGACCTGCTGCGCGCCGGCGCGACGTTGGCCGCGGGCAGCGACTGGCCGGTCAGCAGCCCCGATCCACTCCAGGCCATCCACGTCGCCGTCAACCGGATCTCCCACCACGCGCCCGAGGGCACCCCCGTCTTCCTCCCGGAGCAGCGCCTCGACCTGGGCACCGCCATCGCCGCGTACACGGCGGGCAGCGCCTTCGTGAACCACCTCGACGGCACCACCGGCAGCATCACCGTCGGCAAGGCGGCCGACCTCGTCGTCCTCGATCGCGACCCGTTCGCGGGCCCGCCCGAAGAGATCACCGCCACCCGCGTCCTGCAGACCTTCGTCGAAGGGCAACGCGTCCACGCGGCCACCGACGCCTGATGCCGGTCCACCGGAGCAGGCGCGCGACCAACACGCGATGCCGTTCGGCGGGTTCACGTACGGCAGCATGGGCCGCGAGGGCGTAGCTGGTCGACGGTGCCGCCGGCGCGGGCCACGTGGCGGGCGATCGCCGCGGTGATCCGGTGCCCGTGATCGGCCGCGCCCTGGCGGTCCGCGCGCAGGGCCTCAACGGTGAGCTACGTTGCCCTGTGCCTCGTTGGAGCGGAAGGTGACCGCGCGGCGGAGGGCGTCCCGGCACGCGAGGACGGCGGGGTGCCGGCTGCGGCCTTGGCGCACGACGGTGAAGATGCGGCGTGTGCGCTGGCCGCGGGGGAGTTGGCGCAGGGTGACGGTCGGGGGTTGTCCGTTCCAGACGAGGTCGGGGAGGAAGGCTGCGGCGTGTTGCTGCTCGACGAGGCGCTGGTGGAGCAGGAGGTCGGTGGTCTCGAACCGTACGTCTGGTTCGAAGCCGGCGTTGCGGCACAGGGTCATGGCCCAGTGCCGGGCGGGGGTGCCTTCGGGTTCCATCACCCAGGGGTGGCCCGCGAGTGAGCGCAGCGCCGCCGTCGGGCCGTCGGCGTCCCCTGTGTCGGCCGGCTTCGGCAGGGCGAGGTGCAGGGGGTCGTCGAGCAGGTTTTCCTGTTCGAGTTCGGCGGGCCGCGGGTTGGGGTTGCCGGGGTATTCCTCGGCGAGGACGAGGTCGAAGTCGCGGGCTTGGAGAGCGGGTAGGGCCTTTTCCGGCTCCCTGTGCGTGACGTGGACGCGCAGGTGCGGGTGCTGGTCACGCAGCAGGCCGAGCGCGGTCGGGACGAGGGCCAGGGCGGCTGTCTGGAACGAGGCGATGCGCAGGGTACCGGTCAGGTCGGTCAGGGAGGCGGCGATGTCCGCCTCCGCGCGCTCCAGGCGTTCGAGGACCGCTTCGGTGTGGGCGACGAGGATCTCGGCCTGCGCAGTCAGCCTCACCCGCCGTCCGACCGGCTCAAGGAGCGGGACGCCGACTTCGGTTTCCAGCTGGGAGAGCTGCTGGGAGACGGAGGAGGGGGCGTAGGAGAGGGCGGCGGCGACGGCCGCCAGGGTGCCGCGGTGTCTGAGTTCGCGGAGCAGGCGCAGTCGGTGCAGATCGAACATGGGAAGCCCGCTCTCCTCGCCCTCGCGGACCGATGGCTGGATAGTTCGGTTTTTCCGATGAGTATAGATCGAAAACATTCGCTGGGCCGATCGTAAGGGTGCATCGGACCCTGATCGTGTGTCTGACAACGCTTCCTCCTGTCGTACGCCGCCGTGGTTCATGCGTCCCGATGCCCGTGCCCGGCGGTGTGAACCCGCGCCCGCCGAGGTGCGGGTCTTCCACCCTTCGCTGCCCGACTGCGCGCCCACCCCACTGACCGAACTCCCGTCGCCGGCGGATGCATGGGGAGTCGGCCGGGTCTTCGTCACGGACGAGTCGTGCCGTCCGGGGCTGCCCGCGTTCAAGGCCCTGGGTGTCCTGGAAAGCCTCACCCTCGGCGCACCCGTCAGCGTCACCACGAGGGAGACCACCATGGCCGGACTGAACTGCGGCACCCCGTCCAGCATCGCCTGGCCCTACCTGCGCGGCGGGCTGGACGCCGCAGTCGCCATCGCCGACGCCGACAGCGCCCGCGCGGCCGGTGACCTCGCTGCTCTCGGTGTCTCCTCGGGCCCCTGCGGGGCCGCGTCGCTTGCCGGTCTGCGTGCGGCGCTCATCGGCGTGGGAGCCGAGGAACGCCGTAGGGCATGGGGGCTCGGGCCGTCCTCGGTGGTCGTGCTGCTGAGCACCGAGGGGACTGCTGCCAACCCGCACTCCACCACTGGTCATTGAACACGCGACACCTGAAGGACCCCTGCGTTGACTCACCACCCCTTCATCCCCCCACTGCCGACCGGTTCGATCAGTTCGATCGGGAGGAGGTCGGCAGCGTGCTGACCCACTTCGTGGCCGCGATCGGTGTCCTCGGGCTGCTGACCATCGTGCCCGGCCCGGACATGGCGGTGGTGACCCGACGTGCGCTCGTGGCCGGTCCCGGAGACGGGCTGCGCACCGTGGGCGGGATCGTGACCGGACTGCTGCTGTGGGGTGCGCTGACCGTGTCCGGGCTCGCGGCCGTGCTCGCTGCTTCGCCTGCGGCCTACTCGGCCGTCAAGCTCCTTGGCGCCGGCTACCTGGTGTTCCTGGGCGCGCAGGCGCTGTGGCAGCACCGCCGCTCGGCACCGGCCGGCCGAACGGATGTCGGTCCTGCCGCCGTCGGGAGCCCCTGGCGGACCGGCCTGGTCAGCAACGTCCTCAACCCGAAGATCGCCGTCTTCTACACCGGGCTGCTGCCCACGTTGGCACCGTCCGGGCTGCCTGCCGCCTGGGCTATGACGCTCCTCGTGCTCCTTCACGGCACCCTCACCCTCGCTTGGCTGGGCAGCTGCGTGTTCCTGCTGTCCAAGGCCGGGCCGGTTCTTCAAAAACCGCGGATCCACCGTGCGCTCGGGCGGACCACAGGCGTCGCGCTGATCGGCTTCGGCCTCGCGGTCGCCACCGCTGCCGGCTGAGCAGTACCCACCACCCACCGTTTCCGACACCTTTTCAGGGAGACAGGTCATGACAACTCCCATCCCCGACAAGATCACCATCAACGGCGACCGCCTGTGGCAGTCCTGATGGACCTCGCCGAGATCGGCGCGTACGACGACGAGCGCACCGGCCTGCGCGGCGTCAACCGCCTCGCCCTGAACGAACGCGGCATCACCACCCGCCGCCCGATCGAGGTCGGCATCTTCACCGAGGAGGAGGGCGTCCGCTTCGGCACGGACATGCTCGGCAGTGCCGTCGCCGCCCGCAACTACCTGTACTCCCTGAACGGTGAGCTGGCCGACACCGGTGTCCATGCTGGCGCCTTGACCATCGGGGCAATGATCGCGCGCAGCGAGGCGGCATCCGCGGCCACGGCGGACGCCGGTGCACAGTTCCCCATCGTCGACCCCGACGACCTTGCCCAGTACTACTGGGACATGTACACCAAGCGCGACCGTGTCGAGCAGTTCTACCCCGAGTCGATGACTGCGCAGGCCGCCGGGTAACACCTGGAACGCGTGCCGGGCTGTGGCTCGACAAGCAGCGATCCACTGGCCGGCGCGCGGACTCGGTACAGCGGCGAGGGCTGAACGTCTTGGTCGGGCCAGGTTCAGCCGTCGCGATCGGCCCCATGCACCGCTCGGCCCCGCAGAAGCGGGACTCGTGCAGGCTGCCTGTGTCGGCAACCGCTTCCGTCAGACGGAAGCCCTTTCGGGCTCCGGCCGTGGCTGCCAGCCCAGTGCGCGCGAGATTCCGCGCGCCGCCAGCCGTACGGCCGGGACCAACGCGGGGATCTGCGCGTCCCGGACGGGCACGACGACGGAGACGGCCGCGACGACCGCCGCGCCTGCACCCCGCACCGGCGCGGCCACGGACAGGGCATCGTCGGTGACCTGACGGCTGCTCACGGCGCAGCCGGAACGGCGCACTTCGGCGAGCGCCCGGCGCAGTCCGCCAGGGTCGGTGATGGTGTGCTCGGTGTACGCGGTGAGCGGCTCGGCGCAGTACGCGGCCTGGAACTCCGGTTCGGTGTGGGCGAGCAGCGCAAGGCCGACCCCGGTGGCGTGCAGCGGCCAGCGGGCGCCCACCTGGATGCGGACGCCGATCGCCGTACGGGCGGAGATCCACTCGATGTAGACGACCTCCGAGCCGTCGCGCACGGCCAACGCGACGTTCTCATGGGTGGCTTCGTACAGGTCCTCCAGAAAGGGCAGCGCGACCTGGCGCAGGGCGAGACCGCGGGGTGCGAGCGCCGACACCTCCCACAGCCGCAGCCCTATGTGGTAGACGCCGGACGGATCACGCTCCAGCGCACCCCACGCCGTCAGCGCCCCGACCAGCCGGTGCGCGGTGGTGAGGGACAGCCCCGCCCGGCGGCTGATGTCTGTCAGGGAAAGCGCAGGGTGATCGTGGTCGAAGGTGCCGAGCACCGCCAGAAGCCGGTCGGGCGCCGAACGCGGGGTCATCGTGCCGCGTCACCCCTCCGTGAAGCCTCGGGACAGCCCCGGCTCCGCGATGCGCAGCAACAGGTCGTGCAGCGTCTCCCGTTCGGCCGGGTCCAGCGGCCGGAGGAGATCGTTCGTCACACGCTGTCCGGCCTCGTCGGTGTCACGCAGGAATGACCGGCCCTTCTCGGTGAGCACCACGATGCGGCTGCGACGGTCGTCCGGGGAGGGGCGGCGCTCCACGAAATCGGCGCGTTCCAGGTCGTCGACGAGACCGACGATCGCGCTGGGGTCGTAGCCGAGGCGGGTGCTCAGCTCACGCTGGAGCGCGCCCCCGGCCGTGGCGAGGAAGCGCAGCAGCGCGTAGTGGCGCAGCCGCAGGCCCGACTCCTGGAGGAAGCCGTTGAAGAGCTGCCCGGAGCGCAGGCCGAGCCGGTACAGCAGATAGCCGGTGTCCGCGTGCAGTCCGCGCATCCAGGGCTCGTTCGCATCGATCGGGGCGGTGTTCGTGGCGTGCTGCTGGCGGGCGATGGCGGGCTCCCTGGTCGAGGCCCCGGGCGGGGCGGTTGCGTGTGCTGGTCCCAGTCTGACGCACCCGAAGGACGGCAACAACTATTGACGTCAACAATTATTGCTCTTAGCTTCGATCTCGTAGCCGCACTTCCCTGCGAACGCCGTCGCCGCACCCTCTTGTGACGCGTCGTCGCACCTCCTTCGGAAGGGACCCCTGTGCCCAGCATCGATCTCACCGGCAAGGTCGCCGTCGTCACCGGCAGCGGCCGGGGCCTCGGCCTGGCCTACGCACACGCCCTGGCCGCCGCGAGCGCGTCCGTCGTCGTCAACGACGTGGACGAGGCCGTCGCCGAGCAGGCCGCCAAGTCCATCGCGCAGGCCGGCGGCCGGGCCGTCGCCGAGGCCGTCGCGGTGGGCCCGGCCGAGGCCGCCGACCGGCTGGTCGCCCGGGCCGTCGACGCATACGGACGGCTGGACATCATGGTCACCAACGCCGGCGTGCTGCGGGACAAGGTTCTGTGGAAGATGACCGACGACGACTTCGACACCGTCGTCGGCGTCCACCTCAAGGGCACCTTCACCTGCGCCCGCGCCGCCGCGGTACGGATGC
Organism: Streptomyces sp. NPDC127197; assembly: GCF_042672405.1. Lineage (NCBI taxonomy): Bacteria > Bacillati > Actinomycetota > Actinomycetes > Kitasatosporales > Streptomycetaceae > Streptomyces > Streptomyces sp. NPDC127197. Next base: position 72,378 of record NZ_JBHXVG010000019.1, on the reverse strand, counting down.
GTGAGCAGGGCGAGGGCGGCAGGCTGATCCTGGTCGGCTCGCCCGCCGGTCAGCGCGGCAACTTCGGTCAGACCAACTACGCGGCTGCCAAGGCCGGGATCGCCGCCATGACCCGTACCTGGTCCATGGAGCTCGCCCGCGCCGGCATCACGGTCAACGCGATCGTCCCGGTGGCGGCGACCGCGATGACCGAGACGATCCCCGCCTTCGCCCCGTACGTCGAGGCCATGCGGCGCGGTGAGGCCCTGCCGGACTTCCTGCGCAAGGGCGAGGGCTTCGGCACGGCCGAGGACTGCGCCGCGCTCGTCCCGTTCCTCGCCTCGCAGGCCGCCGCGGACGTGACCGGCCAGTGCATCGGCATCGGTGGCGACAAGCTGGCGCTGTGGTCCCATCCACAGGAGACCGCCGTCGCCTACGCCGACGGCGGCTGGCGCCCCGAGACGATCGCCGACGTCTGGCACACCTCGGTCGGCCGCGAGCCGCAGACGGTCGGCATCCCGGCGCCCAAGTTCCCGGAGGGCTGAGGGACATGAGCGCCATGAGCCGCAGCACCGCCACCCCTCCGCACCGCTACGAGGGCCGCCCATGACCACCGTCATGAACGTCGACGACCTCGTCGCCATCGACGTCCACACCCACGCCGAGGTCTCCTCGAAGGGCACCTCGTCACTGGACGACGAGCTGCACGACGCCTCGAGCGCCTACTTCAAGGTCGAGGGCAAGCGGAAACCGACCCTGGAGGAGACCGCCGCGTACTACCGCGAGCGCAGGATGGCCGCCGTCGTCTTCACCGTGGACGCCGAGCACGCCACCGGCACCGAGCCCGTGCCCAACGAGGAGGTCGCCGAGGCCGCCGCCGCCAACCCTGATGTGCTGATCCCGTTCGCCTCGATCGACCCCTTCCGCGGCAAGTCCGGCGTGCGACAGGCCCGCCGGCTCGTCGAGGAGTACGGCGTCAGGGGCTTCAAGTTCCACCCCAGCATCCAGGGCTTCTTCCCCAACGACCGCGAGATCGCCTACCCCCTGTACGAGGTGATCGAGGAGACCGGCACCATCGCTCTGTTCCACACCGGCCAGACCGGTATCGGCGCGGGCGTCCCCGGCGGCGGCGGTATTCGCCTGAAGTACTCCAACCCCCTGCACGTCGACGACGTCGCCGCCGACTTCCCCCATCTGAAGATCATCCTCGCTCATCCCTCCTTCCCCTGGCAGGACGAGGCCCTGGCCGTCGCCACGCACAAGCCGGGCGTCCACATCGATCTGTCCGGCTGGTCGCCGAAGTACTTCCCGCCGCAGCTCGTCCAGTACGCCAACTCCCTGCTGAAGGACAAGGTCCTCTTCGGCTCCGACTACCCCGTCCTGACTCCCGACCGCTGGCTCGCCGACTTCGACAAGCTGGCCATCAAGGACGACGTACGGCCCAGGATCCTCAAGGACAACGCCGCCCGCCTCCTCGGGCTCACCGCGACCGACGCCACCGGCTCTTCAGGCACGTGAAAGGGGGCACCACCCCATGCGCAACGAGGGAATCGGGTCCTGGCCCGCACGCCGTGCCCGCAAGACCCCCCATCGCACCGCCCTGATCCACGAGCAGCAGACCCTCAGCTACCTGAGCCTGCACCAGCGCACCAACCGGCTCGCGCACGCCCTGCGCGCGACCGGGATCCGCCGTGGCGACCGCGTCGCCTATCTCGGCCCCAACCACCCCTCCTTCCTGGAGACCCTGTTCGCCACCGGCCTCCTCGGTGCCGTCTTCGTCCCCCTCAACACGCGTCTGGCCGCACCCGAGATCGACCACCAGCTCACGGACTCGGGAGCGCGCGTCCTCATCCATGCCCCCAGTCTGTACGACGCCACTGACAACGGCGGCGAAGGCGGCCGGGCCGCCCGGCCGACCGTCGAACACCGCGTCCCACTCGGTGCCGCCTACGAGCAACTGCTGGCCGCAGCCCCGGACGACCCGATCGACGAACCGGTCGGCCCCGACGACCTCTGCATGATCATGTACACCTCGGGGACCACCGGCCGCGCCAAGGGAGCGATGCTCACCCACGGCAACCTCACCTGGAACGCGATCAACGTCCTCGTCGACCAGGACCTGGCCGCCGACGAGACCGCGCTGGTCTCCGCGCCCCTGTTCCACACGGCCGGCCTCAACATGCTGACCCTGCCCGTGCTCCTCAAGGGCGGCAGCTGCGTCATGGTCGGCGCCTTCGACCCGGCCGGAACCCTCGACCTGATCGAACGGCACCGGATCACCTTCATGTTCGGGGTGCCCGCGATGTTCGACCAGATGGCCCGGCAGCCCGGCTGGGCCGACGCCGACCTGTCCTCCCTACGACAACTGACCTGCGGCGGCGCCCCCGTCCCCACCTCGCTGATCGCGACGTACCAGTCCCGGGGCCTCAACTTCCAGCAGGGATACGGCATGACCGAGGCCGCCCCCGGCACGCTCTTCCTGGACGTCGAGCACGCGGTGAGCAAAGCCGGTTCCGCGGGTGTCCCGCACTTCTTCACCGACGTCCGCGTGGCCGGCCCCGACCTGTCACCCGTCGCGGTCGGCGAGCCCGGCGAGGTGCTGGTGCGCGGGCCCAATGTCATGGCCGGCTACTGGGGCCTTCCGGAGGAGACCGCCGCGGCCTTCGCCGACGGATGGTTCCGCAGCGGGGACATCGCACGGGTCGACGAGGACGGCTTCGTCACGATCGTCGACCGGCTCAAGGACATGATCATCTCGGGCGGCGAGAACGTCTACCCGGCGGAGGTCGAGGACGTCCTGCTCACCCACCCCGATGTCGTGGAGTGTGCGGTCATCGGCATCCCCGACGACAAGTGGGGAGAGGTGCCCCGCGCGGTCGTCGTGGCCCGGGAGGGCGCACGGTTCGACACCGACGAGGTGATCGCGTTCCTGGGCGGGCGCCTCGCCAAGTACAAGATCCCCAAGTCCGTCGTGGTGGCCGAGACCCTGCCGCGCACCGCCTCGGGGAAGCTCCTCAAGTCCCGCGTCCGCGCCCGCTTCGGGACGGACCGGCAGTCCGACACCAGCGAAAGGGCAGGACCCTTCATGAGCATCACCGTCAACGACCTGGACGAACTGAGGAAGCTCGCCGGAAGCGACCTCGGCACCAGTGAGTGGATCACGGTCTCGCAGGAGCGCATCAACGGCTTCGCCGACGCGACGGGTGACCACCAGTGGATCCACACCGACCCCGAGCGTGCCAAGGAAGGCCCCTTCGGCGGCCCGATCGCCCACGGCTATCTCACGCTGTCGCTCTTCATCCCGCTGTTCACCGAGCTGCTCGACGTCGAGGGCGTCACCACCAAGGTCAACTACGGTCTGAACAAGGTCCGTTTCCCCGCACCGGTGCCGGCCGGTTCGCGCATCCGCCTGGTCGCACGGCTCGCCGAGGTCGACGACGTCCCCGGCGGCGCGCAGATCACCGTCGACGGCACGATCGAGATCGAGGGCGGCGCGAAGCCGGCGTGCGTGCTGCAGAGCGTGACGCGGTTCTACGCGTGAGCCGGGGCGGCGCGTTGAGCCGGGGTGGGTAATACCGTCGGGGCACACCCGCTCCTGGAGGCCGCCGCATGACCGAGCACCCCGCGGACCCGCTGCTGTCCAGCTGTTTCGTGTGGCTCAACCGCTCCAAGGAGTCCCTGTCCCTCGACCTGAAGTCGGAGCGGGGGAGGCGGGTGCTGGACCAACTCCTCGGCGGGGCGGACGTGTTCGTGCAGAATCTCGCGCCCGGCGCGGCCGCCAGGGCGGGCCTGGGCGCGGAGGCCCTCGCCGAGCGCTTCCCGTCCCTGATTCCCTGCTCCGTCACCGGCTGGTGTTGAGCCGGGCGGCCTGGCGTGTCAGGTGGTCGCGCTCGGCGAGGTTGGGTGCCTTGTGGGCCGCCTCGGCGTACAGCCGTGCCGCTGTCGCCAGGTCGCCGTCGCGCTCGTGGAGGTACGCCGCCACCGCGGTGTGGCGGGGCAGGGAGTCGTCCAGTGCCGCGAGCGCCGCCAGGCCGGCGCGCGGTCCGTCGGCCTCGCCGACGGCCACTGCGCGGTTGAGTCGGACGACCGGGCTGTCGGTCAGGCGCGCGAGCTCGTCGTACCACTCGACGATCTGCACCCAGTCGGTCTCCTCGGCGGTGGGCGCGTCGGCGTGGAGGGCTGCGATGGCGGCCTGGGCCTGGAACTCGCCGAGCCGGTCGCGGGCGAGGGCCGCCTGCAGGATGTCGACGCCCTCGGCGATCATCTTGGTGTCCCACCGGCCGCGGTCCTGCTCGGCGAGCGGCACCAGGCTGCCGTCGGGCGCGGTCCGGGCGGCGCGCCGGGCGTGGTGGAGCAGCATGAGGGCGAGCAGCCCCGCCACCTCGGGGTGGTCGACCCGGGCCGCGAGCTGCCGGGTGAGGCGGATGGCCTCGGCGGCGAGGTCGATGTCGCCGGAGTAGCCCTCGTTGAAGACCAGGTAGAGGACGCGCAGCACGGTGGCGACGTCGCCGGGCTGGTCGAACCTGACGCCGGAGACGGTGCGCTTGGCCCTGCTGATGCGCTGCGCCATGGTCGCCTCGGGCACCAGGTAGGCCTGGGCGATCTGCCGGGTGGTGAGCCCGCCGACGGCGCGCAGCGTGAGTGCGACCGCGGACGCCGGCGTGAGCGACGGGTGGGCGCACAGGAAGTACAGCTGGAGCGTGTCGTCCACCGCGGGCGCGGGCCCGGGCGCAGGCTCCTCCTCCACGAGGTCCTCACGCCGGCGGCGGGCGGTGTCCGCCCGGGCCTGGTCGAGGAACTTGCGCCAGGCCACGGTGACCAGCCAGCCCTTCGCATCCCGCGGCGGGTCGGCCGGCCAGACGCGGACCGCCTCGACCAGCGCGTCCTGGACGGCGTCCTCGGCCGCCGCGAAGTCGGCTCCGCGGCGGACGAGGATGGCGAGCACGCTCGGCGTGAGGCTGCGGAGCAGGGCCTCGTCCATCGGTGAGGTCACTCCGTGATGGTGGGCGGCGCGGCCAGGAACGGGCGCAGCTCGAGCCACTCGTGGATCGGCTTCCCGCCCGCCCCGGGGGCGGCCGACAGTTCCCCGGCCAGCTCGACGGCGCGCTCGTAGCTGTCGACGTCGATCACCATCCAGCCGGCGATGAGGTCCTTGGTCTCGGCGAACGGGCCGTCGGTGACCGGCGGTCGCCCCTCACCGTCGTACCGGACCCACGTGCCCTCGGGGGCGAGCGCCTGACCGTCGACGAACTCGCCGGTCTTCTCGAGCCGGGCGGCGAAGTCGTGCATGTACTGCATGTGCGCCGAGATCTCCTCCGGCGTCCACTGGTCCATGGGCACGTCGTTGACCGCCGCCGGGGCGCCTCGGTAGTGCTTGAGCAGCAGGTACTTGGCCATCGTGGTTCTCCTCGGTGCTGGTGCGACCCATTGTGGTCGCGTTCACCTCGGGGACGGAGCCGGTCACGGGTTCTCGACATCGCCGTCCGATTTTTTTCTTACCTGTCACATCGGTTTGTGCGACCCGGTCTATGTGACGTCGGCTATGAGTTGAGGGAATCATGCGTGAGATTGTCATTGTGGGTGGCGGTTACGCGGGCTTCTACACAGCGTGGGGTTTGGAGCGGCTACTGCGTGCCGGCGAGGCGTGTGTCACGGTGGTCGACCCGCGCCCTTACATGACCTACCAGCCGTTCCTGCCGGAGGTGACGGCTGGGTCGGTCGAGGCGCGTCATGCTGCTGTGTCGTTGCGGCGGCATCTGCGCAGCACCCGCCTCATCGCCGGCAGCGTGACCGACATCCGCCATGCGGACCGGACCATCACCGTGCGGCCTGTCAACGGCGCCGACTACGACCTTGGCTACGACACTCTTGTGGTCACTGCCGGGGCCGTGACGCGCACCTTCCCCATACCGGGACTCGCGCAGCAGGCGATCGGCCTGAAGCACGTGGAGGAGGCGGTGGCCATCCGCGACCGGTTGATGACCGCGTTCGACCAGGCGGCGTCACTGCCGCCGGGCGCCGACCGGCGCAAGCTGCTCACCGTCACGTTCGTGGGCGGCGGCTTCTCCGGTGTGGAGGGTTTCGGCGAGCTGCTGTCGCTGGCGACTGCGATGCTGAAGTCGTATCCGGAGCTGAGTCCGGACGACCTGTCCTTCCACCTGGTCGAGGCCCGCGGGCGCATCCTGCCCGAGGTGGGCGACAAGCCCGGTGCCTGGGTGGTGCGTTCTCTGGAGCGCCGCGGCGCCCGCGTCCACCTGAACACGCAGCTGGTTTCCGCCGTGGACGGGCATGTGGTGCTCTCCAGCGGGGAGGAGTTCGACTCGGCGCTGATCGTCTGGACCGCCGGCAACGCCTCGAACCCGGTGGTGCACAATCACACCGATCTTCCGGTCGACGAGCGGGGTCTGCTCGTGGTCCGTCCCGATCTTCGGGTGGGCACCGACAGCGAGCCGGTGGCGGATGTGTGGGCGGCCGGAGACGATGCGGCCGTTCCCGACCTGGCTTCGTCCGCCCCGGGAGCGCGGACGGTGCCGAACGCCCAGCACGCCGTACGACAGGGCAAGCGCCTTGCGAAGAACATCGCAGCCGACCTGCACGGGGGCAAGGTCCGCAACTACCGCCACAGCAGTCTGGGAGTGGTGGCGACGCTGGGCCTGGGGCGGGGCATCTTCCAGTACAAGAGTCTTGTCATCAAGGGACTTCCCGCCTGGCTGATGCACCGGGGTTATCACGTTCTGGCGGTGCCGACCTGGGAGCGCAAGGCCCGGGTTCTGACCGTCTGGCTCACTGCGGCCCTGTTCGGCCGGGATCTGGTCTCCCTCGCCTCGGTTCAGCACCCGCGGGACGCGTTCGTCGCGAGCAGCGACACGCAGCTCTCCGACGGGGGACGGGCCGGTAGCCGCCCGGCCGCGTGAGCACTGCACGTGGGCAGGCGGACAAGGACGGTTTTGCCGACCTCGTCAGGATCCGGGACAGTCCAGGCGGATCCGCCCGCCTGGTGGGTCAGATCGCAGATGACGCGCAGCCCGCGACCGCCGGTCGCCGTGGCGTCGGGGAACGTGGGAAGGGCGGGCCGCTGAGGTCGGTGAGCGCGGCGCTGGTGCGTTGGCGTGCCTCGGGAACGGAAGCGGGCCGAGTGGGGAACGCGAACCGGTGGAAGTGACAGGCGTCGGAAGTGGGGGTCATGGTCGTCGTCCGGGGTTCAGGCAGGAAAGCGCCTGCTGGAGAATTCCCGCCCCAACGGGTTCATTACGAGAGAGCTTTCAGGTGACCAGCTCCGTTCTCCGGTCACGTCCACGACCTTGCCACTGTCGCGCGAGCCTGCAAAGGGGAGAATTCCCTCCTGGGTGAGAATCCTCGGGGATGAAAACTCTCCCCCCTTCCTGGCTGCTGAGACGGCGGCGGTTGCCGGCCGGCAGCCCTGCCTGCTCGGGGATGCTCTTGGCGCGCCGCGAGGTGTGAAACTCACGGACTTCGTCACGGTTGTCCACACACCTGACCGTAAGCCCGAGTCCGGCAAATTGGGGTGTACTGCCAGTACACCCCTCATCAGTAACTCGCTGCCCGCGCGGAATACGGGTTACCTGGATGGCGCACCCGGCCCGCCCGGCCCTTCGTGGCGGCCGACCCCCAGCCCGTAAGGAGCCATCCCCATGTGTTCTCGGTAGGCTGCTCATTCATCCCTTACCCGTGGGTGAGAACGCCAAGAGGGGGATAAAACTCTCCCTGCCACAGGCATTACCTGTGATGCCAGACTCCCCACATGGACGGCCGCGGCAGTGAAGCGGCGGTCGCCCACGTCTGCGGCGACGACGATCCCGCCTCCTGCCGGGCCGCTCTGTACGGCCGATCCGTCCGTGATGCGAAGGCATATCCATGTCCACTGATCTTCCTGAATCCGCCGTTCCACCACCCGCCGACTCCAGCGAGCCCTCACCACCTCCCACTCGGCGTACCTTCATCGCCACCAGTACCGCGGTCGGCGGTGTTGTCCTTGCGGGCGGCGTGATCGGGGGCACGTTCCTCTCCGGGGAGGAAGCCGGCGCCGTAGCGGCGGCGCCCTCCAGCCGGGTCTCGTTGACGGTCAATGGCACCCGGCGGACGGTGACGGTGGACAACCGCACGTCGCTGCTGGATCTGCTGCGCGAGCAGTTCGGCCTGACCGGTTCGAAGAAGGGCTGCAACGCCGGGGCCTGCGGGGCATGCACGGTGCTGGTCGACGGCCATCGGGTCAACGCCTGTCTGACGCTGGCGGTGCGCCTGGAGGGCGCCGAGGTCACCACGATCGAGGGGCTGGCCGACGGCGACCGGCTGCACCCGTTGCAGCAGGCGTTCATCGATCAGGACGCTTTCCAGTGCGGCTACTGCACCCCCGGCCAGATCCTTTCCGGGGTCGGCTGCATCCAGGAGGGTCACACCGGATCGCCGGAGGAGATCCGGGAGTCGATGAGCGGCAACATCTGCCGCTGCGGCTGCTACGTGAAGATCGTGCGCGCGGTCGAGCAGACCGCGGGCCGGAAGTAAGGAGCGGCCCTGTGTATCCCTTTGCCTACACCCGCGTCTCCGACACCCGGGAAGCCCTCAACGCCGGGCGCCGCGGCGGGCGTTACATCGCCGGGGGCACCACGCTGGTCGACCTGATGCGGGAGACCGTCGAGCGTCCCGAGGCGCTGGTCGACATCTCCGGCCTGCCGCTGCGTGAGGTCACCGCCACCGAGGGCGGGGGCCTGCGCATCGGCGCGCTGGTGACCATGTCCCAGGCCGCCGCCGACCGCAAGGTGCGCAGCCTGTACCCGGTGATCTCCGAGGCGCTGGAGCTGAGTGCTTCGGCGCAGCTGCGGAACATGGCGACCATCGGCGGCAACATCATGCAGCGCACCCGGTGCACCTACTTCCGGGATGTCACCGCCGCCTGCAACAAGCGCGAGCCCGGTTCGGGGTGTGCCGCCCGGGAGGGCTTCAACCGGATGCACGCCATCCTGGGCACCTCCGACGACTGTGTCGCCACCCACCCCTCCGACGTGGCGGTGGCGTTCGCGGCGCTGGAGGCGACCGTGCACCTGCTGGGGCCGGACGGGGAGCGCCGTCTCCCCTTCGCGGACTTCCTGCTGCGGCCGGGCAGCACCCCGAACCGGGAGCAGGCCGTCCAGCAGGGTGAGCTGATCACCGCGGTGGAGATCCCCGCGCTTCCGCGCCCGCTGCGGTCGGGCTATCTGAAGGTGCGTGACCGTCAGTCCTACGAGTTCGCCCTGACCTCGGCGGCCGTGGCACTGCATGTGCGCGGTGGGGTGATCCGGGAGGCGAAGGTTGCCGCCGGCGGTGTGGGCACGGTGCCGTGGAAGCTGCCCGCGGTCGAGCGGCACCTCGTAGGTGAACGCCCGTCCGAGGCCCTGTGGGCGGCCGCCGCCGCGCGGGCGGCTCAGGGAGCCCGCCCGCTTCGGCACAACCGGTTCAAGCCCGAGCTGTTGCAGCGGACCGTGGAACGCCAGCTGCGCATCGTAGGAGGTACCAAGTGAGTCCCCAGCCGCAGGCAGCCGTCGGTGCGCCGCTGTCCCGGGTGGACGGCCGGCTGAAGGTCACCGGTCAGGCGCTGTATGCCGCCGAGTTCGATGTCGACGGGGCGGTGCACGCGGTCATCGTCGATGCGAGTATCGGCCGCGGCCGCATCACCGGCGTCGACACCCGTGACGCCGAGGCCCACCGGGGCGTGCTGCGGGTGATCCACCACGGCAACGCGCCGAGGCTGCCGTACCGTGACAACTCCGGGTCGAACAACCCGGCCGGCCGCAGACTGCGGGTGTTCCAGGACAACCGGGTGCTCTTCCACGGTCAGCCGGTCGCCGTCGTGGTGGCCACCACCCTGGAGGCCGCGCAGCACGGCGCGAGCCTGGTCAAGGTCAGCTACGACGCCGAGCGGCCCTCGACCGACCTGGCCGAGGCCGAGCCGGGCGAGCCGACGACCTACGCGCGTGGCGATGCCGAGGCAGGCCTGCGCTCCTCGGACGTACGGCTGGAGCTGACGTACCACCTGGCCCGCAACCATCACAACCCGATGGAGCCGCACGCCACCATCGCCCGCTGGGACGGCAACCGGCTGACCGTGTGGGACAAGACGCAGTGGGTGATGGGCACGCGGGACGAACTCGCTGCGGTGTTCGGCCTGCCCCAGGACTCGGTGCGCGTGATCTCACCGTTCGTCGGCGGCGGCTTCGGCAGCGGACTGCGCTGCTGGCCGCACGTTGCCATCGCCGCCCTGGCGGCGCGGGAGACGGGCCGTCCGGTCAAGCTGGTGCTGAGCCGTAAGCAGATGTACTTCGGTGTCGGCTTCCGGCCGTCCTACGAGTACCGTCTGCGGCTGGGCAGCGACCGGCGGGGGCGCCTTGCCGCCATGGTCCACGAGATGGACCACGAGACCTCCTCCTACGAGACGTTCGTCGAGGGCATCCTGGACCCGGGCCGGATGCTCTACAGCATGCCTCACGTCCGCCAGGCGTACCGGACGGTGCCGCTGGATGTGAACACCCCGATCTGGATGCGCGGGCCGGGCCCTGCGACGGCGTCCTACGTGATCGAGTCGGCGCTGGACGAACTCGCCAACGAGCTCGGTATCGATCCGATCGAGCTGCGCCGACGCAACGAGCCGGCCGAGGACGAGTCGTCCGGACTGCCGTGGTCCACCCGTCGGCTGCGTGAGTGCTACACCGTGGGCGCCCGTGAGTTCGGCTGGGACCGCCGGCCCACCAGGCCGCGCTCGCGGCGGGAGGGTGACTGGCTGATCGGCATGGGTATGGCCGCGGGTGTCTACCACACCGCGCGTATGCCTGCTGAAGCCCGGGTCCGATTGGACGCCGACGGCACGGCCGTGGTCGAGACCGCCTCCAGTGACATGGGGCCGGGTACCTACACGTCCCACACCCAGGTCGCCGCCGACGCGCTCGGGCTGACCATGCGCGCGGTGACCTTCCGGCTGGGCGACTCGCTCTACCCGCAGACCGGGCCGCACGGCGGCTCGATGACCATGGCGAGTGTCGGCTCCGCCGTCCTCGACGGCTGCAACCGGGTTCGCCGGCAGGCGATCGAGCTGGCCGTCGAGGACGAGCAGTCGCCGCTGTACGGCGTGGCCGCCGAGGACGTCGTGGCGCGCAGTGGCCGGCTGCACGTAAGGAACAACCCGGCTCGGGGCGAGACGTACCAGCGGCTGCTGACCCGCAACAACCGCTCCCGCCTCGAAGCACGCGGCTCCTACACCGGACCGCCGAGTCCCGAGCGGCACTCCTTCCACGCCTACAACGCGACCTTCGCCGAGGTGGCCGTCGACGCCACGCTGGGCCTGGTGCGGGTGCGGCGGATCCTGGGCGTGTACGACGCGGGCCGCATCATCAGCCCCAAGCTCGCCGACAGCCAGGCGATCGGCGGCATGGTGGGCGGCATCGGCCAGGCGCTGCTGGAGCACACGGTCACCGACCACCGCGACGGGCGGATCGTGAACGCCGGCCTGGCGGACTACCTCGTCCCCGTCAACGCGGACGTCCCCGATCTCAGGGCGATCTACCTGGAGGGCGAGGACATGGAGGCCGACCCGCTCGGCGTCAAGGGGCTCGGCGAGGTCGTCATGGTCGGCGTGGCACCCGCCATCGCCAACGCGGTCTTCAACGCCACCGGCCGCCGGGTCCGCGATCTGCCCATCACCGCCGAGGCACTGATCTAGCCCTGGCATTCCAGTGACGGGCCCACCGACCCGTCCGGCAGCCTGTCCCCCCGTCGGGCTGCCGGACGGTCAGGGCCGCCGCCGTGTACACGCTCCCCGGCGACGCGGCGGCGGCCCGCCAACCCCACGGCGAACCACGGAGACAGACCCATGCTGAACATCGCGGACACACTGCACCGTTGGTGCCGCGAGGCACGTCCCTTCGCCCTGGCCACCGTCGTCGACGTGCACGGCAGCGCGCCCCTGCCGACCGGTACGTCGGTCGCGGTGGACGAGGACGGCAACGCGGTCGGCAGCATCTCCGGCGGCTGCGTCGAGGGCGCGGTGTACGAACTGTGCCGGCGGGTGCTGCATGACCAGGGCCCTCCCCAGCGCGCCCGGTTCGGTTACTCCGACGACGACGCCTTCGCCGTCGGACTGACCTGCGGCGGCGAACTCGACGTCCTCGTCCAGCGCATCGACCCCGCTGCCCAGCCGCACCTGGGAGAGGCTCTCGCCGAAGTTGTTCAGGGGCGACCGGCTGCCGTGGCCCAGGTCGTGGACGGCCCCGACGCACTCGTCGGCTCCACCATGAGCGTGCTCGGCGACGGTCACGTCGCTTTCGGGACGCTGGACCGGGGGCCGACGGGCCGGGCGGTGGCGGACCGAGCCGCAGCCTTGCTCCGGGCGGGACGCACCGCGCTCGTCCCGCTCGGCGGGGAGGCGGACACATGCCCCGACCGGTTCTCCGTCCTCGTCCACGTGGCCGCCACCCGCCCCCGCATGCTGATCTTCGGCGCCGTCGACTTCGCCGCCGCCCTCAGCCAGGCCGGACGTTTCCTCGGCTACCACGTCACCATCTGCGACGCCCGCCCCGTCTTCGCCACCGCGGCGCGCTTCCCGCACGCCGACGAGATCGTGGTCGACTGGCCCCACCGCTACCTGGAGCAGACGGCCGTGGACGCCCGTACCGCCGTCTGCGTCCTCACCCACGACGCCAAGTTCGACATCCCGCTGCTGCGCCTCGCACTCGACCTGCCCGTCGGCTACATCGGCGCCATGGGATCCCGCCGCACCCACACCGAACGCCTGCACCGCCTGCGCGAAGTCGGCGTCACCGAGGAGCAGTTGGCCCGGCTGCGTTCCCCGATCGGCCTCGACCTCGGCGCGCGCACCCCCGAGGAGACGGCGGTCTCCATCAGCGCGGAGATCATCTCCTGCGCCAACCATGCCACTGGTCTGCCTCTGTCCCAGGGCACGGGGCCGATTCATCGACCGCTGATCCGGAGCCGGGCCGGCGGTCGGACCGCCCTCACAGGGGACCGAATCCTGTCTTGAGGAGGGGGCCTACGTGCTCATCGACACCTACGGCCGGGTGGCCACCGACCTGAGGGTCTCGCTCACCGACCGGTGCAATCTGCGCTGCACGTACTGCATGCCCGAGGAGGGCCTGCAGTGGCTGGCCAAGCCGGACCTGCTCACGGACGACGAGATCGTCCGCCTGATCGACATCGCGGTGACGTCCCTGGGCATCGAGGAGGTCCGCTTCACCGGCGGCGAGCCGCTGCTGCGCCCCGGCCTGGTGGGCATCGTCGAGCGTGTCGCCGCCCTGGAGCCGCGTCCCCAGATGTCGCTGACCACCAACGGCATCGGCCTGCGGCGCACCGCGGCCGCGCTGAAGGCGGCGGGCCTGGACCGGGTGAACGTCTCCCTGGACACCCTGCGCCCCGGCGTCTTCAAGACCCTCACCCGCCGGGACCGCCACCGGGACGTCCTCGAGGGCCTGCACGCCGCCCGCGAGGCGGGCCTGACCCCGGTGAAGGTGAACGCGGTCCTGATGCCCGGGCTGAACGACGACGAGGCCCCGGACCTGCTCGCCTGGGCGGTGGCGCACGACTACGAGCTGCGCTTCATCGAGCAGATGCCCCTGGACGCCCAGCACGGCTGGAAGCGCGACGGCATGATCACCGCCGGGGACATCCTGGCGTCCCTGCGGACCCGCTTCGAGCTGACCGCCGAGGGCGACGAAGCCCGCGGCTCGGCCCCGGCCGAGCGCTGGCTGGTGGACGGCGGCCCGCACCGCGTCGGCGTCATCGCCTCGGTCACCCGCCCGTTCTGCGCGGCCTGCGACCGCACCCGCCTGACGGCCGACGGCCAGATCCGCACCTGCCTGTTCGCCCGCGAGGAGACCGACCTGCGCGCCGCCCTGCGCGCCGGCGCCCCGGACGAGGAGATCGCCCGCATCTGGCGCCTGGCGATGTGGGGCAAGAAGGCAGGCGCGGGCCTGGACGACCCCACCTTCGTCCAGCCGGACCGCCCCATGTCCGCCATCGGCGGCTAGCCCGGGACCCGGGGCACGGGCCCGGTCCACCGACCGCCGGTCGCCGTCAGGTGGGGGAGGGGAAGCGGCCAGGTTCTGGTCGGCGGCCCAGGAGGCGAGGATGCGCAGCCGTTCGTGGGTGGGGGAGCCGGGCGCGGAGGGCGGTGCCCGCCAGAGGGGGAGAAGATCCTCCCTTCTCCAACCCGTTCGATCCATGGAACCGTGACGGACGTGGCCACCGTCCGCTCCGACGGCCTCGCCATCACCCACCTGATCTGCCCCCTTTCCGCCCAAGGAGAGACCACACGTATGCCTTCCGCATCCGGGACCACCCCCGGCAAGCTGCCCTTCGTCGTGTGGGTGCTCGCCGCCGGCACGTTCCTGATGGGGACCACCGAGTTCGTCATCGCGGCCTGCTGCCGGAGCTGGCCGGCGACCTCGGCGTCAGCGTCTCCCACGCCGGCCTGCTGATCACCGCCTTCGCCATCGGCATGATCGTCGGCGGGCCGACCATGGCCATGGCCACCCTGCGCATGCCGCAGCGCCAGACGCTGATCCTGGCCCTCGCCGCCCTCACCCTCCTCCCGCTGATCGCTCTCGCCGTCAGCGGAACGCCGCACAGGACGCGGATCGTGGCCCGGCGCACCGCTCCCACCCAGGTGCGGCGCGACGAACCCGCAGAGTGCCGCCACAGCACTGACGCAGGTCACCCATACTCGCCCTCACCTGCGACGTCTTAGGTCCATGTGCCGAGTTCGATTCGGGCTCGGGTCGGGTCCCAGCCCCGGACTGCGTCGCTAGCGTTGGCGATCAGCCACGATCACACGCAGTGACGCTCCTGGCCGGCGCGGCCTGCCCGATGCACCCCTGTGGAGCGGATGGCCGACCCCCGTGTCATGGATGCACCCGAGGAGAGCGATGCCCAGCAGCGGCTACACGTACCTCTGCAAGTTCGACGACTTGAAGGAGGGCGTCCCCCGACGGTTCGAGGTGGAGGGCGTTCCCGTCTCCCTCGTCCTGACCGAGCAACAGGTGTTCGCCATCCACGATGTGTGCTCGCACAGTGCCGTCTCGCTCTCCGAGGGCGAGGTGGACGGGTGCACGGTCGAGTGCTGGCTGCATGCCTCCCGCTTCGACCTGCGCACCGGACACCCCCTCGACCCGCCGGCGAAACGTCCCGTCCCCGTATACCCGGTGCAGATCGAGGACGGATGCGTGTACGCACGCGTAGCACCGAGGAGTGAACGATGACGCAGGCGCCGGACGACACCACTGCGGAGCGCGCCGATGCCGCCCGCAACCGCGCCCGACTGTTGGAGGCGGCCGCTCGTCTGGTGGCCGACCGGGGAGCGGAGCATGTGACGATGCACGAGGTCGCGCAGGCGGCCGGTGTGGGAAAGGGCACGCTCTTTCGCCGGTTCGGCGACCGCAACGGACTCCTGCTGGCTCTGCTGGGAGACGTCGAGGCGGAGTTCCATGAGGCGTACACCTCCGGTCCCCCTCCGTTGGGACCGGGAGCACCGGCGAGAGACCGGCTGACGGCGTTCGGTTGTGCCCTGGTCGCGCGCGTCGCCGACGATGCGGACCTGGGTGCCGCGCTGGGGCGCCAGGTCCTCTGCGAACGGCGCAATGCCTCGGACGACTGCCGGGCCTTTCACCATCACGTCTCGTCTCTCCTGCAGGAAGCGGGAGTTGAGGGTGATCACGACATACTCGCCCACGCCATGCTGGCTTTCGTGAGCCTGGAGACCATGGACTACCTGCGCAACGAATGCCAGGTCACCACCGCACGTCTGGAGAGCACCTGGGTGGACCTGGTACGGCGGGTGACCGGAGCCGATGAACGTTGAACACCGGCGATCGGAACCATGACCGAGTGATACCTCTCCCTGCTGCCATCACGCCGGGAAGACGCGCACGGCGCTCCTGCCGCCCATGGCCTCCGCCTCTTCGGTGTCACGGGCACTGCGGTGGACGACGACGTTGCCCAGATCCCGGGACAGCTGTGCGACGAGGGTGGCGACGCCATGCTGCCAGTCAGCCGGGGGAGTTGCCGGCGGAACGACGATCAGCTCCAGGACGTCCGCAGGATGTGACGCTGTTCCGTCGATGACGGCGCCGTTCAGGGCGAGATGGTCCGGTGCTGGGTGGAGGTGGGCCTGCGCCTGCTCGCGGACCGTGTCGATGACGCGGCTACGCAGGTCTGTCAGCTGACGCAGAGCGGGCCAGGCGATGTGGCCTGCGACGAGACGTACGGCTTCTCCTTTGCGCCTGGGGGCGATGAGGCCGAGCAGTCCGAGGCGGAAGAGCGGCGCTTCCAGCTGGTTGGACGTCACTGCCGCGTTCTTGGACAGCTCGTTGAGCGTCAGTGGCCTGGCGGCGTCGGCGGCGTGGTGATCGACGAGGGCGGTGAGGAGCCGGCCTGAGGTTCCGGGGAACAGGGCGGACAGCGGAGTCCGGAAGTTCATGGCGCGTCCTCACCGCCCGGAGCAGGCGAGTCCCTGAGGAATTCGCCGGCGACGATCCGGTTCAGTGCGGCTCTGGACAAGCGAAACACTCCGCTTCTGTGAAGGGTTGGGCCACACGGCAGGAGGTAAGGGGTTCTCGCCGGCTTCGCAGGCAGGTGGCATCGACGACGAAGCCGACGAGAGTCTGAGATCCGGACGCACCGGTACGAGTGGTCAGACGCCGGAAGGCCGATCGTTCACGAGCGCGGTGACGGTCTGGTGGAACTCCTTGAGAACACCATGGAATCCGGTCCTGCCCCACAGCGCCAGACCCAGAACGGCGACGCCTACGGCCGTCATGTGCACGGCCCCCGGGAGGTCGCGGCCCGACAGCGCACGCATCGCGGACTGGTCTCCGCGGGCCCAGGCCCGCGTTGCCTCGGCAACGGCGAACTCGTAGTGGGGCGGGGCCGTGGCGGCGACTTCGTCGGCATGCCGCACCAGGTCGCCCGGTTTCCACTGCCTGCCGGTCAGCTCCATGATGCTGACGGTGGAGCGCAGCAGACCACTCAGGACGGCGTACACCTCTGTCCAGCTGCCCGCGTCCAGACCGGCCAGCGCCTCCTGAACCGCGAGGGCGTCGCGGTCCGTGTAGCCCCGGACAACGTCCAACGCGCGGTCGTGGGAGGTCTTGTGCGCTGCATCGCTCATGCGGCCCACACTATGGTCGCCCGGACGGGCGGGAATCGGTCTCTCGGCGCAATGCGCCTCGGAAGAAAGCACTAAGACCAACGGCCACTCCACCGCAAGCACAGCGTGGATCTACGCGTGAGCCGGGGTGGGTAATACCGTCGGGGCACACCCGCTCCTGGAGGCCGCCGTATGACCGATCACCCCGCAGACCCGCCGCTGTCCGGCATCACCGTCGTCAGCGTCGAGCAGGCGGTGGCCGCCCCCTTCGCCACCCGTCAGCTCGCCGACCTCGGCGCCCGGGTGATCAAGGTGGAGCGTCCGGGAGGCGGCGACTTCGCCCGCCGGTACGACACCACCGTGCACGGCGAGTCCAGCTATTTCGTGTGGCTCAACCGCTCCAAGGAGTCCCTCTTCCTCGACCTGAAGTCGGAGCGGGGGAGGCGGGTGCTGGACCAACTCCTCGGCGGGGCGGACGTGTTCGTGCAGAATCTCGCGCCCGGCGCGGCCGCCAGGGCGGGCCTCGGCGCGGAGGCCCTCGCCGAGCGCTTCCCGTCCCTGATCCCGTGCTCCATCACCGGCTACGGCTCCACCGGCCCCTGGGCCGACCGCAAGGCGTACGACCTGCTCATGCAGTGCCAGACGGGCCTGGTGTCGCTGACCGGCAACGAGCACGGATCCGCTCGGGCGGGGATCTCGGTCGCCGACATCGCCGCCGGGATGTACGCCTACTCGGGCATCCTCACCGCCCTGTTCACCCGCGCGACCACGGGCGTGGCACGGGCCGTGGAGGTCTCCCTGTTCGAGGCGCTGGCCGAGTGGATGGGCCAGCCCGCCTACTACACCCGGCACGGTGGCACCCAGCCCCCACGCCTCGGCACCCAGCACGCCACGATCGCCCCGTACGGCACCTACACCGCGGCCGACGGCAAGGAGGTCCTGTTCTCCATCCAGAACGAACGCGAATGGGCCGCCCTCTGCGAGCAGTTCCTCAGGCGGCCCGACCTCGTCGACGACCCTCGCTTCGCCACCGGCTCCGCACGGGTGGCCCACCGCACCGAACTGAACGCGATCGTGGCCGAACGCTTCCGGGAGTCCGGCAGCGGCGAAGTGAGGAAACTGCTGGACGAGGCGGGCATCGCCAACTCCGAAGTCAACGACGTCGAGGAGTTCCTGGCGCACCCCGTGCTCAGAGCCCGGGACCGCTGGCGGAACATCCCGATCCCCGGGGGAACCCGGGTGCCGGCCCTGCTGCCGCCGGTCGATCTCGCCGGTACGGCACCGCGCATGGACGCCGTACCCGCAGCGGGCGAGCACACCGACCGGATCCTGGCCGAACTGGGCTACACCGCGGCCGACATCGACGCACTGCGCACCGACCAGGTCATCTGAACTCCCCGGCCCCCGCACGCCGTTCGCGCCTTCACCCGGAAGCGGCCACGGTCACCGCCTCACGGGAGGCCGGCGCGCGGTCGGTCACAGCGGAACCCTACGGTTGCAGCACATATCTGCCCGTATGAGGATGAAAAGGTCTCTCCCTGGAGGTGACCCATGTCTGTACGCGGTCAGGCCCGCACCGAACGTGGGCAAATCCTCGAGGAGCGAGGTCCCGGCCCGGTCGGGGTCAGGTTGTCGGTCAACGGTGTCCGGTACTCCGTGGAAATCGAGCCGCGTGTCAGCCTGCTCGACGCGCTGCGCGAACATCTGCATCTGACCGGCGCGAAGAAGGGCTGCGACCAGGGCACGTGCGGCGCCTGCACCGTGTGGGTGGACGGAAATCGCGTACTGTCCTGCCTCACGCTCGCCATGACCTGCGAGGGACGTGAGGTGACCACCGTCGAGGGACTGGCGGAGGGCGATGAACTGCACGCCATGCAACAGGCGTTCATCGCCGAGGACGCCTTCCAGTGCGGCTACTGCACCCCGGGCCAGATCATGTCGGCCGTGGCGCTGCTCAAGGAGGGCCATGCGGGCGACGACGCCGAGATCAAGGAGGGGATGAGCGGCAACATCTGCCGCTGCGCCGCCTACCCCCACATACGGGCCGCGATCCGCGCTGTCCGCGACGGAGCCTAGGGAGCCTTGCCGTGCGGCCGATCACCTACTCGCGAGCCACCGACACCGCGACGGCGATCGCCGCGGTCAGCGCCGATCCCACCAGCGACTTCCTGGCCGGCGGCACCACCGAGATCGATCTGCTCCGCCAGAACGTCCTGCACCCACGGCGGCTCGTCGACATCAACGACCTTCCCCTGACGCGTATCGAAGCCACCCCGGAGGGCGGCCTGCGCATCGGATCCCTGGCCCGGATGAGCGAGGTCGCCGCCGCGCCCACCGTGCGCGAGCGCTTCCCCGTGATCTGCCAGGCCCTGGAGCTCGGCGCCTCCGCGCAGTTGCGGCACATGGCGTCCATGGGCGGAAACCTCCTGCAACGAGTGCGGTGCTCCTACTACCGGGACGCGGAGTCGCCCTGCAACAAACGCGAGCCGGGCACCGGCTGTTCGGCCATCGAGGGGTTCAACCGCGGTCACGCGATCCTGGGCACCAGCGAGCACTGCATCGCCACCCACCCCTCGGACGTGGCCGTGGCGCTGATGTCCCTCGACGCACGGGTGCACACGCTGGGCCCCGGCGGCGAACGGACGTACGCGTTCGACGACTTCTTCCTCCTGCCCGGCGACTCCCCGCACCGCGAGCATCCGATGGAGCACGGCGAGCTGATCACCGACATCGAGGTGCCCGCGACACCCGTGGCGCGCCACTCGCTCTACCTGAAGGTCCGGGACCGCGAGAGTTACGAGTTCGCGCTCGCCTCGGTGGCCGCCGCGGTGTCCGTCGTGGACGGCACCGTCGCGGACGTGCGGGTGGCCCTCGGAGGCGTGGCCACCAAGCCATGGCGGGCCCGCCGGGTGGAGGACTTCCTGATCGGTGCCGCCGCGGTACGGGACAACTTCGCGCTGGCGGCCCGCGCCGAACTGGCCGAAGCCCGGCCGACCCCCATGAACGCCTTCAAGGTCGAACTCGCGCAGCGCACCGTCGTACGCGCCCTCGAAACCCTCACCGCCGACGGAAGCGGGAGCCCGGAATGACGACCGCACCGGCAATCGGACAGCCCCTCGACCGCGTCGACGGCCGCTCCAAGGTCACCGGCAGCGCCCGCTACTCCGCCGAGATCCCGATCCCCGGCATGGCCTACGCCTGTGTGGTCGGCTCCCGCATCGCCAGTGGGCGCGTCACCGACATCGACACGAGCGCCGCCCAGGCGGAGGAGGGCGTGCTCGCCGTCCTCACCCACCAGAACCTGCCGAGGATCACGGAGCAGCCGCCGCTGATTCCCTCCCTGGCAGGCACCGCCGCCCCCGGGCAGACCTTCTTCCCGATGCAGGACGACGTCGTCCACTACGCGGGTCAGCACATCGCGATCGTCGTCGCCGACACCTGGGAGCGGGCCCAGCACGCGGCGAGCGAGCTGCGCGTGTCCTACGCGGAAACACCCCCGGTCGTCACCCTGGAACAGGGCCGCGACCAGGCATACATACCCGAGCGCATCTTCGGCGGCTGGCTGCCGGGTCGCATCCAGCGCGGAGACATCGATGCGGGCCTCGCGGCGGCGGATGTGCGGGTGGAGGCGACATTCACGTACGCGGCGAACAACCACAACCCGATCGAGCCGTCAGGCACCACGGCCGAGTGGGACGGCGACGAGCTGGTGCTGCACGACACCACCCAGGGCGTCAACGCCACCCAGATCACCGTCGCCCGGCTGCTCGGTATGCCCCTGTCCAAGATCAGGGTCATCGGGCACTACGTCGGCGGCAGTTTCGGCTCCAAGGCGATGATCCACCATCACGCGGCGCTGGCCGCGCTGGCCGCCCGGCACGTCGGCAGGCCGGTCAAACTCGTGCTGACCCGCGAGCAGATGTTCACCTCGGTCGGGCACCGCGAGGAGCAGGAGCAGCACATCGCCCTCGGTGCGACGCGCGACGGCCGGCTGACCGCCATCCGGCATCACAAGCTGTCCCCGACCTCGCACTTCGACGACTGGGCCGAACCCTCGATCGGCGTGTCGTCGGAGCTCTACGCGTGCCCGAACTTCGACGGCCTCTATCGGATCTTCCGGGCCAACACGATGACCCCCACGTTCATGCGGGCGCCCGGAGAGGCGAGCGGCATGCTCGCGCTCGAGGTCGCGATGGACGAACTGGCGCATGAACTCGGCCTGGATCCGATCGAGCTGCGGCTGCGCAACTACGCGGAGAGGAGCCCGTCCTCGGGTCAGCCGTGGTCGAGCAGCGGCCTGAGGGAGTGCTACGAGCGCGGTGCCGCGCGCTTCGGCTGGGCAGGCCGCGATCCACGGCCCGGAGTGCGACGCGAGGGGAACAGGCTGATCGGGACGGGCATGGCCACCGCCGGCTATCCGGTGGCGCCGCCCGCCAACCCGCAGCGCGCCCGCGCCCGCCTCTACGCCGACGGCACCGCCGTCGTCCAGGCCGCCACCCCCGACTTCGGCACCGGTGTGGCCACGGTCATGACGCAGGTCGCCGCCGACGCGCTCGGCATGCCGGTGGAGCGCTGCCGGTTCGAGAGCGGCGACACCGACCTGCCCAATATCGCGGCCGCGGTGGGCTCCGCGGGCGCGGGCATGATCAGTGCCGCCGTGCACAGCGCCGCGACCGCCCTGCGCAACCAGCTCATCGCCCGCGCCGTCGCGGACCCCCGCTCCCCGCTGCACGGCGCGAACCCGGTCGACGTGGTCGTAGGGGAGGGGCTGATGACGGCGGGAACCGCCTCCGACCCCTACGCCGACCTGCTGCAGCGCCACTTCCAGCCGGACGCCGAGGCGTCCGGTGCGTGGACTCCGCCGACCGGAGACCCCGGGTACGCGATGATGACCTTCGGCGCCCAGTTCGCCGAGGTGGCCGTCGACGCGGAGCTCGGACTGGTCCGGGTGCGGCGTATGACCGGTGCCTTCGCTCCCGGCCGGGTGCTCAACCCCAAACTGGCCCGCAGCCAGCTCATGGGCGGCATGCTCTGGGGCCTGGGCCAGGCGCTGCTGGAGGCCAACCACATGCACCCGCGCACCGGCCACTGGGCCAACGCGAGCCTCGGTGAGTACCTGGTCGCGGTCAACGCGGACGCGCCCGACGTCGACGTCGAACTGGTCGAGGTCGAGGACGACGTAGTGAACCCGCTGGGGGTCAAGGGCGTGGGCGAGATCGGGCAGGTCGGGGCCGGGGCCGCGATCGCGAACGCCGTCCACCACGCGACCGGGCGGCGCATCCGGAAGATACCGATCACGATCGAGGACCTGCTCTGAGGGCGGACCACCGGTGTCCGCCGCCACGAGCCGTGGGGGATCAGCGCACGCGCCGCTCCTCAAGTGGTGCGGCGCGCAGCCGTCCGGTGGTGTCGCTCGGCAGGTGCGGTGTGTGGCCGACGAGTCGGGCGGAGTTGGCGACCACGGCGATGCTGCTGGTGTTGTGGAGCAGGGCGGCCAGGACGGGGTTGATGGAGCCGCCGGCGCCCGCGACGAGGCCGGCGAGGTTCACGCCGATGGACAGGGTGTAGTTCTGCCGTACGACGCGCAGGGTGTGCCGGCTGAGTTCCACGACGGCGGCGACCTGGCGCAGGTCGTTTCCGGCCAGGGCTATGTCGGCGGTCTCCAGCGCGACGTGGGAGGAGTGGGCGCCCATGACGATGCCGACGTCCGCGAGCGCCAGCGCGGGGGCGTCGTTGGTGCCGTCGCCGACCATGGCCACGCTGTGCCCCTCGGTCTGGAGGTCGCGGATCAGCTGGAGTTTGGCCTCGGGCAGCGCGTGGGCGTGGACTTCGGTGATGCCGAGGGTGTCGGCGACGGCCTGGGCGGTCTCGGGTGCGTCGCCGGTGAGCAGCACGATGCGGGTCACTCCGAGCTCGGTCAGCTGGCGGACGACCGTGTCGGCCCCGCCGCGTACGGCGTCGGACAGGCCGAGCATGCCGATCAGCTTCTCGTCGTGGGCGAGGCAGATGACGGTCTCGCCGGCGGCGCGCAGTCGGCTCGTCCATTCCCGGGCCACCTCGGACAGCTCCAGGCCGTGGCGGCGCAGCAGGGCGGGGCTGCCCACCAGCAGGCGGGTGCCGTCGAGTTCGGCGCGTACGCCCATCCCGAGGACGACCTCGCAGGCCTGGTGGATCGGGATGTGCAGATGCTGTTCCTCGGTGCGCCGGACGATGGCTTCGGCCAGCGGGTGGCGTGCGTGCAGCTCGCCGGAGGCCGCCAGGCTCAGTACCTCGTCGGCGGTGACCGTCTCGTCGAGCGTGACCACGCTGGTGACCAGGGGGCGGCCGAGGGTGAGGGTGCCGGTCTTGTCGAAGACCACGGCGGTGACGCGGCCGATCCCTTCCAGGTGGGTGCCGCCCTTGATGAGGGTGCCCCTGCGGGCACCGTTGCCGATGGCCGCGCTGATGGCGGTGGGGGTGGCCAGGCCCGCGGCGCAGGGGCAGGCGATCAGCAGCATGGTCATCGCCCGTCGGGCGTCCCGGGTCAGGGCGTACGTGATCCCGGCGAGGGCGAACGAGACGGGCACGAAGCGGCGGGTGAAGGCGGCGGCGACGGTCTGGATCGGTGCCCGGTCGGCCTGGGCCTCCTCGACCCGGGTGATGATCCGCCCGACGACCGTGTCCTGTCCGACCGAGGTGGCCCGTACGGTCAGGGAGCCGGTGGAGACGAGGGTGCCCGCGTACACCTCGCTGCCGGGCTGCACGTACACCGGCAGCGCCTCGCCGGTGATCGCCGCCTGGTCCACCAGCGCCTCGCCGGACTCGGCGGTGCCGTCGACGGGGATGCGGTGGTGCTCGTACACCGCGACCACGTCCCCGGCCCTGACCTCCGTGAGATCGGCCTCCACCTCCACGCCGTCGCGGACCAGCCAGACCCGCTCCTCGCCGATGGAGAGCAGTTCCTCGATGGCGCGCCGGGTCCGCCGCAGGGTGATGGCCTGCAGAAACTCACCGATGTTGAGCAGCCACAGCACCATCAGCGCGACCACGTTCTCGCGCAGCACGAGCGAGATCACGGTCGCCGTCGTCACCAGCAGATCGGTGCCCGCGTGGCGCCGGCCGCCGAGGGTGCGTGCGGCGCCGCGGAAGAACGGCAGCCCGGTGAAGACGGTGACCGCGCCGAGGAAGCCGGCCGAGCCCGCCGGAGTCCACGGAGGCCGGCCGAGCAGCCGCCGCAACCCCACCAGGGCGAGCACCGCACCGCCGACCACCAGCCGCGCGACCTCCCCCGTGGAGGAATCGGGCACGGACCGGCTGGCCCTGGCGGGCACCCCCGGCGGCGGCGCCTCGGTCAGGGCGGCCACCAGCCGGTCCACGTCGACCAGGTCGGGCTGCACCCAGACGATCACGGCACCGGTACGCGGAAAGACACGCAGCGCCCTGAACCCCGGCAGATCGGTGAACCGCTCGTCGACGAGCCCGGCACACCTGGGCCGCGCCCGCAGCCAGGGAACCGTCAGCCGTACGCGCCCCGCGGCAGCGGCCCGCACCACCACGGAGTCGGAACCGGACACGGGTACCTCTGCGGGTGCGGACGTGCCGGACATGACGACCGCCTCTCAGTGCTCGTGGTCGTGGGCGTGCCCCTCGACACCGACCGCAGAGGGCGGCGGCGCCTCCTCACCCAGCTGCTCCCTGGCCTCGGCCAGCAGGTCGCCGGCCCTCAGACGGGCCTCCTCGGCGGCCGCCCCGAGCCGTCGTCCCGTTGTGATGCCGCCGGCTATGCCGCTGACCAGCAGTCTGCGCGCCGCGGGTTTGGCCTTGGGCGCGGCCTTGGCGGCGCCCCGCAGAACCAGCACGCCGGCGGTTCCGGACAGGGCGTAGTGCGTGATGCGGCCCACGACGGCACCTGCGAGAGCGGCGGGATGCATCATCGTCTCCTTCCGCGGAGCGGATTCGTCCGTCTTCGACGCGGTAAGTCCATTCTCATCCCATTGCGGATATCGCGCACCAGCCGTTCCTGCAGTGACGAAGGTCACGGAGGCTGGCGAAGGCCGGTGCATGGGCTGGTCGCCGTCGTCGTGACGACAGGTCTGGGGAACCGGGAGAGGCCCTGGATGTGGCCTGACGATACGTCAGGAAGGGTCGGTAAACGGTCAGCATCGGGCGTTGAGGCGTCCCCGCTTGCTGACTTGGTGATCGCCGTGGCGGGGGCCTGGGTGCGGATGCCCGGCTCTCGTTCGGAAGGTGCGCTTCGTGGCTCGACAGCTTGCTCGCCGGTAATGGGGTCCCTTTTCAAGGAGTGTGGCTGCGTCAGGCCGACCCGGTGCCCGCACCCGTACACGATCCGTTTCCGGGACGCGCTGGGAAACAGCGCGAAGTGGGCGGCTTCGGCACACAGGAGACGCGATCTGCTGCCGGTGCCGGCCTGCTCCTGGTGGTGGCCGCGGCGGCGGTCATCCCGCGCGGTCGGGCACGGGGCCGGCGCCCCCGCCGTGACAAACGTCCTCCTGGTCGGCCGCTGCTCACCGGGTCCCGGTGACGTCGTCGAGGAGGACACGGAAGGTGTCACACATTCTGGTGACGGCGTCGTTCGCGGCGTCGGAAACCGCCGCATACTTCCAGAACCCATGGGGCAGGGTCGGCTCCTCCGAGGCCAGGACCCGTACCCCTTCGGCCCGCAGCCGGTCCAGGAACAGCCGGCGTCGTCGCGCAACGGGTCGAACCCCGCGCCGACCAGGACGGTCGGCGGCAGAGCGGCGAGGTCCGGCGAGAGGGCCGGGGCGAAGCGGGGGTCCTGTCGCTGTGCCGGATCGGTCAGATACACCTCGATGAACCGCTCGATCGCGAACGAGGTCAGTCCGTACCCCTCCGCGAACGCGGTGCGTGAGGGCAGCGCGGGATCACCCGAGACGATCGGGCAGACCAGTAGCTGGGCCACGGGAGCGGACGGCGTGTGCGCGAGGGCGGCGCCGACCGCGAGGTTGGTTCCCGCGCTGGTGCCGGCCACCGCGACCGGCAGCGGGTGGGCCAGGCCGCCCAGCGACGCGGCCGCGTTCGAGTGAGCCCAGCGTACGGCCTCCACAGCGTCGTCGTAGGCGCTGGGGAAGGGGTGCTCGGGGGCGAGCCGGCAGTCGACGGAGACGACCGGTCGCCCCGTGGCGGCGCACAGCGTCCGGGCCTGGTCGTCGTGCGAGTCGAGGTCGCCCTTGACGAAGCCGCCCCCGTGGAAGAAGACGACGACACAGTCCTCGGACTCGCCCGTCCCAAGACCGGTTGAGCAGCACTGCGCCCCGCCGACCGAGCGATCAGCGGGGCGCAGTGGGCGGGATGCGTCAGAACATGCCGTTGTCGTTGGCCGAGGTCTCGGGCACCGGCGTCGAGACGTCCCAGTGCTCGACGATCTTGCCGTTCTTCACCCGGAAGACATCCATTGCCGCGAGGCCACGGTCGGTCGCGTTGAGCGTTATGTGGGTGTGCACCGTCACAAGGTCGCCGTCGGCGAGGAACCGCTTGAAGTCCACGTTGACGTCCGGGACCGCCTTGACGAACCCCGTCGCCCAGGTGATCCATCCCTCCTTGCCGTCGGCGACGTTGGGGTTGTGCTGGATGAGGTCGCCCACGTAACGGTCGGCGGCCTCCTGCGGCTTCTTCTGGTTGATGCCGAGGTCCACGAAGGCGCGCACGATCTGCTTGTTGCGTGCTTCCTTGGCGGCCTGGCCGGCGGGCCAGGTGGCCGCGGCGGGCTTCTTCGGCGCGGTGTCCGTGACGGCGAAGGCGGTGGTGCCTACGGTCAGCGCGGCGGTGGTGAGGACACCGACACCGACAAGAGTGACGCGGCGGCTGAGTCTGCGGCGCTTCATGACTGTCTCCAGAGTGGTGTGTGGATGTGCAGAGAGGTGTTGCTGATCTCCGGACCCGGGAGGTTCGGAGAGGCTCGGTTGTCTTGCTTCGGTGCGCCGGTCCGGCCGGTGCGGTGCGGCTGTCAGGCCGCCCCCAGTGCTGCCGGCTGTGCCGGGTTGCGGTGGATGGGGGTGTGGGTGTCGATGAGGGGAATGCCGGTGGCGCCGCGTCGCGTGGCGATGATTTCGGCGGCGATGGACAGGGCGGTCTCCTCGGGCGTGCGGGCGCCGAGGTCGAGGCCGATCGGTGAGCGGAGCCGGGCCAGTTCCTGCTCGCCCAGGCCGGCTTCGTGCAGTCTGCGTTCGCGGTCGGTGTGGGTGCGGCGGGAGCCCATGGCGCCGATGCAGGCGACCGGCATGCGCAGGGCTTGTTGGAGGAGGGGGATGTCGAACTTGGCGTCGTGGGTGAGGACGCACAGGGCGGTGCGGGCGTCGGTCGGGGTGTGCCGCAGGTAGCGGTGGGGCCAGTCGACGACGATGTCGTCGGCGTCGGGGAAGCGAGCGCGGGTGGCGAAGACGGGGCGGGCGTCGCACACGGTGACGTGGTAGCCGAGGAACTTGCCTGCCCGGACCAGTGCGGCGGCGAAGTCGATCGCCCCGAACACGATCATGCGCGGTGGTGGGAGGTGCGCCTCGACGAGCAGGGTGAGGCCGCCCGGGCAGAGGGATCCTCCCCCCTCTCGCTGCGCTCGCGGAGAGTTCGACCGTGCCGGTACGTCCGGCCTGGAGCAGGGCGTGTGCCTGGGCGGCGGCCGCCTGTTCCAGCTCGGGGCGGCCGCCTGCGTACGAGCCTTCGTAGGTGCCGTCGCCGTGGACGAGCAGGCTCGCGCCCAGCAGGTCGGCCGGTCCGCGGATGATCCGGGTGAGGGCTGCCGGTTCGCCGCGGGTCATGGCGCTCACGGCCGAGCCGACGACCGTCCTGGCCGGCGCGGTGGCGGTGACCGGGGTGATGAGGATGTCGATGATCCCGCCGCAGGTCAGCCCGACGGCGAAGGCGTCTTCGTCGCTGTAGCCGAACCGCTCGACGACGCTCCTGCCGTTCTGGAGGGCCTGCCTGCACAGGTCGTAGACCGCACCTTCGACGCAGCCTCCGGAGACCGATCCAACGGCCGTCCCGTCGCTGTCCACGGGCGAGGGCGGCCCCGAGCCCGCGTGGCGCGCTGCCGCTGACACCGACAACTGTGGCCACGGCGAACTCCCGGCCCTCCTCGAACCAGCGGCCCAACTCATGGGAGACATCAAGCACTTGGTCCCTCCGTGGACAGGACACGATCAGTACGGACGGGCAGCGGGCGTCGGGGTGTGTGGGGGCGTGCCAGACGGCTTTGGCGAGTGCCGTCGGCGCGCCCAAGCGCCTCGATGGCGGGACCGAACGCAGGTCGTGCGCTATCTGCCCGTCGGCGCGGCCGCGGCTGGCGCTATGGTGGACACAAGCGGACTGGTGTCCGCTAAGTGAGAACGTGGCGGACAGTTATCCGGTTAGCAAGGGTTTTGGGTGTGAGCCCGGAAGGAGGGGAAGTGGACTCCAGGAGCAACGGGCCTCAGCGCTCGGATGCGCAGCGCAATCGGGAGCGGATCCTGGAGGTGGCGCTGGCCGAGTTGTCGCGTGACGTGGATGTCCCGCTGAGCTTGATCGCCAAGAAAGCGGGGGTAGGACAGGGCACCTTCTATCGCAACTTCCCCAACCGTGAAGCGCTCGTCCTTGAGGTCTACCGCCACGAGGTGCACCTGCTCACTGACGCTGCGGCGGAACTGCTCAAAACCCGGGCGCCCGACCAGGCCCTGCGTGAATGGATGGATCAGCTCGCCCGCTTCGCCGTCGCC
This sequence comes from Streptomyces sp. NPDC127197, assembly GCF_042672405.1. Classification (NCBI taxonomy): domain Bacteria; kingdom Bacillati; phylum Actinomycetota; class Actinomycetes; order Kitasatosporales; family Streptomycetaceae; genus Streptomyces; species Streptomyces sp. NPDC127197. The sequence goes on along the minus strand of NZ_JBHXVG010000019.1, from coordinate 43,551 downwards.
AAGGTCGGCCTGTCGGACGCGATGCGTCAGATCGTCGGGACGGCGGACGGTCCGGCTCAGCCGGGGTACGCGCTGGTGGTCGAGGCTGTCGAGGCTCTGCTCGCTGCCAATCACGAGGCCGGCACCGTTCGTCCGGGGGTTACTGTCGACGACTTCATCCTGGCCATCGCCGGTATCTGGCAGATCGATTCCCGTGGGGACTGGCAAGCCCAGAGCGCTCGGCTTCTGGATCTTGTCATGGACGGGCTGCGCGCAGGGGCGCCCGGACGGGGCTGAGGCCTGAAGGCCGACGGCTGGGCGATCGGGCTCGCTAAGCGGACAGGTGTCCGATACGTTTCCGTATCGGACACCTGTCCGCTTGTCTCTGTCGCGCATGGAGGATTCCCCCACCATGAAGATGCTCATCCTCGGCGCGACCGGCTCCACCGGTCGTCATCTCGTCGACTTGGCCCTGCGATCCGGTGACTGGGGCACGGCCCTCGTACGCAACCCGGAGGCCCAAGGTGAGGTGGCGGACCGGTTCACCGTTGTCATGGGAGACGCCACCTCGCAACGTGATGTCGCAGTCGCCGCGCTCGGGCAGGACGTCATCATCTCCGCCCTCGGTCAGGGCACATCGCTGAATCCTGATGGACTCTTCGACCGCGCGTCGGCTGCCGTGATCGGCGCGGCCCAGCAGCAGGGCGTTTCCCGCCTGGTGTGGATGTCGTCGTTCGGTGTGGGGGACACCTTCGAGCTGGCGACCGTTACGCAGAGGACCATGTACCGCACGTTGCTGCGGCGGGTCTACGCGAACAAGAAGATCGCGGATGACCGCATCCGTTCCAGTGGCTTGGACTGGATGTTGGTCTTCCCGACCGGGCTGACCAACGGCCGGGCCAAGGGCACCTACCGCGTGGGTGACCGGCTGCAGATGAGGGGCGCTCCGAGGATCAGCCGCGCCGACGTCGCTACCTTCATGCTCCAAGCGGCGCGTGGTGGCGAGTGGAGCCGACGTAACGCAGTGATCACGGACTGACGGCCGTCGGGGCACCGCGCCCCCTGGTGTCGGCCGGCGGTGTCGGCTCGTGCTGAGCGCCGCGATTTCCGGGCCTTGAGCTCCCCGAGCCCAACCCGAGGGACCGGGCAGGCACTCGAATCGGTTACCCGTCTCCACACCGGTGGTCCGATGGGTGAGCGGCTGCCTCAGCCTTGGCGGAGACAGCCGCGTTTCCCCAACTCCTGGGCGGCTACGCGGTGGTGGCGGGAGCGATGTTCTTGTTGCAGCGGAGCAGGTTCCGCGGATCCCATACGGCCTTGATCTCGGCGAGTCGCCGGTACTTGGTCTCGCTGCCGAACACTTCCCATCGCCAAGCCTCGCCCTGGTCCTGGGTGAGGGGCGGCACGACCGTTGCCGTTGTCCCCGTTGCGCAGGACGGTGCCCCGGAAGCCGGCCGCGAAGTTGTCGTACGTGGAAGATGGGGGGTAGAGCTGGTCGGGCTCATGCGTGCCTTTGTCAACTACCAGGCGCTGAAGCGCCGGGCTTGCACAACGGGCATCACTGGCGGTGATGCTGCGTTTGCGTCCAGCCCCGCTCCGCTGCCGCGGTGGTGGGCAGGGGCCGTTGACTGGGCCCCGCGTCGCCACAACTCCCACGCGCGGGCGCGGATGTTGCGGGAGCTTCCCCCCTCTCGGCTTCGCTCGAGCGGGAGGTACCCCCATCGGTCCGCGTGCGCAACGACGTCGCAGGACCGGCACGCGAACCAGGCCTGCGAGACCCGGTTCGCTTTGTCGATGTGTCCGCACTGGGCGCAGGTGCGCGAGGTGTACGCCGGATCGACGTACGCCACCGGCACCCCCGCCCGGCGGGCCTTGTACGCGATGAAGCTTCCCAGCCGGGCGAAGGACCAGCTGGAGTGGGTGGCCCTCCCCCACTGCCTTAAGGGCGTGGGAGGTACCCCCAGCCTCGGCCACCATGTGTTTCGCGATCTTGTGGTTGATGTCTCTGGCCCGCCGCGCCTCCTTGCGGCGCCGCTTCTTCAACCGGCGCTTGGCGGACGGGGTGTTCTTCTTCTGGAGTTTGGCGCGCAGGCCGCGTTCGCGTACCCGGACGCGGTTGATTTCGCGGCCGGCCATGATCTCGCCGTCGCTGGTGGTGGCGATGTTCACGATGCCCAGATCGAGGCCGAGGAAGTCCACCGGATCGGTGTTCAGAGACTGCTCGGGTACCTCGCAGGTCGCGTTCAGGAACCACATGCCGTCCCGGCACACCAGATCGGACTCGCCCTTGCGGTACAGCGCCAGGGTGGCCAGCTGCTCAGGAGAAGCGGTGAACGCCACGTCCTTGACCCTGCCCGACACCGTCCAGATCGAGATCCGGCGCTCGGCGATCTGCCAGGACAGCATCCGGTCGTCGTAGGGCTGCGCACCCTCCGGGCGGAAGACGATCGGCTTCTCGGTGGCCCTGCGGTACCGCTTCGAGCCGGGTTTCCCAAGGTTCCCGGCCTTCAGGTTCGCCGTCAGCGTTGCGTAGGCGTCACAGGTCTTCTTAATCACGTGTTGGGCGGCCTGGGCGCCCGGATTCCACCGCGCCTTCACCTCGTCATAGGTGAACTTGCGCAGCCCGAAGTTCTTCTTCACATCCTTTCGAAGGCCACCTCACTGGCCCAAGTGGCCGCTTGGTTGCAGGCACGCAGAGTCGCCTCAAGTGCCACCGCCTGCACGAGAGCCGGCAGCAGCTTCACCTGCACCACCAGCTTCACCCCCGCGACGCTGGCCGGAGCTCCTAGGTCTCGCATTCGAACACAGCAAATTCCCCTGTCGATCCGGACCGCCTTCCTGGCGCTCCGCGCCGGATGCCACCGCGGTGCTCCGCACCGCTCACCCAGGATGCGATTCCTCCGGGCGTAAACGCCCGGGGTTCCTCGCAAGAATCCCGCTGAAGGCGGTCGGCCTCCGTGTGGCCGCCCCGGTGGTGCGGAGTGCTTCTCGCGTTACGCGAGGTCGGAGAGATCCTCCGGGGTGAGGCTGATCGACCCGGCGGCTATGTTCTCGTCCAGGTGAGCGGGGGACCCAGTGCCGGGAATGGCGAGGGTGACGGGGGAGGAGGCGAGCAGCCAGGCCAGGGCGATCTGGGGGACCGTGGCGCCATGCCGCTCGGCGACCTTGGCCATGCGGTCACCGGAGAGGTCGCCCCTGCCGCCGCCGAGCGGGAAGAACGGCACGAAGGCGATACCGGCCTCCTCACAGGCCGTCAGAAGCTCGGCGTTGTCGCGCTTGCCGGCGTGGAAGTGGTTCTGCACGGCCGCGACGGGCGCGATCGCACGGGCCTCGGCGAGGTGACCGGTGTCGACGTTGCTGAGGCCGAGATGCCGGATCAGGCCCTCCTCGCGCATCGCTGCGAGTGTTTCGAAGCGTGCGGCGACGGACTCGCCGTGGGGCGGTTCCATCATGCCGATGCGCAGGTAGACGAGGTCGAGGCGGTCGACGCCGAGGACTTCGAGGTTCGCCTCGACCATCGGCCGCAGGGCGGCGGGGTCGGTGGTCTGCTGCAGTCCGCCGTCGGGGGTGTCCCACGGGCCGACCTTGGTGGCGAGGACCAAGCCGGCCGGGTACGGCTGCAGGGCCTCGCGGATCAGGGTGTTGGCGCTGACGGCGCCGTCGTCGCTGCGGTAGAAGGAGGCGGTGTCGATGTGGTTGACGCCGAGCTCGACGGCGCGGCGCAGGACGGCGCGACCGGATTCGGGGTCGCGGGCCGGTCCGGTGAAGCCGTTGGTGGACAGCCGCATGGCCCCGAAGCCGATGCGGTTGATCGGCAGGTCGCCGCCGAGCAGGAAGTCGTGGGAGGCGGGGGAGGCAGGGCTCATTGTCGGTCCGTTCGGGAGGTCGCCGCGTGGCGCGGCAGTCGCGTGGTGGGGGATCTTGGCTCGTCGTCAGTCCGTGATGACGGCGTCGCGGTGAATCCACTCGGGACTCTGGGCCGCCTTGTACATGAAGTCGGCGACGTCCGCGCGGCTGATCGTCGGGTTGCCCTTCATCGGGAGACGCTCGCCGACGAGGTAGGTGCCCTTGGCGGGGTTCTTGGTCAGCATGGTCGGGTAGACCAGCGTCCAGTCCAGGCCGCTGGAGCGGATCGTCTGCTCGGAGATCTCCTTGTTCGCATAGATGTTCCGCAGGAACGTTCGGTACATGGCCTTCTGCGCTGGGCTCGCCGAGCGGTAGGTGTCACCCACGCCGAACGAGGACAGCCATACCAGGCGGGATACACCCTTCTCCTTGGCCGCGCCGATCACGGCTGCTGCGGCGCGGGTGAACAGGTCGTCGGCGCGCACGGACGTGCTCCTGCCGAGGGCCGAGATGACGACGTCCTGCCCGATCATGGCCTTCGTGACATCGTTGTGCGAGGTGGCGTCTCCAGTGACTACGTTGACCCGATCTGCCAGATCGTCCAGCGCCTCCGGCCTGCGGGCCAGGACTGTGACCGTGTCGCCAGCCTCGAGGGCCAGGTCGACGACGTGGCGACCGGTGGGGCCAGTGGCACCGAGGACGAGCAGATTCATGGCATGAAACCTTCCGTGTGGTCAGGTGTGTGGGTAGTGCCGCCCGCTATTGCCGATCACCTACGTGGCGTAGCGTGGGGCCTAAGCGGACAGCTGTCCGCTGTAATGAAACGTACCGGACAGCTATCCGGTTAGCAAGTGCGGGCTGTGTCGAGCGGTCGCTTGCGAGGTGGCTGAGCGAGGTGGAGGTGGCCGGCGCGAGGTTGGGGTGCTGGGGTGTGTCGACGCTCTCGCTCGCCAGGGCTCCCGGCGAATGCTGCGCGTGGGTGGGCCGGAGTTGCCGGCGGCCACATCCGGATGGATGACCCGGTCGCGCGGTCGGAGGTCGGTCTGGGGCCTTCCGGCGCGAATGTGGTGGGCGGCGACATGCTCCTGTGTGCACAGCAGCACGAGCTCATCGGTCCATGCCAAGGAGCACAACGTCATGTCTCACACGCCCGACCTACCGGACCCCGGCCACAGCCACGTGGACGCCATCGACTCGCTCGACGGGCTTCACACCGACCTGGCTCGACGGCACACGGCCACAGAAAGCAGTGGAGCCGCAGTCCCCGCCGCCGTTGTCGACGCCGACCTCGCCGCCCTGGAGCGCGACGGATACGTCATCCTGGACAACCTGCTCACCGAAGCAGAGTGCGCGGACATCCGGGCAGCCGTGACGCCCCTGCTGGACAGGACCGGCCGCAACACCTTCGAGGGCCGCCTGACTCAGCGCGTCTACAGCGTCCTCAACAAGACCCGAGCCTGTGACCGACTGGTCGACCACCCGAGAGTGCTGGCCCTCCTGGACCGGCTGCTCATGCCCAACTACCTGCTCTCCCAACTCCAGGTCATCAACATCCTCCCCGGCGAGAACGCTCAGCTGCTGCACCCCGACGACGGCATGTACCCCGTGCCCCGTCCCCGGCCGCCGCTGAGCGCGGCCACAGTGTGGGCCATCGACGCCTTCACCGAGGACAACGGCGCCACCGTGGTCCTGCCGGGGAGCCAGCGCTGGGGCGACCGCCGGCCGGCTGACGGCGACGCCCGCGTGAAGGCCGTCATGCCAGCCGGCTCATGCGTCTTCTTCGCCGGCACCCTCTGGCACGGGGGCGGCGCCAACGCGTCGGACCGCGCCCGCCTGGCCGTCACGGCCCAGTACTGCGAGCCGTGGCTCAGGCCACAGGAGGCGTTCTCCCTTTCCACCACCCGTGACACCGTCCGAGTGGTGTCCGAGGACATCCGCCGGATGCTCGGTTACAGCATCCATCCGCCCTTCCTCGGGATGGTCGACGGCATGCACTCCAAGCGCCTCCTCGACGAACCCTCCTGAAGGCCGTCCCCCGAGCATTCCCTGACCTCGAACTTCACTGCGGCACGTCCTGCGACGTCAGCAGGTCGTACGCGGCGTACGCCTCGTCGATCAGCGCGTCCTCGTCGGTGCCCGCCTCCGCGCCCGCCTTCTCGATCCGGTCGAGCTCGGCGGTGAATGCCGCGTAGCTCTTCATCGTCCAGTCGGACGCGTCGGTCTTCCTGGCCCGTGCGAGCAATTGCGCGAGGCTTTCGGCGACGGCGATCGCCGCGTGCTCGCTGACCGTGCTGGAGCCGCCGGCGAGGGAGGCGGCAACCTTGAACCAGCGTCTGCCGTGCCGCAGTTCCTTCTCCGTCCAGCCGCGGAGCCGGGTGCCGATGAGGACCTTCTCCCAACCCGCCCCGTGCTGAAGCGGATTGGTGGCGGCCGTATCGGCGTCCGCGGTCCGGTAGAGGGTGAAACCGGTGGCGTCCTCGGGCTTGTTCCAGGCGACGACGGCCGTGTCCGCCTCGCGTTCGGCCACGTAGGGCAGCAGCGCGCCGTTCGCCGTGTCGCGCACCCTCACCGCGGCCAGGACGGCGTCACCGGAGGCGGCGACACCCGCGTGCACGGCGTACGGCAGGGGCGTGAGCATCGAGCCCGCGTACGTCCAGGAGGTGCCGTCGGGCGAGGCGAAGGCCAGGACCTGGTGGGTCTCGTAGTCGCGGATCAGCCGCAGGTAGGGGTGGTCGGCGGCGGTGAAGCCGGAGATCTTGGCGTCGCGCGGGGAGCGCACCTGGTCCTGCCAGTCGTGGCGGCTGTCGCGGTCGCGGTTGGCGAGGACGAGGGTGCCGTCGGAGTCGGCCCCGAAATAGAGGTACCGGGTGTTGGCGTCGATCTTGTCGCGCAGCATCAGGCCGGTCAGGGCGCCCTTGTGGTCGTCGATGCGTGCGGTGACCGTGCCGGTGCCGGCCAGGACGCGGCTGCAGAAGAGGAGGGAGTCATCGATGTCCCGGGTGGCGATCATGTAGTCGTCCCCCTTGCCCAGTCCCGTGCCGTCGCCGCCCGCGATGGTGAGGCGTGCGCCGCTGACGGAGGTCCTGCCGCTCTGCTGGGAGCCGAGCCGGTCGTCACGCCAGCCGGAGCCGGTCAGGTCCCGCGACACGGGCGCGGAAAGGGCCGCCTCGGCGCGCCAGGACGACCAGCCGTGGCCCGCGCTGTTCACGGCGGTGACCGTGTAGAAGTAGCGCCTGCCCTGCTTGACCTTCTCGTCGCGCCAGTACAGGACCTTGATGCCCTCGGCGACGGTCTCGTACGGGCCGTCCTCGCGGGTCGCCCGTTCGATGGTGTACGAGGTGGCGCCCGGGGTCGGAGTCCAGGTGACGCCGATGCAGGTGTCGCCGGGCAGGGCCGCCGCGTACCGCACGACGGACGGCGACAGGGTCTCGGTCGCGTCCTCGGACAGCTTGAGCACCACGGCGGTGAACGGCGGGACTGTCACATGGCCGCCGTTGACCGGCAGTTCCTTCCCGGAGACGAGGTCGAGGACGGTGGAGCGGCGGTGGCCGGCGGGCACGGCGAGGCGGTGTGTCCGCTTGTTGCCGTAGACCTCGCGCGTGGTGTTGATCCCGAAGAGGTACCGACCGTAGCGGGCGGTGAGGAAGTCGACGTACCCGGAGTAGGGGTGGTCGGGCTCGAAGTTCTCGCGGCTGATCGTGCCGACGCCCGGCTGGTGGGCGATCGGGCAGATCTCCCCGGCCAGCGCCTGCAGGGCCCAGTTGTCGCCGGTGTTGATGTCCTCCATGAAGTCGGCGTCGATGTTGTCGGTGCGGGCCCAGTAGTCGCGGAACTGGAACCGGCCGTTGGTGCGCAGCTGCACGGTGTGCTCATGGGCCGGGGCCATGACGTGCAGCCGCCCGCTCCCCGCGACGCCCCGGTTCTGGACGTAGAGCGAGCCGAAGACGCGGGTGTCGCCGTCGCGCATCGACAGGAACATGTTGTCGATGTCGACCCAGGCGAACTGCTCGTAGTCGGCCGGGTCCACGCCCAGTTCGGCGATCTCCGCGGCGCTGTAGGAGCGGAAGTCGGTCTGCGGCAGGACCCTCTTCGCCTTGACGGTGCCGAAACGGTCGTATGTCGCGCGTCCGCCGGTGAGATACGCCCAGGTCTCGGCGAGCCGCAGATCGACCTTGAGCCACTGGGTGACGGCGTTGAACTGGTTGAAGTACTGGCGGTCGGCGAGCTGCTGCTGGGCGAAGCCGACGGCCTCGCGGGCGTACTCCCAGTACATGTCCCAGCCGCTGTCCGTGTAGCGGTCGGCGTGCGCCGCCATGTGTGCCTCGACGGCGGCGAGGAAGAGCGACTGGCCCCGGTTGATGCGGATGCAGTAGCCCGGGATGCCGGGGACGTAGACGTTGCGTTCGTCGATGACGCCCTCGGTGCGCATCAGACGGTTCTTGCCGCTGTCGTCCGCCGCGGGGTAGCGGGTGTGGGCGCGGGCGTGCAGATTGCGCAGCGTGAGCTTGAGGATCTCGTCGTTCAGCTCCTCGTCGCCCTCGTGGCCCCAGGTCTTGAAGAAGTACTCGCCCAGGTACTGGGAGGCCTCCTCGCCGTAGTTGCCGACGTAGGTGTTCTCGCGGGTGAGGCCCGCCGCGGTGATGCCGGTGTAGTGCCTGCCGTAGGGCAGCCGCCGCACGATCTCGCCGTCCCTGTCGAGCTTGCTCTTCGCCAGACCCTTGCCCACGATCTGCACGTAGTCGTCGGTGAAGCGCGCGGTCTGGTCGTGGTAGAAGAGCGAGTGGTACAGGTCGAGGTCCTCGCCGTCGGGGCCCACCAGGACCTCTTCGCCGAGGAACGGCACCATCCCGAGGGCCTCGCCCAGGATCGCATGGCTGCGCTTCCTGCCCTCGTAGAACGTCGAGCCGATCACCCGCAGGCCCTCGTGGGCCTCCCAGGCGCCCTCGTAGGTGAAGAACATCTGGTTGTAGATGTACGACAGCCGCGACCGCGCGAAGTCGAAGTTGGCCTTGAGGCAGCGGCCCCAGGCGGCGCGGCGGGTGAGCGGGGAGCCGTCGAAGTCGACGTCCTTGAGGGAGGTCTCGCCCTCCTCGGTGCCGGTGGTGAACTCCTCGTCGAGGAAGGCCCTGAAGGTGTCGGCCCCGTAGATGTCGGCGTCGTTGATGACGTTCTCGGCGATGTACAGGGCCTCGCCGAGTGCGCCGTAGTAGCCGCCCCAGTCGCCCTGGTGGCCGCCGCGGAGCAGGAGCCTGGTGTTGCCGTAGTAGTCCATGACGTGGTTGTCGATGCACTTGAACAGGCGCAGAAGGGCGGTCTTCTTCGCGGCAGGTGTCGTGGCCGGGCACCAGTCGGTGGTCAGGACCCCGGCGTAGAAGCGCAGGTCGTCCACGTACCGGACGATCGAGAGCTTGCCGGAGGCCGAGGCGTCGATCTGGGCAGAGAGCTTGTTGAAGAGGGCGACCTGCGCGGTGCGCAAGCCGTCGATCAGCTCCTGCTTCTTCGCGTCGGTGAGATCGACAGGGGTGCCGGCGGGCGGCGTGTAGCCGGGGAGGTCCGCGCCGAACTCGTCGAGGTGTGCGGCGGTGTGGGTGTACACGCTGTAGTAGGTGCGGGAGTCGGCGGTGACCGTACCCTTGTAACTGCTCTGGTAGGTACGGAGGGTGATCTCCACCTGCTCCCGGCCCGCGGTCATCTCCAGCGGCAGCATCGTGGTCTGGTAGGTGAATCGGCCGGGCGCTGGCTTGGAGAAGCCGAAACTGAGCGGCTGGTAATCGGAGTTGCGGCGGAAGCCGATCTGCTCGCCGTTGAGGTAGGCGAGGGTGCTGTAAGGCGAGGAGTCGCCGCCCCAGAGCTTGAGCGTGAGGTAGTTCTGGGCCGCCGGGTCGGTCTTCATCGTGAACCGGAGCTCGCCGCCTCTGACGCCGACCGGGGCGAGGGGAGTGGCGACTCTGCCTCTGACATCGTTGTCGTCGGTGACAATCCTGCTGCCGTCGGAGGTGAAGCCATGAGCGGACTCCGACTCCTCGTCGCCGAGGGCCAGTTGGTCGACCAGACCGGCCTGCCTGTCCGCCCGCCCGTCCTCCGCGGACTCCGCCGCGTACGCGGCCGGCGCGGACTGCCAGAGCCAGCTGCTCGTGGCAGCGGCGGCAGTGCCGGCGCCGGCCAACTGGACGAAGTGACGGCGGCTCAAGGGTGCTGCGGGCATGACGGATCTCCTTCTTGGCGGCCAACGGGCAGCGGGCAAAGGGCAGTAGGCGGCGCGCGATGGGCAACAGCGGCAGGCGTGGCTTCGGCTCGGTTTCAGAAATCGGTTTCTAAAAGTTAGGGTCGGCGAGGATCAGCGTCAATGGTTTGGCATGCCCAAGAGCTGCTCGAAAGCGAACGCACCCTGACCGGCGGCGAACGCTTCCTGGCTGTCATCGACAGTTCAGGCCTCTGTCCTGCACGTTTCGCACATGTGCTCAAGGTTGTCCGTTCGAGGGCGGAGTCGCCTCTCTTGTGTGGGTGCACGGCGTTCCCTTAGCGTGACCGGTAAGCGTTTTCTACATCTCTCGCCCTTCGGAGGCTCAGCTGCACACGCCACGCACCGGACCGGTCCTCCCCAGCGCGAACTCAGCCGCGGTGCACCGGCCCGCCTTGGTCGCGCGCATCACGGACGGCTTCTGGGCGACGCGTCGCCGGACCAACGCCGAAGTGTCGATCCTGGAAGGTCCCGAGCGGCTCGAAGAAGCCGGGAACCTCGCCAACCTGCGAGCAGCCGCAGACGCGGGAACGGCGCGCGCGTTCTCGGGGGACTTCCAGTTCCAGGATTCCGACGTCTACAAGTGGCTGGAAGCGGCCTGCTGGCAGCTGGCCGACACACCGGAGTCCGGCCTCGTCGACGAAGTCGCACGGATCGTCCGGCTCGTTGCGGCCGCCCAGATGGAAAGCGGTTATCTCCAGACGTACTACCAGCTCGGCGGCGGTGAGCCGTGGACCGAACTCGGCTGGGGGCACGAACTGTACTGTGCGGGCCACCTGATGCAGGCTGCAGTGGCCCATCACCGGGCTACTGGAAGCCGCGACCTGCTGGACGTGGCGGGCAGGTTCGCCGACCACATCGAGTCCGTCTTCGGTCCTGGCAAGCAGGTGGAGGGGGTGTGCGGCCATCCCGAGGTGGAAACGGCGCTCGTCGAGCTCTCCCGCACCACCGACGACCAGCGGTATCTGGAACTGGCCCGCTATTTCCTGGAACGGCGCGGCCACGGTGTTCTGGCTTCGGGCGCCGACCGCGGCCATGACCGGGACCCGGGGCCCGAGTACTGGCAGGACCACACCCCGATCCGCGAGGCCCAGGAGGTGACCGGGCACTCCGTACGCCAGCTCTACCTCCTCGCGGGAGCCGCCGATCTGGCGACCGAGACGGGCGACGGCCGGCTCCGGCAGGCGCTGGAGCGACTGTGGACCGATGCGGTCTCCACGAAGACGTACCTCACCGGAGGGATGGGCTCGCGGCACGACTGGGAGTCCTTCGGGGACGCGTACGAGCTTCCCTCCGACCGCGCGTACACCGAGACCTGTGCTGCCATCGCCTCGGTTCACTTCAGCTGGCGGATGGCACTGCTCACCGGCGAGGCGCGCTACTCGGACCTCATCGAACGCACCCTGTACAACGGTTTCCTCGGTGGCGTGGGACTGGACGGGCGTACCTGGCTGTACGTGAATCCGCTGCAGCGGCGTGCTCGTCCGCACGAGCGCCCCGGCGACCAGACCTCGCAGCGCACGCCCTGGTTCCGCTGTGCCTGCTGCCCGCCCAACGCGATGCGCCTGCTGGCCGGCCTCCCGCACTACTTCTCGAGCGTCGACGACAGCGGTCTGCACCTGCACCAGTACGCCACCGGCGAGTACGCGGGGGACGGCTTCGCGGTCCGCGTGGCTACCGAGTACCCGTGGCACGGCACGGTGACCGTGACCGTCGACGACGCTCCTGCAGGGGAGCGCACGCTTTCCCTTCGGCTTCCCGCGTGGTGCGCACAGTTCCGGCTGGCCGTGAACGAAGAGCCCGGACAGGAACAGCCGGAGCGCGGCTGGCTGCGCATCACCCGGACCTTCCGGCCAGGCGACACCGTCCGGCTCGAGCTGGCCCTGCCGGTGCGCCTGACCCACCCACACCCATATGTCGATGCCGTGCGCGGCTGCGTGGCAGTGGAGCGCGGGCCGTTGGTGTACTGCCTGGAGGAAGCCGACAATGCTGGTGGCCTCGACGATGTCGTCCTCGACTCCTCGAAGGCTCCCACCGTGCGCGAACGCCCCGACCTGCTGGGCGGCGTCACCACCATCGTCGCCTCCGGTCGACGTCTCGCGCCGGACGAGACCGGTTGGTGGCCGTATCTCACGGACGTCGCTCCCACAGGACTCGCCGACCGGTCCGTCGAGCTGACCGCCGTGCCCTATTACGCCTGGGCGAACCGCAGCAACGGCGCCATGCGAGTGTGGATACCCCAACAGAGGTGAACGGACAGGTGCTGACGGCACCGTGGGGCACACGGTGGTCTGACGTGAGCCACACGCTGTCACCGGTCAGCCCTATGCCCGCTTCGACGACGCCGCCCTCCCGGTCGGAGCCGCACTCCTCGCGGGCCTGGCCCTGACCCGGCTGGCAGCACCCGAGCCTTAGCGGCATCGAGTCCAGCTGTCTGAGCTTGATCAACGCTGACCAGGCCGAAACAGTGACGGCCTACCAAACGGCCTACCAAACGGCCTCCAGCCGCATGCCGCGCACGAGCGTCTCGAGGGCCTGGCAGGCGTGCAGGTTCGCAGCGGCTGAGTGCCGACGTATGCCGGGTCGCGGCGGCCGCATCCCAGACATGGGCCGGACGCGCGGCGCGGCAGCGGTCGGCCGACTGCCGCGCCCGTGAACCCGTAAGGCAAAGCTCGATATGACAGTCGTTATAGAGGGGTGTAACCTGCCGCTGTCTATAACGACTGTCATAGGAGGGTGTCGTGACCATCATCACCGTGAACGCGCCGAAGGGGCGCCTGAGCCTTGAGCAGCGCCGTGAGCTGGCCGAGACGCTGACCGACGCGGTGCTGGTGCCCGAGGTGGGGCAGCACGCTCCGGCCGCCCGGCCTGGGTTCCAGGTGCACTTCGTCGAGCGCGAGCGGGACATGATGGCCATCGGCGGTCGGCTGCTGGCGGACGCCGGCCCGGAACCTGACGTGATGGTGATCGACCTCGCGGTCATGGATGCCGCCTGGCAGCCGGAGGTGCGGGCCGAGGTCATTGAGCGTGTCCTGGCCGCGCTGGCGGCGGCCTGTGGGTTGGAGAAGCCGGCGCCGGCGTGGTGGGTCAACTTCCGGGTGATCGACGAGGGCAGCTGGGGCTCGTCCGGGGGTGTGCTGTCGATCCTGCCGCTGCTGCAGAGTGGGGTTTTCACCGAGGAGAGAGCCAAGGCGGTCCGCGCCGCGCTGGGCGTCTGAAGTCCGAGACGTCGAGCGCGGCCCGGCTCAGTCCTTGATCGTGGCGAGGATGAGCGCCTGCAACTGTTCCGCGGTGTGGTCGAGGGGCTGGGTGCTGCGCTTGGCGCGGCACATCGCCACGGTCCCCTCGATGGCCGCGACGATGAGCGTGGCGATCTGAGCCGCCTGGTCGGACTCGGCGCCGTGCTCGCGCAACGAGTCGGCGAGCAGGCTCTCCCATGTGGTGAAGACGTCGGCGGCGGCCGTGAGGGCGGCGGGTGTCTCGTCGGTGGGAGGTTCCTCGATGGAGACGGCGAGTACGGGGCAGCCGGCCCGGAAGTCGCTGTCGACGACGATCTTGCGCCACAGGGCGAGGAAGGCCCGCAGGCCGGCGACCGGCCCCGCCGCCAGCTCCTTGCGCAGGCTGCGCGCGGTCCACTCACCTGTGAAACGGACGGCCTCGGTGGCCAGTTGCTGCTTGCCCTCGGGGAAGTAGTGGTACGTCGACCCGAGCGGGGCCCTGGCGTGCTTGGCCGTCTCACGGATGCTCGTCGCGTTCAGGCCGCGCCGGCTGATCATGTCGGCCGCACCGGCCACGATCCGCTCGCGCGCTGACGGGCTGGACTTGGTCACGTACGTGATCCCTTCTGACCCCACTGGATATAACGACCGTCATAGTCTAGCGTGGTCGCCGTCTATGACGACCGTCATAGACGCATGCCGTCGCACGAAACGAAGAGAGGTATGTCCATGCCGATGATCCGGCTCACGGCCCCGGCCGGCGCCCTGACCGAACAGGGCCGCAGCAGCGTCCAGCGAGACCTTGCCGCGGTGCTGCTGCGCTGGGAGGGTGCGCCTGACACACCCTTCTTCCGCGCCCAGGCCTGGAGCTACCTGGTCGAACTGCCGCAGGGCGCCCAGACCACAGCCGAGGACGGCGCACCGCGCTTCCTGGTGGAGGTCACCGTCCCGCAGGGCGCCCTCTCCGAGCGCCGCAAGGCCGGTCTGGTCGAGGAGGCGACGAAGACTGTTCTCGCCGCCGCCGGTCTGGCCTCGGACGACGCCCTGCGGGTGTGGGTGCTGGTGTACGAGCAGCCCGACGGCACCTGGGGCGCCGGCGGGTCGGTCATCCGGTACGCCGACCTGGTGGCTCTGGCGAAGGAGCAGCGCGCCGATGCGTGAACTGACCTACGTCGCCAAGCGCACCGTCGAGTGGCGCGAGGCGCCCGACCCCAAGCTCCAGTCGGACGGGGAGGCGATCGTCGCTCCGGTCGCCGCCACCCCCTGTGACGTCGACTCGTCCATCCTCGCCGGCCATGGTTTCATCGACCCGCCCTTCGCCCTCGGCCACGAGTGCGTCGCCAGGGTCGTCGAGACCGGCGATTCCGTCACTGCCGTAACTCCCGGCGAGCTCGTCGTCGTTCCCTGGTCCATCAACTGCGGCACCTGCGACCGTTGCCGGGCCGGGCTGACCGCCCACTGCGAGTCCGTGCCGTACATGGCGATGTACGGCGCCCCCATCGGCGGCACATGGGGCGGACTCTTCTCCGACCTGGTCCGTGTGCCCTACGCCGACGCCATGCTCGTACCCCTGCCCACCGGCCTCGACCCGGTCGCCATGGCCTCCGCCAGCGACAACTGGTCCCTGGCCTGGCGCCTGGTCGCCCCCCGCCTCAAGGCCCGCCCCGGAGCGCGGGTGCTGGTCGTCGCCCGCGGCAGCATCGGCCTGTACGTCTGCGACATCGCCCGCGCCCTCGGCGCCTCCGAGGTGCTCTACGTCGATCCGGAGCCCGAACACCGTGCGATCGCCAGGGGGTACGGCGCCTCCACGGCCGAAGCCCTGGAGCCGATCCCGCAGAGCTACGACATCGCCGTCGAGGCCACTGGCCGTGTCGACCAGCTCGCCCTGGCCGTCAAGTGCCTGGCCCCGGAAGGGATCTGCGAATCGGCAGGCAATCACTTCCGCCCCGGCGAACTGCCCCTGCTCGACATGTACCTCACCGGCGTCACCCTGCGCATCGCCCGCGACAGCGTACGCGCTCACATCCCCGACGCCCTCGAGCTCGCCGCCTCGGGCAAGGTCGTCCCCGAGAGGGTCGTCTCCCATGTCATCGACTGGGAGGACCTGCCGACCGCGCTGCCGGAGAAGCATCTCAAGCCCGTCTTCGTCCGGGCCGATGACTGACCTCGCCCAGCCCTCGCCCCGCCACCCCACCGCACCCAGAAACCCGATGCACACCTCCCGCACCGACCCGCGCGCACGAGCGACAGCCGAGGACCTGGAGTACCAGAAGGCGGCCATCACCCGCCTCGGACACGAACTGCGCGCCCTGGTGGAAGCCACGGTTCGAACCGCCGCCTCCCCGGACACACTCCACCGTGTGGCAGACGGCGTCCGTCACGTCACCGGTCAGCTGACGGGGCGACGGCGCGCGCGTGCGGAGATTCCCGACGTGGACGAGTTCCCGGCGGGGGCACGGATGTACAGCCCTGTCACCGGGGCCGGCAGCCCGCTGGCCCCGCCCGTGCACGTAACGCCCACTTCGGACGGCCTGATCGGTCACTGCACGCTGGGCATCGCCCACGAAGGCCCGCCCGGGTACGGCCACGGCGGCATGAGCGCCATGCTCCTGGACGAGGTCATGGGCCGCGCCTGCACAGCTGCCGGAATGCCCGGCCTGACCGTCTCCCTTCAGATGCGCTACCACCGGCCGGTGTCGCTGGAAACACCGCTGAGGATCCTCGGTCGAGTCACCGGCACAGACGACCGCAAGATTTTCGTGACCGGGTCGATCACCACCCAGGAGGACCCCGCTACGGACCTGGTCACAGCCGACGGAGTCTTCGTCACACCTGACCTTCGTCGCACCCGCGCCCTCTTCCCCGACCTGCAAGGAGAATCGTGACTCTGCCGCGAGCCAGGCAGCGCCACGGTGGCACAGGCCACTGAACTCGGCCTCGCTACCCGCCGCACATGACGGACGCATGGCGACGCAACTGCCCGGCCACCGCGTCCGGACCGATGTGAACTTCATCTGACCGCTTGCTTCGATGCCGCAGGGACGGCGCGGCGGTCGAATCAAATATTTCCAGTTCACCGCGATCGACGAGTGCACCCGGCTTCCGTGTGCGGCCGGCTCGTCAGTGGCAGATCGTGCGGCAGGAATCGCCACTGGCGATCGGTGCGGGCCTGACACCGGATCGCGTTCACGGTCTCCCGCATCTCGTACTGCCCCGCGTGCCCGCAGACCGAGGGCTGTCTCGCCTTCCAGGCGGTGACGACCGGCCGGATCAGCTCCCCAGGCTGCATCCGACAGGTCGCTCGGCTACGCAGGCCGCCGCCCACGTCCACCAGCACACCGCACAGGCGGCGAACTACAGGACCTGGAACCGGACAACCCACTCTTGAGAGCCAGGAAACCGACCGCCGCTCGCGGAACATCCTTGAGAGGTCCGTCCGGACACCTCTAGGACGCGTTCGTGCCCTGGTGTGCCTCGGTGATCAGGGTGGTCGCGACTTCGAGGACCGCCTTCCGCTTCTCCTCTTCGGTGCCCGGGAGGTCGCTGAGGGCGAACATACCGGCG
The DNA here is from genome assembly GCF_042672405.1 of Streptomyces sp. NPDC127197. NCBI lineage: Bacteria > Bacillati > Actinomycetota > Actinomycetes > Kitasatosporales > Streptomycetaceae > Streptomyces > Streptomyces sp. NPDC127197. The sequence continues at coordinate 26,703 of NZ_JBHXVG010000019.1, read as the reverse complement.
TGCATCGTGAACACCGCGCTGACGCAGCGGACCTGATCGATCAGGGCGGCGTCCGGGTCGATGAGGATGTCGCGCATACCCAGCATGCGGTTGCGGAACATCTCGCCGATGCGTAGTTCCTTCACCGTTGCCTGGTTCTCCTGCATGAAGCGGAAGAACGGGGCCGCCTCGACCAGGGCGTCGTGGTAGCGGCGGAGGATCTCCTGCTTCGTCTCCAGGGACTGCGGTTGCCGTTTGCCCCACTCGATCAGTTCCACGATCGGCTGGGTCAGATCCTCGTAGACGCTGACGAGGATCTCCTCCTTCGTCTTGAAGTGGTAGTAGAGCGCCGCCTTCGTGACCTCGAGGCGCTCGGCGATCTCGCGCAGCGAGGTCTTCTCGTAGCCCTGCTCGGCGAAGAGTTCGAGCGCCACGTCCTGGATGCGCTGGCGGGTGTTTCCGCGCCGCTGCCGCTTGGTGTCGTCCATCGTGCCGCCCATTGTCGCGCTCCTCACGCCTCCTGCGAACTTACTTGCCGCCCGACTAGATAGCTTACTTGACGCCCGGCTAGTTACGGGTCTACCTTCCCGAGTGTAGTCAACTTGCCGGGCGGCAAGTAAGTGGCTGGGTGAGAGCGATTCGGCAGGACAACGGGCAGATCAGGGCCGCAGTCCCGGGAGAGAGGAAACAATGGCGGACACACAGACGGTCGACACGGTCGAGCCGGAAACGGGGAAACAGCCCAGGAGTACTCGGCTCGTGCTCTTCGCACTCATGATCGCGATGATGCTCGCGATGCTCGACAATATGATCATCGGTACGGCGATGCCGACGATCGTGAGTGAACTGGGCGGGCTCGAACACCTGTCGTGGGTCGTCACCGCGTACACCCTCGCCACCGCCGCCTCCACCCCGCTGTGGGGCAAGCTCGGTGACATGTACGGCCGCAAGGGCGTCTTCCTGAGCTCGATCGTGATCTTCCTGATCGGCTCCGCGCTCAGCGGCATGGCCCAGGACATGGGCCAGCTCATCGGCTTCCGTGCCGTGCAGGGTCTCGGCGCCGGCGGTCTGATGGTCGGGGTCATGGCAATCATCGGTGATCTGATTCCGCCGCGGGAGCGTGGAAGGTACCAGGGCATGATGGCCGGCGTCATGGCGCTCGCGATGATCGGCGGGCCGCTGGTCGGTGGCACCATCACCGACAACTGGGGCTGGCGCTGGGCGTTCTACATCAACCTGCCGCTCGGTCTCGTTGCGCTGGGTCTGATCAGTGTGGTGCTGCGCCTGCCGAAGAAGCGGGCCAAGGCGGGTATCGACTACCTCGGCGTCGTGCTGCTGACCGTGGGGATCACCGCGATCGTGCTGGTGACCACCTGGGGCGGCACGGAGTACGCCTGGACGTCCGCGCGGATCATGGAGTTGATCGGCATCGGTGTCGCCGCGCTCGCCGGGTTCGTGTACTGGCAGACCAAAGCCGCGGAGCCAGTGGTGCCGCTGCACATCTTCCGCAGCCGGAACTTCACGCTGATGTCGGTCATCGGCTTCATCACCGGCTTCGTGATGTTCGGGGCGACGCTGTACCTGCCGCTGTACCAGCAGTCCGTGCAGGGGGCGTCCGCGACCAACTCCGGGTTGCTGCTGCTGCCGATGCTCGGCGCGATGCTGGTGACCTCGATGCTGGCGGGGCGGGTGACCACGAACACCGGCAGGTACAAGGTGTTCCCGGTCGTCGGCAGTGTCCTGATGATCGTCGGGCTGTACCTGCTGTCCACGATGGACACCGGGACCTCGCGGGTCACGTCCGGCGTCTTCATGGCGGTCGTCGGGCTGGGCATGGGCTGCCTGATGCAGGTCACCATGCTGGTCGCGCAGAACAGCGTCGAGATGAAGGACATGGGCGTCGCATCCTCGTCCAGCACCCTGTTCCGTACGCTCGGCTCCTCCTTCGGCGTCGCGATCATGGGCGCGCTGTTCAACAGCCGGGTCCAGGACGTCATGGCCGAGCGGGCCGGGGCGCTGGGGTCGAAGGTCACCGAGCAGTCGGCGCAGCTGGACGCGGCGAGCCTGGCGAAGCTGCCGGAGGCGGCGCGGGAGGCGTACCAGTACGCGGTGTCCGCCGGTACGCACTCGGCGTTCCTGCTCGGGGCCGTGGTGGCCGCGGTCGCGCTGGTGGCGGCGGTGTTCGTGAAGGAGGTCACGCTGCGGGGGACGGGGCCCGACACTGAGGGTGCCTCTGCGCAGCCGGCGGTCGTCGAGCACGTCTGATCCTGATCCGACATTGACCTGAAGGCCCCCGGATGGTGTCCGCCCCGGGGGCCTTTGTCGTGAGTGGGTGCGCGTGCGCGTCCGAGTGCGGGGTGTGCGGGGGCGCAGGGGTGCGCGGCCGCAGGGGCTCCGCCTCAGGAGGCCTCGTTCGGAACGGTTGGACAGTCCGTCATGTACGGAGAACCGTAGCCGCCTCAATAGCCGGTGGCTCCTGCTCCACCAGGGCTGATCGCCTCCCCGGCAGGACTCAGCACGTCTTGCCGGTATCGGGGACGGCGGTGCGGAGCCGAGCGGTCCGAGATTTGCCCTTCCAGGTCTTCAGCTTCAGGAAAAGGGCCGCGCGCCGGATCAACTCGGCAGCGGACGCGGCGACGTCGGCGACGGCCTGGCGCTCACTCGTGCAGATTACTCGTCCTGGAACGGTGGGACCTGACACATGGTCAGCACCGTGCCGGCACCTGCCAGGGCATTGGTGGACGAACGCGTCGTGGCCCATCAGACGGCCGAGGACGGCGGAATCGATGCCGGCCGCCGTGGCCGTATCAAGGGTGGGCTACTCCTCTCAAGGGTGGGCTACTCCTCAGGTACCGGGGCGGGGGAACTGAGTGGTCCGGAAGCGAGACGGCAGAACACGGGCACCGTGGCTGGGGCACTGCCGTCGCCGAGGTACCCGGTCGAGCCCTCGCGACCGTGACCACCCGCGGCCGCGCAGCCCGCCTGATGACGCGTCACGAAAGTCAGCAATGGGTCAGTGTGAGCCCTGAAACACCTGGGGACAGCTGACCGAACATGCGGATCGTTGTACGCTCCGGAGACCGCCCTTGACCTGGAAAAGCGGGCAGGGAGCAGACAAATCGGGAGTTTCTCCGTGTTTCGTACCATGTTCAAGTCCAAGATCTAGCGTTCAGGTATTTGTGCAGGTCAAGGGCGTGACAGGGTCGCCTGCGTCAGCAAACGGTCAGCATCGGACGTGGAGGTGTCCCGGCTTGCTGACCCGATGACCGTCACGGTGGCATTCAGGCATGTATCTGACTTCGTATCGGAAAGTCGTTACACGGGGAGACAGCTCGCCCGCGCCACGGGATCCTCCCTCAAGGACTGCGACTGCGCTGAGCCGATCCGATGCCCGAACCCGTACATCATCCGTTTGGGACGCTTTCGGGGCGCAACGCGAGGAAACGGATACAGCCCCCAGGACGACGCGATCGAGTGCCTCACGCAGATCTCTATGCGGAAAAGAAGGCCCGGGACCGTCCGCGGCGGACCTGTCCCCTGAAAACCGGTCAGCACACGGCGACGGCGTACTCCGCAGGCGAGTACGTCGAGGGCGGGAAGCGCATCAAGACAGTCATCCGCGCCCCGCAAGATCATGCTTTGCTTGGCTTGACTGCGAGCCGAGCTTCCGCTCGGTCGAGTCGACGTATGAGGAAACTCGTGACGACCAGCATCTCATGTGCTTCGTCGCGCTCGTGGGCGCCTTCTTGGCCATGGGGTGCGGATTCCGCAGTCCGCTTATTGCTCCGATGAAGGTCGTGTACCCGTTGATTTTCGCTGTCCCGGGAGGGATCAGTCGGTTCCCAGTGAGGTCGCGTGCAGAAGCAGATGCTTGGCATCTATGACGCGCGGATCAGTGGCACGCCAATGGCGATCTGCAGACAAACGCCGTTCAGCCCTCATGGCCAAGTCCGCTTGCGGCCGTTGAGGCAGCGTGAACTGTCGAGCAGCTTCCAGACGGCGGCGCGTTGGGGCGGCTGAAGGCGCGGCGCATGCCGACGTGACGCTTGCAGGAGTGCCGACGGGGGGCGAGGGACTGCCCGACGATGATCTGTTCCATCCGTCGAATAGGAACTAGAGGTCCCATCGCTGCTCGTCGTGTTCGAACCGTCGCCGACCCGACACCCCTACGAACTGCCGCGGCTGTTCGCCGTCGGGATCACCTGACCCTAGGGGATCCCTAGGGGTTAGCCGGAGGCCGGAGCCCTTCATACCGTGCAGCCTGACCTGGGCAATTGCCCACCCAACGACGAAGTGACGGGTTGTATGGAAAGCGTCAGCGTGCTGATCAGCGGGGCCGGCCCGACCGGTCTGACCCTCGGGCTCGAACTGGCCCGCCGGGGCGTACCGGTGCGGATCATCGACAAGGAGCAGAGCTTCACGACCGCCTCGCGCGGCAAGGCCGGCATTCAGCCCCGGACCCTGGAGGTGTTCTACGACCTCGGGGTCATCGACAAGGTCCTGGCGTCCGGTACGCAGCGGCTTCCGTTCCGGCGCTACCGCCGTGACCGGCTGATCAACGAGACGATCCCGTACCTCGACAACGCGCCCACCCAGGGCGAGCCGTTCCGCCGGCTGCACTTCATGCCGCAGTCGCGGGTCGAGGAGATCCTCCGGGAGCGGCTCGCCGACTACGGGGTCGCCGTGGAACTGGGCACCGAACTGGTCGGGTTCGACCAGACGGACGCGAACCGGGTGACCGCCACCCTGGCCACCGCGCAGGGCACCGAGCAGGTGTCAGCCGCGTATCTCGTCGGGTGCGACGGCGGCCGCAGCCTGGTCCGCAAGCGGCTCGGCATCTCCTTCGAGGGTTTCACCGAGCCGGAGAAGCAGCTGATCGTCGGGGACGTCGAGGTCGACGGGCTGGCTCCCGACGCCTGGTACCAGTGGCTGGACCTCGACCTCGGCGTGGTCATGCTGTGCCCGCTCAGCGGCACGCGCTCCTGGCAGATCCAGGCCACACCACCCGTCGACGCGGACGGTCGGCCCATGGAGCCGTCGGTGGAAGCCCTCCAGCAGGCCGTCGACCGGGCCACGGGGATGCCGATCCGGGTCCACGACGCGACCTGGCTGTCGACCTCGCGGATCAACGTGCGGATGGCCGACCGGCTGCGGGTGGACCGGGTGTTCCTCGCCGGGGACGCCGCGCACGTCCACCCCGTGCTCGGGGCCCTGGGCGCCAACACGGGCGTCCAAGACGCCTACAACCTCGGCTGGAAGCTCGCGCTCGTCCTCGCCGGGGCGGCACCGGAGCTGCTCGACACCTACCAGGAGGAGCGGCTCCCCGTGGCGCGCTGGACGCTGGACACCAGCGTCGCCAGCACCAGGAGCGTGTACGAGGAGATGACCGGCGGCCTCGGCGGCGCCGAGGCCGGCCTGACCCAGGAGACACTGCAGCTCGGGCTGGAGTACCGGGCCAGTTCGCTCAGCCGTGCGACGCTCACCGACACCGGCGGCGTACAGGCCGGCGACCGCGCCCCGGACTCGGTGTGTCTGGACATGGCCGGCCAGCTCGTCCGGCTGTTCGACGTGTTCCGCGGCCCGCACTTCACGCTGCTCGGCTTCGGAGCCGGCTGCGAGGCGGCGCTGCGCGAGGTGGCGGCCGCGGGCCCGGACGACCTGAGGACCTGCCTGCTCGGCGAACGGCCGGCGGCCTACGGACTCGGCGCCGACACGCTGGTCCTCGTCCGCCCGGACGGCTACATCGGGCTCACCGCGCCGGCGGGGGACAGCGCGGCGGTGCTCGGTTACCTCGGTTCGCTGCTCGGCGGCGCGGTGTCCGCCACCACCGCCTGATCAGACCCCCACACGGAAAGGAGAATGCAGATGGTCTACCGCCCCGACTACTTCCGGCCGCCGGACCTCGAGACGCAGTGGGACCTCATCGAGGAGTACCCGCTGGGCCTGATGGCGCTGTCGGTGGAGGGCCGGCCCGCCGCCGTCCACATCCCGTTCGTGCTCGACCGGCACGCCTGGCCCTACGGCAAGCTGCGCGGGCACCTCTCGCGGGGCAATCCGATCTGTGAGGCGCTCGCCGACAATGTCGAGGTGGTGGTGGCATTCCTGGGTCCCAGCGCCTACATCTCGCCCGACCACTACGCCTCCCAGCCGCACTTCCCCACCTGGGCCTATGCGGCCGTGCACGTCACGGGACGGCCGCGGCTGCTGGACGAGGTGCGCACCATGCGCCAGCTGGACGACCTGATCGAGGATCAGGAAAGCCGGCTCGCGCCGAAGCAGCCCTGGTCGCTGCCGCGCCGGGCGAGTGCACTGTTCGACGAGTACCTCCGGCTCATCCAGGGGTTCGAGATCCCGATCGGGCGCATCGACGGCGTGTACAAGCTCGGCCAGAACAAGTCCCCGGCCGACATGGCCTCCCAGGCGAGGGCCTTCCGGGAGCGCGGCACGGACAGCATGGACCGGCTGGCCGACTACATCGAGCGGCACAACAACCTGCCCCGGCAGGAGCCCGGCCACGGCCCGGCGGAGCCGGCGGACCCGGCCGGCTGATCCGGCGCACGACGACAGCACGACGACGGCGCCGCCTCTTCGGAGGCGGCGCCGTCGTCGTTGTTCTCACTTCTTGGGGGCGACCCCGGCCAGGCCGTGGCGCAGCAGGGCGTAGGCGTGGTCGGCGTCGGCCACCGCCTCGGGGTAGACCTCGTCCGCGGACCGGCCGGCGACGATGCGCTGCCAGTTCACCGACGCCAGGATGCGCTCCGTGGCGATCACCTGGCCGGCCAGCAGGGCGGCTGTGATCTCGCGGTCCGAGTCGAGCGCGTCGACCAGGGTCCGGGCCAGCGCCTCCTCGGCCTGGGCCAGGTACTGGCTGACGCGTGCCACCAGACTCGGCGTGGAGTAGACGAGGTGGTGGAAGGCCAGGACGCCTTCGTCGTCGTTGAGCCCCGTGATGGGGTCCCGGGCCGCCAGCCCGTCCAGGAAGTGCTGGTGCAGGGCGTCGATCGCGGACACCCCCGGCGGCCGCTCCGCCACGACGGTGCTGCTCACCGTCTGGTGGTCGGCAAACCGGTGGACGACCAGGTCTTCCTTGGTGGGGAAGTACTTGAACAGCGTGGGTTTGGAGACCTCGGCCACGGCCGCGATGTCGACGACCGAGACCTGGTCGAACCCGTGCTCCAGGAAGAGCGTGATCGCCGTATCGGAGATCGTCTCTCGCGTTCGCTGTTTCTTGCGCTCCCGCAAGCCCATCGGCGCATTCACCAGGTCATCCTAGCACATCCCTTACCCGGGCAATCAGGTGACCGAGTCTGTGAATTGACTTGGTTAAGAAATCTGCTCTAGTGTCCGCCAGCGGAAGACGGACGGGCTGCCGCCCGCGGTGATGGAAGGACGTCAGGACATGGCACAGGCAACAGCGGCCTCCACCGAGAGGTCGGTGCGCTACCGGTGGTGGGGGCTGGGGGTGATCGCCCTGGCCCAGCTGATGGTCATGCTGGACATGACCATCGTGAACATCGCCCTCCCCTGGGCCCAGCAGGACACCGGGATGACGGACGCGAGCCGGCAGTGGGTGGTGACCGCCTATACCCTCGCCTTCGGTGCACTGCTGCTGCTTGGCGGACGAGTCGGCGATCTCGTGGGCCGCAAACGCGCCTTCGTGGCCGGGGCCATCGGCTTCGCCGCCGCCTCGGTGGCGGGCGGCGGCGCCCCGAACGCCGAGGTGCTCGTCGCCGCCCGCGCGGCGCAGGGCGTGTTCGCCGCGCTGCTCGTCCCCTCGACCCTGGCCATGCTCGCCACCACCTTCACCGAACCGCGCGAACGCGCGAAGGCGTTCGGTGTCTTCAGCTCGGTGGCCAGCGCCGGCGGCGCCATCGGACTGCTGAGCGGCGGTGTGATCACCGAGTACCTCGACTGGCGCTGGTGCTTCTACGTCAACGTGCCGATCGGTGCGGCCGTGGTGGCCGGGGCCTGGCTGCTGCTGCCGGCCATGCCCGCCAACCGCCAGCGGGTGGACGTCCCCGGCGCGGTGCTCTCCGCCTGCGGGATGCTGGCCCTCGTCTACGCCTTCGACCAGGCGGCCACCCACAGCTGGACCTCGCCCCGCGTCCTCGGTTGTCTCGCGGCCGCTGTGGTCCTGCTCGCCGCGTTCGGCGTCACCCAGGCCAAGGGGCCGACTCCGCTGCTCCCCCTGCGGCTGGTCGCCGACCGCAACAGGGCGGGAGCCAGCCTGACCATCGCCCTGGCCATGGTCAGCCTCTTCGGTCTGTTCCTGATCCTCACCTACCAGCTGCAGGTGGTCATGGACTTCTCGCCGCTGCGCACGGGGCTGGCGATCCTGCCGGCGACCGTGGCGACGGTGATCACCTCCACCCAGATCGCCGCCCGGCTGGTGCCCCGCGTACCGCTGCGCCTGCTGGTGGTGCCGGGCCTGCTCATCGCGATGCTGGGACTGCTCAACCTCGGCCGGCTCACCCCCGGCAGCTCCTACGCCTCGACCCTGATGCCCACCCAGATCCTGCTCGGCATCGGCGTCGGACTGGTCATCTCGCCCTGCATCAGCGCCGCCACCTACCGCGTGCCCCCGCAGGAGGTGGGTGTGGTGTCGGCCTTCGTGAGCACCTCCCAACAGCTGGGCGGCTCCATCGGGACCGCCCTCCTCAACGCCATCGCCACCAGCGTGACGGCCGACCGGATCGCGGCCGGCGGCCGCGGTGAGCGGGCCGTGACCGAGGCGACCGTCCACGGCTACGCCGTCGCGAGTCTGTGGGCCGCGGGCATTACCGGGGGCGCCGCGCTCCTCGCGGGCCTGCTGATCACCATCGATCTGCGCAAGCCCGCACAGGCCCCCGCGGAGCAGGCACGGGCCGCGGAAGGCGATCTGGCGCCCAGCAGCTGACCGCACTCCCCTGACCAGCAGCCGCCGGGTGACCTCCCCCGGCCCGGTGGCTGCTCCGGCCGCCCGCCGGGACTGACCGAACAGACCCGGCGGGCGGCCCCTATCAGGCCCCTACACCCCCTCTTCTCGCCCTCTTCTCGCCGCAGATCAGCTCGGCCCGCCCGGGGCGTACATAGGCTGCAGCGCGACCCGCGAACGGCCCGGAGCCGTCATTTTCGAGGATGTGCCCATGGTTCAGGATTCAGCCCCTCTGGAACTCGACGACGCGTTCATGCAGGACCCCCACTCCGTGTACGCACGGCTCAACGCCGAAGGCTCGGCGCACCGGGTGATGATGCCTCCCGGGGTCCCCGTGTGCGGCGGACTGCCGGTCTGGCTGATCACCGGATACGAGGAGGTGCGGTCGGCGCTGGCGGATCCCCGGCTGAGCACCGACCTCAACAGGACGGACAGGCTGTTCGCGCAGAACGAGCCGGACCGCAACAAGCGCGGCGCCTTCTCCTCCGCCCTCGCCACCCACATGCTGCACTCGGACCCGCCGGACCACACCCGGCTGCGCAAGCTGGTGAACAAGGCCTTCACCAGCCGCGCCATCGAGAAGCTCCGGCCGGACATCGAGCAGATCACCGGCGAACTGCTCGCCGCCCTCCCGGACGACGAAACGGTGGACCTGCTGGACTCGTTCGCGTTCCCCCTGCCGATCCGGGTGATCTGCCTGCTGCTGGGCGTGCCGCTGGAGGAGCAGGAGAACTTCAAGTCCTGGTCCAAGGCGCTCGTCTCCGGCGATTCGCCGGCCGCGACCGCCGCCGCCTCGACCGCGATGATCGAGTACCTCGGCGACCTCATCGAGCGCAAGCGCCGCACGCCCACCGACGACGTGCTCGCCGCCCTGGTCTCGGCCCGCGACGTCGACGACCGGCTCACCGAGACCGAACTGGTCTCGATGGCCTTCCTGCTGTTCATCGGCGGCCACGAGACCACCGTCAACACCCTCGGCAACGGCACGCTGCACCTGATGCGGAACCTGGACCAGTGGGAGGCGCTGCGCCAGGACCGCTCCCTCCTGCCCGGCGCCGTGGAGGAATTCCTGCGGCTGGAGAGCCCGCTGAAGCACGCCACCTTCCGGTGTGCCACGGAAGACCTCCGGATCGGCGACACCGAGATCCCGGCCGGCGACTTCGTGCTGCTGGCACTGGCCTCCGCCAACCGGGATCCGGAGCGCTTCGGCGATCCGCACACGCTGGACGTCCGCAGGCCCACCGGCGGCCACGTCGCCTTCGGGCACGGCATCCACTACTGCCTCGGGGCGCCGCTGGCGAGGATGGAGGCGCAGGTGGCGTTCGGCGCGCTGCTCGACACGTTCCCCGCCATGCGGCTCGCGGTCGACCCCGAGGACGTGCGGTGGCGCACCAGCACGCTCATCCGCGGGCTCCACTCACTGCCGGTGCGGCTGAACCGCCCATGATGTCCAGGTCCTGCGGCAGTTCGTCACGGCGGGACAGGTTGAGCTTGCGCAGGACGCGCGTCATGTGCTGCTCGACCGTGCTGACCGTGATGAACAGCCGGCGGGCGATCTCCCGGTTGGTGTGGCCCTCCGCCGCGAGGGCGGCGACCCGCAGCTCGGCCTCGGACAGCACGTCGTGCACCTGCTCGGAGGCCTCGTGCCCGGCGGCGCAGCCCCGGCCTTCGGCCGCCCTCTCCGCATCGGGCAGCAGGTTCTGGCTGAGCGGCTCGGCATGGCACTTCTTCGCCATCCGGTAGGCACGCCGGACGATCACCCGGGCCCGGTTGGACTTCCCGAGCAGATGGTAGGCACGGCCCAGATCGCCCAGGGCGTGTGCCAGTAGCAAGTCGCAGCCGGAGTCCTGGAGTTCGTCCACGGCCTCCCGCAGCGCCCGCAGCCGCTGCCGGGGCTCCATCGTCGAGGCCAGCAGGCGCAGGGCGTTGCCGTGCACCCGGGGACGGTCCTTGTGCCGGGCCAATTCCTCCCGCAGGTACATGACGGCCTGGTCCGGCTCGCCCAGGCGCAGCCGGGCCTCGGCCACCCCGGTGCGCCACGGGATGAGCGTGGTGTCGCCCACCCCCCAGCTCTCCAGGGCCTTGCCGCAGGCCAGGAAGTCGCCGAGGGCGGCCTGAAGACGCCCGGTGGCCAGGTGGAACTGGCCTCGGGCGTACAGGTAGTGCTGGCCGAAGAGGGTCTCGAAGACCGCCTCGGGCACCGGCCGGCTGAGCCGGGCCCGCGCCTCGTCGTAGCGGCCCATCGCGGTCAGCGCGTACACCGAACTCGCCAGCGGCAGGCCGATGCTCAGACCCCAGCCCCGTGACGACATCCGGGACAGGGCCAGGTCGCTGTGCTTCTCGGCCTCCAGCAGCCGGCCCTGCCTGATGAGGTTCGCCGCCCGCAGGGAGGACAGCAGCGCGTCCCAGGTCGGGATGTTCCGCTCGCGGGCCGCTTCCAGCAGCGACGTGCACCACGCGTCGACCTGCTCCGTGCGGTCGGCGTAGAACAGAGTCATCAGCGCCAGCGGGATGGTCTCCAGGGTCGGGGTCAGACTGGACATCTCCAGCACGTGGGCGGCGCCGACCACCGCCGGCTCGGGTTCACCGCCCCGCAGGACGACGGACAGGGCGGTGGCCGCCTGCAGGCGCGGCTGCGCGGCGATTGCCGCGGGGGCGATCTCGTCGGCGATGTCGGGGGAAACATCGCCGAACATGCGCCGGTGGAACGGCGGGCACAGCACGGACAGCCACCGCTGCAGAGCCCGGACCTCGGCCACGCCCTGCTCGCCCGGGTCGTCGGCCAGCTGCCGGTCGACCAGCTGCAGCACCTCCGCGGCCTCGTCCACATAGCCGTGCCAGACCAGGTTCTTGATCAGGGACATCGCACCCGAGGTGGCTGTGAGATGCCCGGCCTCGAGAGCCTCCTTGAGTTCCGGGAGCCGGCGCATGGCCTTGGTCGGGTCGACCTGCCAGGCGGACAGTGTGCGCTGGAACAGGATGGACGCCCGCAGCGGTCCGTCCGGGCAGATGGCGTGGGCCAGGTCGAACAGCCGCATCGCCTTGGGGAACTCGTCGTGGGCGAGCGCCTCGGCCGCGGCTTCCCGGAGCAGTGGGGGCGCCCAGGATTCCGCGACACCTCCCGCCGCCACGATGTGTTCGGCCACCGTGGCCGGATGCGCGCCGTTGTCGTGCAGCAGAACGGCGGCACGCCCGTGCAGACGGGCCCGTTCCTCGGCGGAGACCTCGCTGCCCAGCACCGTGTGCATCCTCGGGTGGCGGAAGCCCGGGCCCGCCAGCAGGCCGGCCTGGGTCAGCTCCTGAAGGTGCCGGGTGGGCGGGTTGGTGCGGTTCCGGTCGAGCAGCACCGTCAGGGCGTCCGGTCCCAGCACCGCCAGGTGCCGGGCGAGATCGGCTGCGGGTGCGCTGACCCGGTGGACACAGTCGACCACCGCGGAGTCGAACACCTCCCCGGCGACCGGACGTAATGCGGCCGTGTCCGCGCCGTGCAGGGCGTTGCGCGTGTCCTCGATCAGCGCCTGCGTCAGCAGCGGGCTGCCCCCGCTCGCAGCGTGGAACTCCTCGGCGCCGGCTTCGTCGGCCGGCACGCCCAGCCGGTCGGTGAGCAGGAGCCGGACGTCGTCCTTGGTCAGCGGGCCGACCCGGAGCTGGTGGAAGCCGGGCTGCCGGGCGAACTCGGCACGCGCGGCAGAGTACGGAGGCAGGGCCTGCGGCCGGTCGGTGAACACCGCCAGGACGCGGGAGGCGACCATGCGGCGGGCGAGATGGCCGAGGCAGCCCAGCGACTCGGGGTCGGCCTCGTGAATGTCGTCGACGGCGAGGACGAGGGGGTGGTCGTCGGCCAATTCCATGACGGCGGCGCAGAATTCGTCCATCGACTTGTCGAGTTCGCCTTCCGGCGCCCGGGTGACCGCCGCAAGGCTCCGGCCGACGGCTGCGAGAGTGTCACTGGTGCGCTGTGAGGCTCCTTTGAATCGCCCTGTGCGCCACAGGAGTTGGTGGACGACCCCCCATGCGTTGGAGCGTTCCCTCGGTGAGCACGCCGCTCTCAGGATGAGGGAACCGGATTTCGCCGCGCGCTGGGTGAATTCGTGGAGGAGGGCGGTCTTGCCGACCGCCGCAGGGCCACTGACCAGGGCGATCGGACCCGCTCCGCGGTCGCGTGCGGTCAGCAGGTCATGCAATTGGGTGAGTTGTATGTCCCGTCCGACGATGGACATCCGCAGGATGCTCCCTATGGTGCCGAGGCTTCGGTATGTCTTCAGCCATCCTGCAACTTCAGGGAGTCCGCGGAACGTTCAGTGATGATCGCCACAGCGATTTGGCGCAAGTGCGACCGTCGGGAACGACAATTCAGCCAACTTCGAAATCGAGGGCAATTTTCCGACTTGGTGTTCTTCAAATGGTCGTAAAGAAGATGCGGCCCGGGGAGAGTCCCGGGCCGCACATCTCGGACACGTCCGCACCGTCAGGCGATGAGCGGCTCCGGCAGCGGCCGGGCGTGCAGGACATCGAGCCGGGACACCGCACGCGTCACCACGACGTACAGCCGGTGCAGCCCGCGCGGCTCGGACTCGACGATCGCGGCCGGCTCCACCACGACGACATGGTCGTACTCGAGGCCCTTGACGACCGTCGCGGGCAGCACGGTCACCCGGGCGGCCGTGCCGACCTCCTCGGCGGTCGCCGTCTCGATGCCCGCCTTGCGCAGGGCCGCCGAGGTGGCGGCCACCGCGTCGTCGGCGGCGATGACGGCGACCGAGCCTTCGCGGTCGAGGGCCGCGCGGACGGCGGACACGGTGGCGGCCGCCAGATCGTCGACCGCGCTGACCGTCAACTCGCCGTCGTGACGCAGCGAGCGGGCCGGCGGCACATCCACGCCGAGGGCGCCCACCAGCCGGTTGGCCAGCTCCATGACCGCGGCGGGGACACGGAAACCGGTGGTCAGCGGGACGACCGTGGCCTGCGCCTTGCCCAGGTGCGTCAGCTGCTCCTGCCAGGTCCGCGCCGACCAGGGCGCCGTGGCCTGGGCCAGGTCACCCAGCACCGTGATGGATCCGAACGCGCTGCGCCGGGCGATCGCCCGGCACTGCATCGGCGACAGGTCCTGGGCCTCATCCACGACCACATGGCCGAAGCCCTCGGGGCGTTCGATGAGCCCCGCGACCTCGTCCAGGAGCAGCATGTCCTCGACCGACCAGGTGGCGCTCTTCTCCGACCGGGGAGGCTTGGCCCACAGCAGGGCCCGCTGTTCGGCGGCGTCGAACACACCGTCCGCCGCGGCCTCCAGCACCGCCGGATCACTCAGCAGCGCGGCCACGACCTCCTCCGGTCGCGCCACCGGCCACGCCGCCTCCAGGAGCGCGGCGACCGGCTTCGAACGGCCGATCTTCCGGGCCCAGGTGACGCTCTTCGGCCCGGCCCGCCGCTCGGCCTGCTGCTGGATCAGCGTCACCACGCGAGAGCGCACATGCTCACGGCCGACCGCGTACGGCACCCCCATGCCCCGCACCTCGTCGATGACCCGGGCCAGCTCCGACGAGTCGACCCGCCAGCGGTACGAGCCGTCGGTGACCGCGATGGACTCCTCCGGGTGCCTGACCCGGGCGTACAGGGCCCGCTCCAGGACGGTGGTCATGCGGGCGCTGTGCTTCAGGGCGCTGACGTCCTCCCCGTCCACCCGCCGGACCGGGTGGCGGGCGACCACGTCCTCCACCGTGAGCTGGGCGATGTCGATCTCGCCGAGCGACGGCAGCACCTCCGAGATGTAGCGCAGGAAGGTGCGGTTCGGGCCGATGATCAGCAGACCGCTGCGCTGCAGCCGCTCGGGGAACGTGTACAGGAGATAGGCGGCGCGGTGCAGGCCGACGGCGGTCTTGCCGCTGCCCGGCGCGCCCTGCACGCAGACCGACTCGTTCAGCTCGCTGCGGACCAGGTTGTCCTGTTCCGGCTGGATGGTGGCGACGATGTCGCGCATCGGGCCGAGGCGAGGCCGCTCGATCTCGGCGGCGACGATCGCACTCGCCGCGTCGTCGTCGCCCCGGGCGTGGTCGAGGTGCTCGTCCTCCAGCCCGGTGAGGTCCTCCGGAGCGCCGTGGCTCCACGGCGCCCACCCGAAGCGCCGCCGCACCGCGACTCCGCGCGGCTCCAGGGCGCTCGCCTGGTAGTAGGTGCGCGAGACCGGCGCACGCCAGTCGATCACCAGGGGCGGCGCGGCCGGGTGTTCCGAGACCCGCCTGCGGCCGATGTAGTACCGCTGCCGCCGGTGGTCCCCCGCCTCGTCGGAGTCCTCGAAGTCGAGCCGGCCGAAGAACAGCGGGCTGTCGGGTTCCTCCGCCATCTGCCGTGCGCGGGTGCGCAGGTAGCGGCCGAGCGCCTCGGCGCTCGCGCCGTCGCCCGACACGTCCTCGCCCGCGACGACCTGGTACTGGGCATCGTCCACCTGGCGGGTCATCGCCTCGCGGCACATCGCGACGTACGCACGCTCCAGGGCCAGCTCGTCGTCGAGTCCGACGGCCTCCTGGGTGCCGTACGTGTCCTGGACGTGTGACGTCATCGATCGAGACCTTTCCGAAGTGACGGCCTTGCGCGCCGTCCGGCGGGGCCGGACGGCGATTTCCGGGTCACAGCATAACTGAACCGGGTTAATAGACTGGCTGAGTTGTGTTATTGGGGGCCGGTCACCGCCGGGCCGCGAGCAGCGCGCCCAGCACCGCCGCACGCACCAGATGGGCGGGCGCGTACAGCTCCTTGCCGATCCACAGCGGGGGGTGGCGATCCACGTCCAGACCGTGCTCCAGCAGGAAGGAGCAGCCCCGGCGCACGGCTTCCGCCGCCTCCCCGGACCGTGCGCCGCCGTCGCCGGTCAGCTCCAGCAGGGTGCGCACCGCGTAGGCGGTCTCCTCCGCCGTGCCCTCCCAGCGGCCCCACGAGCCGTTCTCGCGCTGCCGCTCCAGCAGCCAGTCGACGGACCCGCGCAGCGCTCCGGCCGAATCCGGCCGCGCGTACCGGTGCAGGGCCAGGGCGCAGCGCATCGTCGCGAAGAAGGGCGAGGCGTGCCACTTGTCGGACCAGCTGCCGTCCGGCTGCTGACGGTCCCGCAGCCACGACGCGATCCGGGCGACGGCGTCCCGGTAGCGGTCGCCGCCCGCGCCGTCCCCACCGCCGGGACCGTCCGACAGGTCGGACAGGTGGCAGCCCAGTGCCTCCAGGATGTGCGCGTTGGTGGTCGTGGAGGGCTCGTGCTCCGGGATCGTGGACATGAAGTGGCTGCCCGCGTCGTACTGCCACAGATACGCGGGCTCCTGCGGTGCCCCGAGGCGAGCCAGGGCCGTGAGGACGATCGCGCTGGTCTCCGCCTCGTACGCGAAACCCGGCGCGGTCGGAGCCCCCGACCGCCCGACGTCGCCGGGCGGTTCCTTCAGCAGCGGAGCGAGCACCTCCCGCGGCACCCCCGCGGTCGCCAGGTTCCCGGCGATCCACGCCCGCTCGTAGAACACGATCGAGGTCATGGCGGGAACGGGGCCGGCGCCCCGCTCCTGGGCCTGCCGCAGGAAGCGCACCGAGGGATGCGTGGGATCGGCCGGCTCCCGCGGACCGAGCCAGGCCGCCGTGGCGGCCGCGGAACAGCCGACGACCCCGTCGACCGGCTCCATCTCCTTGGCGCCGACGGCTGCCGGGCCCACGATCTCCAGATAGTGACCGGCGAGCGGATTGCGCCAGGCACCGCCGCGCAGGGCACGCAACGCCTCGTCGGTCAACCCGTGCGGCAGCGGCAGCGGCTGCGCAGTCCCGTCCCCGAGGACGGCCAGACGGGCGTTGGCGCCCTCCACCAGAGCCGGGATCAGCATGAAGAACACGACCGTCGACGGCACGGGCTCCTCTACGGTCCGGGCCACCAGCCCGGCCGCCGCCGCGAGCCCCCGCCGCGCGGCCTCGGTGAGCGCGGCGCGCGGCAGCGGCGACGTACCCTCCCGGCCCAGCACGGCGAGCAGCGCCTCCGTCGCGCTCAGCGTCGGCACGAGGGCGTATCCGCCGGGGCCGCCCCAGCTTCCGTCGGGCCGCTGCTCGTCGAGGAGATGACGGATCCGGGCGGCGTCCCCGTCCAGCCAGGGGGCCAGCGACACCAGCCGGGCCGTCTCGTACACCGAAGGACCCAGTGCGCCGGTCGGATCGTCCAGCACCCGGTCGACCAGATCGGCGACGAGCGCGTCGAGATCCGCCTCCGGGACCGCGCTCACGCGGGGATCTCCTCGGAGACGGTGATGCTGTCGACGAGCAGCGACGAGGGCAGCGTCGCGGGGTCGGGATCGCCCGGCAGGACCGGGCCGCCGGGGCTGCCGATGATGATCGCCAGACAGAAGTAGACGGGCTGGTCGAACAGCCAGCCCTTCGGGGTGGTGTCCTGCGGGGTCAGCCGCAGGTACTCGCGCCCGTCCAGGTACCAGGTGATCGAGTCGGGGCCGCGCCGCCAGACCGCCGAGTAGGTGTGGAAGCCCGCGCTGAGCGGACTGCCGTCCTCGGTGGTGGTGCGGGCGCCCATGCCCAGGGACGGGATCTGGTGGCACTCGGGGGAGTGGACGGCACCCCACACCGCGTCGGGCTCGGAGCCGAGCGCCTCCAGGATGTCGATCTCCCCGGCCCGGTACCACGCCTGCACCGGATCCTCGTCCCCCCGGTGCCGCAGCTGCGTGCCCCAGGCCCACATCGCGCAGTCCAGGCCGGGGCCCGCGGCGGTCCTGACCCGGGCGTCCACGCGCAGCGCGCCGCCGGGACGCGGCACGAAGTCCTCACGCCGGGTCTCCAGCCACGCGGCCCGGTACTCCCCGTCCTCATGGGTGGCGGTGATCCTCAGGTGCCCGGCGCCGTCGAGGCCGACATTGGCGGGGTCGTCCCTGTGGAACTCGATGCCGGCTCCGAACGGCTGCCCGGTGACGACCTGCCAGAGGGCGGGGTCGGGCGGGGACCCGGCCGGGCCCTCGAACGTGTCCTGCCACAGAACCTGCCACGACGGCGGCACGGTCGCTGCGGACGGGGCGGTGGCGTGCTTCTGGTTCACGGTCTCCATGTCTTCCTCAGGCTCCCGGGGCCGACGGTGCGGCGGCGTCCGGATCGAGATGCTCGGCCATGGCGAGCGGTGTGGGATGGGCGAACAGGTCGGTCAGTCGTACCGGCACGCCCAGCGTCTTCTCGATGCGCTGCACGAGCTGCGCTCCGAGCAGCGAATGCCCGCCGCTGTCGAAGAAGTTGGCGTGCGGGCCGAGGTCGGTCCGGCCGAGCGTGGTCTGCCACAGGGCGAGCAGGCGCCCGGCCGTACCCGTCTGCGCATCCGGCACGGCCTCGGCTGCCCCGGCGGCCGCGCTGCGCTCCGACCGGCGCTGCTCGGCGAGGCGGGTCAGCGCGAGATGGTCCCGCTTCTCGTTGGCGGTGGTCGGCAGTGACGGCAGCACCACGATCTCCTGGGGTACGGCGGCGGAGGGCAGCAGGGACCGGGCATGGGCCGTCAGCCGGGCGGTGTCCACCCCGTCCGCGCTCTCCACGAACGCGACCAGGGCGGCGTCCGGGCCGCCGCGGCCCACCACGACGACGGCGACGTCCCGCACACCCGGATGGTCGAGCAGTACCGCCTCCACCTCGCCCAGTTCGATCCGGTGGCCGCGCAGCTTGATCTGGCGGTCGGTCCGGCCCAGCAGCTCGACACTGCCGTCGGGCCGCAGCCGGGCCAGGTCGCCGGTGCGGTAGTGGCGCCCGTACACCGGATGGTCGCCGAAGCGCTGCGCCGTCAGCTCCGGGCGGTTGTGGTAGCCCAGGGCGACACCCGCCCCGGCGATGCACAGCTCGCCCTGCACACCGACCGGCAGCTCCCGGCCGTCCGGGTCGACGACGAACACCTGGGTGTTGGCGATCGGGCGACCCACGTCCACCCGGACCACCTCGCCGGGCACGGGGCCCGAGGTGGACCAGATGGTCGTCTCGGAGGGCCCGTACACATTGAGCAGCGAGCCGCCCGAGGCGGCCAGGGTGCGCGCCAGCGCCGGAGGCAGCGGCTCCCCGCCGCAGACCAGGCGCCGGCCCGCGAGCTGCCCGTCCGCCGCGTCGGCGACGACGCGCCAGGTCGTGGGGGTGGCCTGCAGGATGCCGACGTCGTGCGCGACCACCTCGCCGAGCAGGGCACGGCCGTCCGTGCGGGCCTCGTCGGAGGCCACGACCAGCCGCCCGCCGCAGACCAGCGGCAGGAACAGCTCCAGGGCGGAGATGTCGAAGGCGAAGGTGGTCAGCCACAGCACGGAGTCCTCCGCGGTGACCTTCAGCTCCTCGGCGAAGTGCTGGACCACGTTGGCGAGGCTGCCGTGGCTGACCAGGGTGCCCTTCGGTTTCCCCGTCGAACCGGAGGTGTAGATCAGATAGGCGCAGGACTCCGGATCGGGACCCGAGTCCGCCGGACCACCCCGCACACCGGTGTCCGGGAGCGGGCCGGAACCGTCCTGCACGATCGGCTCCAGCGGGAGCACGCGCGCCCGGACATCCTCGGGCAGGTCCACTCCCGGCGCCCTGAGCACCGCCTGCGCCCCGGAGTCGTCCAGGACGTACGCCAGGCGCTGGACGGGGTGCTCCGGATCGACGGGCAGATACACCGCGCCGGCCAGCCACACCCCCAGGGCCGCGGCCGCGAGTTCGGGACCCCGGGGCGCCGCGAGCGCGACGATGTCACCGGCCCCGACGCCGGCGTCCGCCAGGACGGCCCGGGTGTGTTCGGCGGCCCGCCACAACGCGGAGTACGTCGTGCTGCGGCCGCCGCCCACGACGGCCACCGCGGACGGCGCCAGCGCCACCCGCTCCCGCACCGCCGCGAGGATGCTGGGCGGATCCACCGGGCGCGCGGTGTCGTTGCAGGCGGCCAGGACCGCGAGGTCGGAGGGTCCTGCCAGCGGGAGTTCGCCCATCGGCCGGTCCGGCCGGTCCGCGGCCGCGAGCAGCAGCGACTCGAAGCGTTCGAGCAGGGCCCGGACGTCCGCCCGGTCCAGGACCTGCGTGTAGTACGCGGCCCGGATGCTCACCTTTTCCGCGGAGGACAGGAAGAAGAACTCGAGGTCGAACTTGCTGAAGCCGTTCTCCACCGGGAGCCGGCGGGCCGTGGTGTCCCCGAGGGGGAAGCTCGTACGGCCGTCGTCCGGAACGTAGTTGAACAGATGCCGGAAGACGGTGTTGCGCCAGGAGGCGCCACCGTCCTTGCGCAGTTCCGGCAACAGGACGTCGACCGGCACATCGGCGTGGGCGACCGCCCCGAGGAACGCGTCGCGGGCGGTCCGCACCAGGTCCCGGAAGCCGCCGCCGAGGTCGACGGGTATGCGCAGCGGCAGGGTGTTGACGTGATAGCCCACGGCCCTGGACGCCTCCCGCGCCCGGACGTTGAGCGGGGTGCCCACCACGAGGTCGGGACCCGCGCCGTGCCGGGCCAGCAGCAGGCCGTACGCGGCCAGCAGCACCACGGCCTCGGGCGCGCGCAGCTCCTTCTGCAGACGGCGCAGCACCTCGGTCGCCTGCGGGGACAGGTCGGCCGTGATCTGGTCACCGGTGAGGGTCGGCTCGGGAAGGTCCTCGCTGCCGCACCACAGGGCGAGGCCGGCGGCGTCGGCTCCGGCCAGCTGCCCGCGCCAGTAGTCCACGGCGGCGGGCCGGGGAGCGGGCTCCCGGTACGGGGGCTGTGCGGCCAGCAGGTCGGCGGGCGGCGCGGCACCGGCCGCGAGCGCCGTGTAGCCGACGGTGAACTCGTCCAGCAGGACCGCACCGGAGACCGTGTCGAAGACGAGGTGGTGGACGGCGAGACAGAACGCGTCGCCGTCCGCGCACCTCACCTGTGCCGCCCGCACCAGCGGCCGCCCGTCGATGTCGAAGGGACGCGCGATGAACTCGCCGACGACAGCGGTGACCGCGCCCGGCTCCGCTTCCAGCTGCTCGACCTCGATCCGCAGGGCATCGGGGTCGAGCACCTTCTTGGTGAGGCCCGCCTCCTCGTGCCGGAATACCGTGCGCAGGGCCTCGTGCCGGCGCAGCAGCAGGTCGACCGTGCCCTGGACCGCCGGGCTTAGCAGAGCCCCGTCGGCCTGGAGGGCGACGGAGAGGTTGTTGACCCCCTTGACGGGCACCAGCTCGTCCAGGAGCCAGAGGGCGTGCTCCTTGCTGTCGGCCGGGAGGGACCGGACTTCCGTTGCTTCTGGCATTCCAACCGTTCCGTAGATTCGCGGGAATTCGCCGTGGGGCGTGGGTACAGGGGCGCGTGACGTGTCAGCCGCGCGTGTCCGTCCCGAGCAGTTCGGCCACCGTGCGGGTGACACCGGGGTCGCGCAGCAGATCGACGTGCGGGACGTCGACGCGGATCTCCCGGCCCACGGTGATGTCCTGGCCGGCCCCGCGGGAGCCGTTCAGGCCACTCGTGGGCGACGAGGACGTGACGACGACGGCCTCCCGCCACGCCGGCAGGGGGTCGATCTCCGCGGCCGCGATGAGATAGCCGACGAACGACGCGAAGACCGCGGTGATCTCCTCCTGGCGCTTGTCGTCCAGCTCCAGCCGGTCGAAGGCGGGCTTGGCGGTGCGCCGGTACACAGCGAGGAGTTCGGCACCCAGCGAGGCCATCGTGGTGTGCTGCTCGTGGGCCCGCCGCGCCTCGGCCGCCGCCTGCGCGGTTTCCTCTGCGCTGAGCAGGGCGGACATGGAGTCGATGACCTTGTGGAACTGCGAGTAGAGGGTCAGCGGGGCGGACTGCTCGGGGTCGAACAGCACGAGCGCGGGGGCCTGGCCCTGCCGGGCCGCGAGGCGCTGCGCGATCGCCCCCGCGTAGACGGCGCCGACACAGAAGCCGAGCACCGCGCGGACCGGGCGGCCGTCGGCCGCCACCTCCTCCAGCCACCGCTCGACGGGACCGGCACCGCCGGCACCGCCACCGGTCCCCGCCTCCTGGGGAACGGTCTCCCAGATCGAGAAGGGCAGGCCGGCCAGACCCGTCGCCAGATCGGTGAAACGGCCCTCGGCCCGGCCGGTGGCGTCGAAGTCCACGGCGAGCACGAGCTCGTGCGCCTCCGCGTTGCCGAGAACCCGCCACGTCTGCGGATCTGTCATGGTTCGGGCTCCCCCAAGTCCAGTGGAAAACAGTGCGTTTGGTGCTGTGGAAAACGGTGAATTCGCGGTCACGCTATGTGCGCCTCCTGACCCGGATAACCCCTAGCCGACCCCTTGCGACCCCAGGCCCACGGTCCGCCGCGGGCTGCGCGCACACGCTCACCGGAACCGGTCCAGCTGCCCGGACAGCACCCGGGCGACCGCCTCGGTCTGTTCCGAGACGTAGAAGTGGCCGCCGCTGAAGACCCGCAGGTCGAAGGGGCCGGTGGTGTGCTCCTGCCAGGCCCTGGCCTCCTCCACGGTGGTTTTCGGGTCGGTGTCGCCGGTCAGCGCGACGACGGGACAGCCGACGGACGCGCCCGGCGCGCTGCGGTACCGCTCGATCGCCGTGTAGTCGGCCCGCAGGGACGGCAGGAACATCCGGACGATGTCCTCGTCGTCCAACGCCTCCTGTGCGGTGCCGTCCAGGGCGCGGATCTCCCGCAGCAGAGCGTCGTCGCCCTTGCGGTGCAGGTCCTCGCTGCGGTGCCGGGACGGCGCCCGGCGCCCCGACACGAACAGGGACACGGGCGCCACGCCCGCCCGTTGCTCCAGCCGTGAGGCCACCTCGAAGGCGACGGACGCTCCCATGCTGTGCCCGAACAGGGCGAGCGGGCGGTCGGTGCCGACGGCCTCGACGACCGCCTCGAAGGCGGCGTCGGCCAGCTCGTGCAGGTCCTCGAAGGCAGGCTCACGATGGCGGTCCTGACGGCCCGGATACTGCACGGCCACCACGTCCAGCTGCCCGGACAGCGCCCGGGACAGTGCGTGGTAGGACGTGGCCGAGCCGCCGGCGTGCGGGAAGCACACCAGGGTGACACCGTCGGCGGGCGCCGGCTGATAGCGGCGGATCCAGGGACTGTCGATACGTGTGGGGGTCATGACGCGGTCCTCTTCATCTCCTCGTCCAGGTGCGCGGCGAGCTCCGCCGGCGTGGGGTGGTCGTAGATCAACGTGGGCGGCAGGTCGATGCCCGTGACCTTGGTGAGCCGTCCGCTCAGCTCCACCGCGGTCAGCGAGGCGAATCCGGCGTCGAGGAAGTCCTGCTCGGCCGGGAGCGCGTGCGGATCGGCGTGCCCGAGCACCGCGGACGCGGCCGACAGCACCGCGTCCAGCAGCAGCGCCGGCCGCTCCTGCTCGGATGCCTCGGCCAGTGCCCGCGCCAGGTCCCCGTCGTCCTCGGGCAGCCGGGCATCCTCCGGCGCGTCCGGTGCGGCGGCCCCGGCCGCCTCGCGGCCGTGGTCCCACGCCGACAGCAGCGACAGCACGGCGTCGAGGGAGTCGGCCTCACGGGCGGAGTCGACGTCGAGCAGCGCGGCCAGAGCACCGAGATCCCGGGTGTCGACAGCCCGCCAGAAGCGCCGCTCCAGGTCACTGCCACCGGCCGATGACGGCGCCTGCGGCCCGGCCGGCGAGGCAGCCGGCCCGGACGGCAGCCAGTACGCGGTGCGCTGGAAGGCGTACGTCGGCAGCTCGACCGTACGGGCGCCGGTGGGGGCGAACACCGCCGCCCAGTCCGGGGACACCCCATGGACGTGCAGTTCGGCGACGGCCGTGCCCAGCGCCCGGGCGTCGGCACGGTCCCGCCGCTGGACGGGCACCACCAGCGCCTGACTGCCGAGGCATTCCCGGGCCATCGCGGCCAGCACCGCGTCCGGGCCGACCTCGACGTACGCGGTCACGCCCTCCTTCTCCAGATGCGTCAGCTGATCGGCGAAACGCACCGCCTCCCGTGCGTGCCGCACCCAGTAGCCGGGGTCCTCCAGCAGCCCGTCCGGTGCCGTCTCCCCGGTGACGTCGGAGATGACGGGGATGCGCGGCGCCCGGTACGACACCTCGCGGGCGACCGCCGCGAACTCGTCGAGCACCGGATCCAGCAGCGGCGAGTGGAAGGCGTGACTGACCCGCAGCCGCCGGGTCCTGCGGCCCAGACCCGCGAAGTGCGCGGCGATCTCCTCGACAGCGCCTTCGCGGCCCGACACGACCACGGCCGAAGGCCCGTTGACCGCGGCCACCCCCAGCTCGTGCGTCCGCCCGGCCAGCAGCGGCACCACCTCGTCCTCCGCCGCCTGCAGCGAGGCCATGGCCCCGTCGGCGGGCAGCGACTGCATCAGCCGGCCGCGGGCCGCCACGAGCCGGGCCGCGTCGGGCAGGTCGAAGACCCCGGCGACATGGGCCGCGGCCAGTTCACCGATCGAGTGCCCCGCCAGCAGCTCCGGTCGCAGCCCCCACGCCTCCAGCAGCCGGAACAGCGCCACCTCGACGGCGAACAGCGCGGGCTGGGCGTACTCGGTGCGGTCCAGCAGCTCCGCGTCCGGGGTGCCGGACTTAGCGAACACCACATCGGCCAGAGGCCGTTCCAGCAGCGGACCGAACTGCGCGCAGACGTCGTCGAAGGCCGCGGCGAACACCTCGGACGAGGCGTACAGCTCCCGGCACATCCCGGGCCGCTGGGTGCCCTGCCCGGAGAACAGGAAGGCGACCTTGTGTCCGCCCGTGGCGGCACCCCGCACCACGGAGGGCGAGTCCTCGCCGCGGGCCAGCGCGTCGAGGGCCGCGAGCCGGTCCGCCGGGTCGTCGGCGAGGACGGCACCCCGGTGCCCGAACGCGGACCGGGTCGTGGCCAGCGAGAGCCCGACCTGCGCGGCAGTCAGCTCCGGCCGCTCCCGTACGAAGTCCCGCAGCAGCGCGGCCTGGGCGCGCAGGGCCGCCGGACTCTTGCCGGACAGCACCCACGGCAGGACGACGCCGCCCGGCTCGTCCTCCGTGGCCCGGCCGTCGTCCGGCGCCGCGTCGGGCGCGGCCTGCTCCAGGACGACATGGGCGTTGGTCCCGCTGATGCCGAAGGAGGAGACGGCTGCCCGCCGGGCACGGCCCGTCTCCGGCCACTCGGTGGTCTCCGAAAGCAGCGACACGGCGCCGGAGCCCCAGTCGACGTGGGTGGAGGGTGTGTCGACGTGGAGCGTCCTGGGGAGCAGGCCGTGGCGCATGGCCATGACCATCTTGATGACGCCGCCGACGCCGGCGGCGGCCTGGGTGTGGCCGATGTTGGACTTCAGCGAGCCGAGCCAGAGGGGCTGGTCGGGGGTGTGGTCCTGTCCGTAGGTGGCCAGGAGGGCCTGCGCCTCGATGGGGTCGCCGAGGGTCGTGCCGGTGCCATGGGCCTCCACCACGTCGACGTCCGCGCCCGTCAGCCCGGCACTGGTGAGGGCCTGGCGGATCACCCGCTGCTGCGCGGGCCCGTTCGGGGCGGTGAGGCCGTTGCTCGCGCCGTCCTGGTTCACCGCGCTGCCGCGGACCACCGCCAGCACCGGGTGGCCGTTGCGTCGGGCGTCCGACAGCCGCTCCAGCAGCACGACGCCCGCGCCCTCGCCCCAGCCCGTGCCGTCCGCGGTGTCCGCGAACGCCTTGCACCGGCCGTCGCGGGCCAGACCCCGCTGCCGGCTGAACCCGATGAAAGTGCCGGGCGTGGTCATGACGGTCACGCCACCGGCGAGCGCCAGGGAGCACTCGCCGTTGCGCAGCGACTGAGCGGCCAGGTGCAGGGCGACCAGCGAGGAGGAACAGGCGGTGTCGACCGTGATGGCCGGGCCTTCCAGACCCAGGTGGTATGCCACCCGGCCGGAGGCGATGCTGCCGGAACTGCCGTTGCCGAGGAAGGCCTCCAGGCCCTCCGGTACCTCGGCGATCTGCGTGCCGTAGTCGTGGTACATGACGCCGGCGAAGACGCCCGTACGGCTGCCGCGCAGGGTCCGCGGGTCGATGCCGGCCCGTTCCACGGCCTCCCAGGAGGTCTCCAGCAGCAGCCGCTGCTGCGGGTCCATGGCGAGCGCCTCACGCGGCGAGATCCCGAAGAACGCCGGGTCGAACTCGGCCGCGTCGTACAGGAATCCTCCTTCCACCGCGTACGTCGTGCCGGGGTGGTCCGGATCCGGGTGGTACAGCGCCTCCGTGTCCCAGCCGCGGTCGGCCGGGAACCCGGAGATCGCGTCACCGCCGGAGTGCACGAGCCGCCACAGGTCCTCCGGAGTGCGCACCCTGCCCGGATAGCGGCAGGCCATGGCCACGACGGCCACCGCGTCCTCGTCCTCGGCGGAGCCCGGGGCGGTCCGCCGAGCCGGGCCGGCCGTGGCGTCGGGCTCGTCACCGAGGGCCTCGGTGACGATGTACCGGGCCAGTTCGACCGGGCTCGGCTGGTCGAAGACGAGCGTGGCGGGCAGCCGCAGCCCGGTGGCCGTGGCCAGCCGGTTGCGCAGCTCGATGCCCGTCAGCGAGTCGAAGCCCAGGTCCTTGAAGCTGAGTTCGGCCTCGACACCCTCGGCGCCCGCGTACCCCAGGATCCCGGCGGTGTGCTCCCGCACCAGGCCGAGCACCACCTCCATGCGCTCGGCCTGCTCCAGCGCACCCAGCCGGGCGGCCAGGGACCGGCCCTGCGGGTCTGCTCCCTCCCGCGCGGCGGCGCGGCGCACCGGGCGGCGGACCAGCCCGCGCAGCAACGCCGGTACGGGCTCCGCGTCGAGGGAACGCGCCTGGGCCGCGACGTCCAGGCGGATGGGAAGCAGGTGCGGCTCGCCCGCCGCGCAGGCCGCATCCAGCAGCCGCAGTCCGTCCTCGCTGGTCATGGCACCGACTCCGTGGCGGGTCATGCGGTG
>NZ_JBHXVG010000018.1:119965-178307 GCF_042672405.1 Streptomyces sp. NPDC127197 | reverse complement strand
TCCACCTCCGGCGTCAACGCGGCGGCCAGCCGGGAGGCGGCGGGCCGGCTCTCGTCCCGCAGTGCGGCGACGGCGTCGAGGAGCACGCGCCGTACACTGCTCGGCGCCTCGTCGGCGGCCCGCTCGTACAGGTTCGCGCCCTCCTCCAGGACCAGGCCGGTGTCGATCCCGGCCGGGACCTTGATCCGGGCGGTCCGGCGCCAGGTGGTGACCGGGTCGCCCCACGCCTCCACGGTGTACGTCCAGTGGCCCTCGGTGTCCGGGGTGACCTCGGCTCCCCAGCGGTCGGTGCCGGGGGCGAGTTCACGCATCGGCGTCCACGGGCCGGGGCGGCCCTGCGGATCCCGCAGGACGACGTTGGCGGCGACCGCGTCGTGCCCCTCGCGGAACACGGTGGCGGTGACCTGGAACGTCTCTCCAGGCACTGCCTTCGCCGGGCGCCTGCCGCCGTCCACCGCCGGGTGGACGTCCCGTACCGGGATGCGGCCGATGGCCTCGGTCGTACTCATTGGGTCTCACCTCCGTCGTACTCATAGCCGGGCCCCTGGGCCCGGCTCGGGATCCTGCACCGGAAAGGGGACTACCGCCTTGCCCGGGAACGCCGGCCCGACGGGGGTCCCCGTCGGTGGACGCGGGTCGGGCGTGGACGGCCGTGCTGCTCCCGCAGGTAGGTGGCCTGGCTGGTGCGCAGATAGCGCTCGGCCGCCTCGGCCGCCTCGCGCGCGCAGCGCTTCCCCATCAGCACGCAGAGGGTGTAACCCGAGTCCTCGAAGGTGGCCCGCACCGTGCGGTCGGAGGGGGCCGCGAGCATCACGCGCTCCCAGGCCCGGTACCGCCGCAGCTGCCGGGCGACTTCGGCTCTGGCGGGTAGCAGCATCATGGCGCCGTGTCACCTTCCGGGCGCTCGATGGGCACGTTCCCGACGGTCGGGCCGGCGGCCGTGCGCACGGCGACACGGATCCGTTGCGGCGATCGAGGCCTTCACTCATGGTGCACGTACGGCGACTCAGCGTCTTGTTAGAGCTTCAACAACCCCGGTGTGTTGTGCTCGTGTTGCACGAATGGACTAGCGGCCGCACTGTTGAGGGTGACTCAGAAGCGATCAGCGCTCACGCTTCGTGTTCGGGGGTCGGCCCGCTAGGGCGAGGAGGAGCGAGAGCCTCGCCGGTGAGGAGCCACGACGATGAAGACCGCAGTGCCCTGCTACTACCACCTCGACGTGGAGGTCAGCCCGGAACGCGTCGGACAGGTCAGCCGCATCCTGGCGGCCCACCTCAGGTACTGGGACCTCGAACTGCTCGTCAAGCCCGTCTGCCACAGCGCTGAGCTGCTGCTGAAGGCCATCGACGAACACGCGTCGGACAAGCGCACCTCGATCGAGATGTGGTGGAACCGCCAGCACCTGATCACCGCCGTCGGCGGCGACGACCACG
Source organism: Streptomyces sp. NPDC127197 (assembly GCF_042672405.1). Classification (NCBI taxonomy): domain Bacteria; kingdom Bacillati; phylum Actinomycetota; class Actinomycetes; order Kitasatosporales; family Streptomycetaceae; genus Streptomyces; species Streptomyces sp. NPDC127197. The sequence continues at coordinate 176,874 of NZ_JBHXVG010000018.1, read as the reverse complement.
GGCTCCGCCCGGACCTGGATCTCCGTGCCTGCCTGGAGCACATCGCCGCGATGAGCGACGGCTGGGGCTGCTGCGCCACGGACACCGGCAGCAAGGTCATCTGGTTCTCGCAGCGGGCCCGCGCCGGCCAGCGCGTCCCGCTGGTGCCGAAGGCGCCCGCGCCGAGCCTGCGCGAGGGCCTTCAGGTGCCCCGTGAGCTCCCGGTCACCGCACTGGCCGCCCCGCCGAACCCGGCGGACGACGGCGCTCTGGAGGACGCACGGTGACGCAGCAGTCGAACCTGAAGACAGGGGTGCCCGCATGGAGCGGGCACCCCTATCCCTTGGGTGCCGCCTACGACGGCAAGGGCACCAACTTCGCCCTGTTCAGCGAGGTCGCCGAACGGGTCGAACTCGTCCTGGTCGACGACCGCGGGCGGCACCGCAGCGTCCCGCTGACCGAGGTCGACGGCTTCGTCTGGCACTGCTATCTGCCCGACATCGGCCCCGGGCAACGCTACGGCTACCGGGTGCACGGCCCGTGGCACCCGGCCCTCGGACAGCGCTGCAACCCGGCCAAGCTGCTGCTCGACCCGTACGCCACCGCAGTGGACGGCCAGATCGACAACCATCCCTCGCTGTACGAGCGTTCCGCGGCAGGCCCCGACCCGGCCGACAGCGCCGGCCACACCATGCTCGGCGTGGTCACCGACCCGGCCTTCGACTGGGGCGACGACCGCCCGCCCCGGCGGCCGTACGCCGACACCGTGATCTACGAGGCGCATGTACGAGGGCTCAGCCGCACCCACCCGGACGTGCCGCCCGAACTGCGCGGCACCTACGCCGGACTCGCCCATCCCGCGGTCGTCGACCACCTGACCTCGCTGGGTGTGACCGCCGTCGAGCTGATGCCGGTGCACCAGTTCGTGCAGGACGGCCACCTGCAGGACCGCGGCCTGTCCAACTACTGGGGCTACAACACGATCGGCTTCTTCGCGCCCCACAACGCCTACGCCGCGCACGGCACCCGTGGTCAGCAGGTCGCCGAGTTCAAGTCGATGGTCAGGGCGCTGCACGCGGCCGGGCTCGAGGTGATCCTCGACGTCGTCTACAACCACACCGCCGAGGGCAACGAGAAGGGCCCCACGCTGTCCTTCCGCGGCATCGACAACGCCTCGTACTACCGCCTGGTGGACGGTGACTGGGGGCACTACTACGACACCACCGGCACCGGGAACAGCCTGCTGATGCGCCACCCCTACGTCCTGCAGCTGATCATGGACTCGCTGCGGTACTGGGTCACCGAGATGCACGTCGACGGCTTCCGCTTCGACCTCGCGGCCACCCTGGCCCGGCAGTTCCACGAGGTGGACCGGCTGTCGGCGTTCTTCGACCTGATCCAGCAGGACCCCGTGATCAGCAGGGTCAAGCTGATCGCCGAGCCGTGGGACGTGGGGGAGGGCGGCTACCAGGTGGGCAACTTTCCGCCGCTGTGGTCGGAGTGGAACGGCAAGTACCGGGACGCGGTACGGGACTTCTGGCGGGGCGGCGAACACACGCTGGGCGAGTTCGCGTCCCGGCTGACCGGCTCCTCCGACCTGTACCAGCACAGCAGACGCAGGCCACGGGCCAGCGTCAACTTCGTCACCGCGCACGACGGGTTCACCCTGCGCGACCTCGTGTCGTACAACGACAAGCACAACGAGGCCAACGGTGAGGGCAACCGGGACGGCGAGAGCGTCAACCGGTCCTGGAACTGCGGCGCCGAGGGCCCGACCCGCGACCCCGACGTCCTGGAGCTGCGGGCCCGCCAGCAGCGCAACTTCCTCGCCACGCTGCTGCTGTCGCAGGGCATCCCCATGCTCTGCCACGGAGACGAACTCGGCCGCACCCAGGGCGGCAACAACAACGCCTACTGCCAGGACAACGACGTCTCCTGGATCGACTGGCGGCTGACCGAGGAGCAGCGCGAGCTGCGGGACTTCACGCGGTACGTCATCGCACTGCGCGCCGCGCACCCGGTGCTGCGCCGGCGCCGCTTCTTCCGCGGCGAGACGGTGACGCACGCCGGACAGCCGCTGCCCGACCTGGTCTGGCTGCTGCCGGACGCCCGCGAGATGACCGACCAGGACTGGCAGCGCTCCGACGCGCACTCCGTCGGTGTCTTCCTCAACGGTGACGCCATCGCCGAACCCGACGCGTACGGCCGTCCCGTGATCGACGACTCCTTCCTGCTGCTCCTCAACAGCTACTGGGAGCCGGTGGACTTCCGACTGCCGGACATCACCTACGGCGAACGCTGGACGGCCCTGATCGACACCGCCGACCCCCAGGGCACCCCGGACGAGCGGGAGCACAAGGCCGGCACCGGTGTGACCGTCGAGGCCCGCAGCCTCGTGCTGCTCTCGCGGCCGTCACGCAGCGCGGGCTGACCGGGCCGGGCGTCCGCCGCGCGCGGCTCCCGGCCCGGCGTCACCGTGCGCGACGTGACGTCACCGTGAACTGGGCGCCGTCGGGGTCGCGCAGGACCGCCTCCTCGGCCCCCTCGCTCAGCACGCTGCCGCCGTGCGCCACCGCGGCCCGGACACAGGCGGCCACGTCGCCGACCGCGAAGTGGACCTGCCAGTGCGGCCGGATGCTGGGGTCGGGGGCCGTCTCCAGCGCGCCGGACTCGATCCGCGCCACGACTTCCCCGCGGATGCGCATGACGACCTCCTCCCCCTCGTAGGTGACCTCGCAGCACCCGGGGGGCGCGGACGCCCAGTCGAGGACCTCGCCGTAGAAGATCGCGGCGTCGAAGGCGTCGCGGGTGTGCAGCCGGATGAAGGCCGATGCCGCGTGGCGCCAGGTCTCCCAGTCGGAGGGCAGCTCCCCCTCCCAGACGCCGAAGGTCGCGCCGTCCCGGTCGGCGAGCAGCGCCGCCCGTCCGGGCGGCAGGGAGATCGGCCCGACCGCCGTCGTACCGCCGCGCTCCTGGACCCGGCCCACCGCCTCGTCGGCACTGCGGACCGCGAAGTACGGCGTCCAGGCCACCGCCATCTGCCACATGGTGGCCACCGCCGCGATCCCCGCGACGGGTACCCCGTCCGCCATGGCGATCCGGAAGTGCTCGCCGAGTTTGACCTTCCGCCACTCCCAGCCCAGCACAGCGGTGTAGAACTCCTCGGTGGCCCGCACATCGTGGCTGGTCAGACTCACCCAGCAGGGCGCACCCACAGTGGTGTGCGTGGACATGACGTCCGTCGTAGGGAAGGCGGGTGTCGAGTCATGTTTCATGGCAGTCGTCCTGGTCTCGTCGACCGGCAGCTACCGGTCTGGCACCAGTGTCCAACCGGAACCGGTTCTGGCGCCTGCCGAGTACCCCGGTGGCAGGCGGCAGTACCGGTGGGAGGATGGAGAGGTGACACGTGTACCGTCCGACGCCACGGACCAGGTCCAGGCACTGCGGGACGAAGTGGCCCAGCTCAAGGAAGCCCTCGCCTCCCATGCCGTGGTGGACCAGGCCATCGGCATGATGGTCGCGCTGGGGCGGGTGACGCCGGACCAGGGGTGGGCGGTGCTGAAGCAGGTCTCCCAGCACACGAACATCAAGCTCCGCAATGTCGCGGAACTGATTCTGATCTGGGGCCGCAGGGGGGAGCTGCCCCCGGAGATCCGCGTCGAACTGGAGGACGCCCTCGACCGGCACGGTCCGACGCAGATTCCCGGCGCGCCCCTTCAGTGAAGCCTCCTCAGCGGGCCGTCCCGGCCAGCAGCTCCTCGCGGAGCCGGGCGAAGCAGGCGCTGAGCAGCCGGGAGACGTGCATCTGGGAGATGCCCAGCTGCTCTGCGATGCAGCTCTGGGTCATGCCCCGGAAGAAGCGCAGGTACAGGATGGTGCGCTCACGCTCCGGCAGTGCCTGCAGACAGGGCGCCACCGCCACCCGGTCGACGACGACGTCGTAGCGCGGGTCGGGACCGCCGATCGCGTCCGCGAGGGCGTAACCGTCGGTGCCCGGCATCTCCGCCTCGAGAGACAGCGCGGTGAAGCACTCCAGGGCCTCCATCCCGATGCGCACCTCGCTCTCGCTCAGCTGCGCGTGTGCGGCGATCTCGGCGATGGTCGGGGCCCGCCCCGGGGTCGTGTGCGCCAGTTCCTTCACGGAGCGGCGCACCCGGTTGCGCAGATCCTGGACACGCCGGGGTACGTGCAGCGTCCACATGTGGTCACGGAAGTGGCGTTTGATCTCCCCCGTGACGGTCGGCACGGCGTACGCCTCGAAGGCGCGGCCGCGAGAGGGGTCGTAGTGGTCGACGGCCTTGACGAGGCCGAGTGCCGCTACCTGGTACAGGTCCTCGAGGGCCTCGCCGCGGCCCCGGAACCGGACGGCGATGCGCTCCGCCATGGGCAGCCAGAGCCGCACCAGCTCGTCGCGGAGGGCCTTGCGTTCCGGGCCCTCGGGGAGCTGCTGGAGCCGTTCGAAGTCGGCGGCGGTGTCGGGGGCGTCGTCGTGAGGGTGTTGCTTCGTTCTGCCGGCGGTACGCATACCGCGCGCCTCCCTCAGCAGGTGCCGGGTGGACAGACACCGTGGGAAGCGCGCTCGGACCGCACGAAAACACCGGGGCCGGCGAGCCGGTTCCCACGGACGTGCCTCCTGTCCGAAGCACTGCCCTGCAGATTCCCAGGACAAACCGGGACGAAACACCTTTCGTGAATACCATGACGCCCTGCGACCAGGCCGTTCTCCACCGTCGACATCCGGCGGCCGGCGGCTGGTCCGGTCCCGTGTCCGGACGTGATGTGCGGCACGCCCGCGAATCCGCCCGTGCCGATTCTCCCTGCGCACGGCTTGATCAGCGATCAAACGGGTGAATTCCCTGGCCACAGCGCATTCCGCTCATTTGACAGTGCGCCGAGCCCACGGATAGGAAGCAGCTTCGAGAGTTCGAGAGGTGCACCGTGTACGAGCCGAACGTGGTCGGGGACTGGCAGGAGTACGACGAGCATGCCGGCCTGCGCGTCCGCGTCCACCGACTGGAGCGGGCCGAGCCGCCGCGGGGACGCGACGACGCCGCCGAGGGGCTGGCGTACTTCCGGGTCCGCGTGACCGTCGAGAACCGCGGCGAGCAAAGGTTCGGCATCCACCTCGAGGACGGCCAGATCGACCTACGGATCGGCCCCGACGGGGAGAGCGCGTTCCTGGACTGGCGCAACTCACAGTTCATCGAGGGCTACGACGTCTACCCGCTGCGCCGCGCCACCGCCGTGCTGTACGCGGCCGGGCCCGAGGCCGCCCTGGACCGGGTCGACGTCCAGGTGCAGCTGCGGGTGGACGACGACTGGACCGACCGCCGGCTGTGGGCGGGTGGCACCGGTCTGGTCGAGGGTTCCTCCTGTGCCCCCTCCGCGGGGGGCCGGGAGAGCCTCGCCCACCAGGTGAGCAACTTCCTGCGCGGTCAGGCGGAGGAGGGCACCGCCTGACCGGACGGGTCAGTGCGGGATGCCGTCGATGATCTCGCGGGCGCCCTGACGCAGCAGGGCCACGGCGACCGAGGTGCCGAGCGTGGCCGGGTCGAGGCGGCCGGCCCACTCATGGGCGTTGAGCCGCGTCTTGCCGTCGGGGGTGAACACACAGGCCCGCAGGGACAGCTCGCCGCCGCGGTCCACCCGGGCGAACCCGGCAATCGGGCTGTTGCAGTGGCCCTGCAGAACGTGCAGGAACATGCGCTCCGCCGTCGCCTCCCGGTGCGTGTCCGGGTCACCGAGCGCGTTGACGGCGTCGATGAGGTCGTCGTCGCCCTCGCGGCACTGCAGGGCGAGGATGCCCGCGCCGATCGGCGGCATCATCGTCTCGGGGGAGAGAACCTCGCTGATCACGTCGCGGCGCCCGATGCGTTCCAGACCGGAGACGGCGAGCAGCAGCGCGTCCGCCTCGCCGGCGGCCAGCTTCGCCAGCCGCCGGTTGGCGTTGCCGCGGAACGGGACGCACTCCAGGTGCGGGTGGGTGGCGGCCAGTTGGGCGACGCGGCGTACGGAGGAGGTGCCGATCCGGGTGCCGGGCGGGAGTTCGTCGAGGGTGCGGCCACCCGGGTGTACGAGGGCGTCGCGGATGTCGTCGCGCTTGAGGAACGCGGCGAACACCGTGCCCGCCGGGAGCGGTCGGTCGGCGGGGATGTCCTTGACGCAGTGCACCGCGAGATCGGCCGTACCGGCCAGCAGCGCCGCGTCGACCTCCTTGGTGAACGCGCCCTTGCCTTCGACCTTGGCGAGATCGCCCATCCACTTGTCACCGGTGGTCTTCACCGGCACGACCTCGGTGCGCACGTCAGAGTGCAGGGCCGCCAACTCGGCGCGTACACGCTCCACTTGGGCGAGCGCCATGGGGGAGTCGCGGGAGACGATGCGGATCAGATCGGGGACCGGCATGCGGACACGATAGACCGTTGCCGGTCCCCGTCGCTCCCGAGACCGCGGATCAGGCGTTCGGGTCGAACGCGATGCCCGACGGCTTCGCCGAGGCGAGGTGGGAGTTGAAGCTGCCGTCCTTCAGACCGAAGCTGGCGCTGCCGAAGTTGTACGAGGTCAGCTTGTCGCGCACGCCGGCCGGGTAGCCGTTCCAGCCGACCAGCGGCGGGTACTGCCAGGTGCCCTTGTGGTTCTCCGGCGGCTCGTCATTGGAGTTGGCGGCACGGAAGCAGTGCGTGCTGACGCCGTCCTTGTGGTAGACGATCTTCGCGTGGGTGCCGTCGAAACGGATCTGCGACGCGGTGTGCACGGTGAACGAACCGTGGTTGGACGTCGAGACGTACTGCACCTGGTTGTTCTGCACCCACACCACGACGTGCTCCCAGTCGTGGCGGTGGCCGCCGATGCTGCTGCCCGCCACGGCCTGGTCCTTCTCGAAGTACAGGCCGTACATGTAGGCGCACCAGCCGTTGTTGCACTTGTAGCGCGAGTAGCTGTTGGTGTTGTCGAGGTCGGAGGCGTCCCGGCAGTTGCCGTTGAGCGCGCCGGTCGGGTTGAGGCCGCCGTTGACGGTGCCGTCGGGGCCGATGGCGGGCGTGGAGTAGCAGCCGTCCGTGTCGTAGTCGAAGGCCGGCTGATACGTCCGCTCCTGGCTGTCGGCGTTCATGGGCAGCGCGGGCGGCGGGGCGGCAAAGGCGGTGGCGGGGAAGGCGACGACGAGCGCGACGGCGCCGGCCAGGCCGGTGAGCCATCTCCTGCGGTGCAGAGTGGACTTCGGTGACGACACTGCGTCCTCCTCCTGATTCGGGCGCAGCCCAACGGCTGTGGGGGGAAAGGGCAGTTCAGCTTCCCCGGGATTCCCTTCCAGGCCAAGAGGTCACAGGCGTCCCCCTGGTGAAGGACAGCCGACAACTTCCTGCTGACGCTGTGTCAGGCGAGGTGTTCGGGCAGGTCGGCGGTGGACTCCTCGGGCGTGAGGTCCTGCCGCAGCCGCAGCCACGACGGCTGGCGCAGCAGCCCGGCCGTGGTGCGGGTGCGGTAGCGGACCTCGCCGACCAGTCGCGGCAGCACCCAGCGGGCGCCCGCCACCGCCGGCGCGGGGTGGAAGGGGCACACGTCGGTCGCGAGCGCCCGCAGCAGCGCCGCCAGTTCCGTCCGCTCGGCCTCGCTCCAGCCGGTGCCCACGTTGCCCACGTAGCGCAGCCGTCCGGCGGAGTCGCGCTGGCCGATCAGTACCGAGCCGGGCAGGCCGGTAAGCCGCCCCTTGCCGGGCAGCCAGCCGCCCACGACGACGTCCTCGCCGCGCATGTTGCGGATCTTGATCCAGGTCCGGGAGCGCACCCCCGGCTCGTACACCGAGTCCAGCCGTTTGCAGACCAGGCCCTCCAGGCCGTGCTTGAGAGTGGCTTGCAGCGCCTGCTCGCCGTGCCCCACGAGCGCGCCCGGCGTCGACCAGAACGGTCCGTCGAGGCCCAGCCCCTCCAACCGGGCGCGCCGCCGGACGTAGGACTGCCCGATCAGTGAGTGCCCCGCCAGGTGCATCACGTCGAACAGTACGAGGTGGACCGGCTGTTCCGCCGCCCGGCGGGCCGCCCGGGACGGCGCGTGTGCGAGGCTCATACGGGACTGCAGCAACTGGAAGTCGGCGCGCCCCTGTTCGTCCAGTGCCAGGACCTCCCCGTCCAGCACCGCGGGCGTGCTGCCGAGGGCGCCGCCCAGCGGCAGCAGCTCCGGGTAGGTGGCGGTGATGTTCTCGCCGGACCGGGCGCGCAGCAGCACACTGCCGTCGCCGGGCAGGTAGACCACCGCACGCTGGCCGTCCTGCTTGGTCTCGTAGGCCCACTGCGCGTCCTGTGCGGCGGGTGGCAGCGTGCCGGGCGTGGCGAGCATCGGGGCGATCAGCGGCAGGGTCACGGGCCTAGGTGTCGACGGGGCAGGGCGGTGCCACGCGCCCTGCCCACAGGATTCCCCTGAACGGGGGTGGGGTCAGCGGCCGACGGAGGGCGGCGGTACGGCCCGGACCAGGCCCGAGTGGTAGGCGATGACGACCAGTTGGGCCCGGTCCCGGGCGCCCAGCTTCGTCATCGCCGTGTGGACGTGTGCGCGCACGGTCAGCGGGCTGAGCAGGAGCTTCTGGGCGATCTCCTCGTTGGAGTACCCCTCGGCCACCCGGCCCATCACCTCGCGTTCGCGGGCGGTGAGCGCGGTGAGGTCCTCCGGGGTGGCCAGCCGGGAGCCCTCGGCGGGCGTGGCCAGGAAGCGGGTGATCAGGGCGCGGGTGGCGAGCGGGCAGAGCAGGGACTCGCCCGAGGCCACGGTCCGCAGGGCGTCCAGGAACCCATCGGCGGTGACGTCCTTGCCGAGGAAGCCGCTCGCGCCGGCCCGCAGCGCCTCGGCGACGTCCTCGTCGATCTCGAGGGTCGTCAGGATCAGCACCCGGGTCGCGGACAGCTCCGGGTCGGCGCAGATGGCGGACGTTGCGGCCAGGCCGTCGGTGCCGGGCATACGGATGTCCATCAGGACGAGGTCGGGCCGGTGGGTACGGGCGAGGTCGATCGCCTGTGCGCCGTCGGTGGCCTCGCCCACCACCTCCATGTCCTCGCAGGAGTCGATCAGAATGCGGAAGGCGGCCCGCAGCAGGGCCTGGTCGTCGGCGAGCAGCACGCGGATGGTCATGGGTTCCGTCTTCCCTTGCCCGGGCGGTGGGGTACGGCGTCAGTCGGGTGGTGACCTCGATTCCCCCCGGGGACGGTGCCCCGCGTGGAGGGCACCGCCGACGGACCGGACGCCTTCACGCCTGCCGACCGGACCGAATCCCCGGCCCGGAGCGGGCGCCGCGGGTGGTTGCGGTGCCGTCGCCGGTGACGGTGACCGTCAGCTGGTCGGTCCAGTGGGGGAGCCGTCCCTCGCCGAGCCGACGCCGACGTCGGCTGGCGCGCCCCAAAGGGGCGCGGGGCTGTATCGACATGCGGCGCTGCCGCGATGGGGGGAGAAGCCGAGAGCGGGGGAGCGACCAGCCACGACGCACCCGCAGGTGGTGTACCGGACTTCCAGCGGTCGCGCGGAACCTGCTCCGTCCCGAGGCGCGCAAGCCGTTCGCCCCCGGTGCCGTACTTCTGGTCCGACCAGTACGACATGAGGGTGCAGGCGTACGGCTTTCTGCGCGGCCATGACGAGGTGGCCGTCGGGATGCCGCCGCGGGCGATCCGGGTGTGGCGGCAGGCCATCGCGGCGGGCGCGGGCTGGCAGGAGTCCGTGCCCGCGGCCAAGGGCGCGGGGCAAATTACTTGAGTTACGCAACAAGATGGTAAAGTGGGTCCATGCCCACACCCCCGATCCCCGCCGCGCCCGCTTCCCCGGAAGTGACCGAGATCGAGCGGGCGCTGACCCGTATCACCTACCTCAGCACCCGCGCCCGGCAGCACGACCGGCTGATGGCCCTGGCCGAGGTGCCGCTGGACCGCGCCGCCGTGGCGCTGCTGCGACAGGTCGCGGACTCGGAGCCGATGCGCCCGGGAGAGCTGGCCAACCAGCTCGGCGTGGAGGCCTCGCACGTCACCCGCACCGTGCAGCAGCTGCAGAAGGCCGGGTACGTCACCCGCGTACCCGACCCCGACGACCGGCGCGCCCAACGCATCGAGCTGACCGAAACCGGCCGGCAGGCCATCGAGCGGATCCGGGACGTCGGCGCCCGGGGCATGCAGCTGGCCCTGGCCGACTGGTCGCCGGAGGAACTGCGGCAGCTCGCGACCCTCTTCCACCGCATGGTCGACGACTTCCTCGCCGCGGCCGTCGACGACGACACCGAGCAGCGGCCCACCGCTCAGGCCGCCCCCTCCTGACCCACAGCCCACAACCGCCGCTCGTAGCGGGTGCCTTCCGGACACCTCTGTACTGTCCAGTAAGCTCACGCGCCAGGCCACCAGAGGAGGAACCGTGCCCCCGTCCCAGCCGGTCGCCGGCGACAAGGTCGAGGACTTCGAACTGCCCGACGAGACCGGTACGCCGCGGCGCCTGTCCGAACTCCTCGCCGAGGGGCCGGTGGTGCTGTTCTTCTACCCCGCCGCCATGACCCCCGGCTGCACCGCCGAAGCCTGCCACTTCCGTGATCTGGCCGCGGAGTTCGCCGCCGTCGGCGCACGGCCGGTGGGCGTGAGCGGTGACCCGGTGGAGCGGCAGCAGGAGTTCGCCGGACGCCACACGCTCGGCATGCCGCTGCTGTCCGACGCCGACGGCACGGTCCGTGAACGCTTCGGTGTGAAGCGGGGATTCCAGCTGGCCCCCACCAAGCGCGTCACCTTCGTCATCGCGCAGGACCGCACGGTCCTCGAGGTCGTCCGCAGCGAACTGCGCATGAACACACACGCCGACCGTGCCCTGGCCGCCCTGCGCGCACATCGGGCCTGATCGTACGAGAGCCCGACGCGACCGCGCGCCGTCGGTGATACTGGCGGCATGCGGTTGGTGGGCAAGGCCTGCGTCACCGTCTGCCTGGTGCTGGCGGCCGCCGTCGGCTGCACGGAGGGGGACGGCGACCCCGCACGCACCGACCCGCCGACGCCCACTCGCACCACGTCGTCGGCCCCCAACACCCCCACGTCCAAGCCGCCCGACCCCGTGTCGATCCCCGGCCTCATCGCCCGGGAGCACCGCGGATCCGGCCTCCGGCTCGGTACCGTACGGCTGCGCACCGATGCCTACACCCAGTACGCGATCACCTATGAGGCGAACGGCCTGACCATCTCCGGCCTCATGAACGTCCCCGAGGGCAGGGGCCCCTTCCCGGCGCTGGTGCTGGCGCACGGCTACATCGATCCCGACGTCTACACCACCGGTCGCGGACTCGCCCGGGAGCAGGACCTGCTGGCCCGCAACGGCTACGTCGTCCTGCACACCGACTACCGCAACCACGCCGGCTCCGACGACGACCCCGACAACGACGTCAACCTCCGCCTCGGCTACACCGAGGACGTCATCGCCGCCGTGCAGGCCCTGCGCTCGTCCGGCCTCCCGCAGATCGACAACGACCGCATCGGCCTGCTCGGCCGGTCGATGGGCGGCGGCGTCGTGTACAACACGCTGGTGGCGGCACCGGGCCTGGTGGACGCCGCCGTGGTCCACGCACCGGTCAGCTCGCGCCCCGCCGAGAACCTCGACCACTTCCAGCGCCGCAACGGCGACCCGGTCGTTGCCGAGATCGAGACCGAACACGGCAGCCCCCGGGAGAACCCCGCCTTCTGGAAGGAGATCTCACCCGTCACCTACATCGACCGGGTGACCGAGCCGCTGCTGATCCACCACGGCACCGCCGACGACACCTGCCCCCCGAGGTGGTCGGAGCAGACCGCCGCCGCGTTCGAGGCGGCGGGCAAGGACGTCCGGCTGGTGAAGTATCCCGGCGAGGGGCACACCTTCTCCTCGCGGTGGCGGGACTCGATGGACACCACCATGGACCACTTCGAACGCCACCTCCGCTGAACGCGCGACGGACGCTCAGTCCTCCCGGACGTCCGCGGCCACCTGGGCGAGCGTACGACCGCTGCGCACCGAACGGGCCCGACGGGGATCCGGCGTGCCCCGCCCTTGTGTGTGCGCCGCCCGCCCCTTGCGGTCGTGGCTCAACGGCTCCGCGCCGGGAGTCGCCGCACGCCCCTCCGGCTCACGGGTCCGCCCGAAGTCACGCTTGCCGCGGTAGTCCCGCAACGCCCGCTCAGAACTCCTCGTACGCCTCGGGATCCCCACCGAGGCGCCGATGCGCCCGGTCGGCAAGGGCGCTCATCCGGCCGGGATCCAGGGTGAAGCCGAAGATGTCGAGGTTCTCGCGCTGCCGCTCCCGGTTCGCCGACTTCGGGATGGGCAGGGCGCCCAGCTGCGTGTGCCAGCGCAGGACGACCTGGGCGGGGGTCACCCCGAGGGCATCGGCGATGCCGGTCACGACGGGATCGTCCAGGACGTCGCCGGGGGCCAGGGGGGTCCAGCTCTCGGTGAGGATGCCCTTGCCGGCGTGGAAGGCGCGCAGGTCGTCCTGGGGGAACAGCGGGTGCAGCTCGATCTGGTTGACCGAGGGCAGGACTCCGGTCTCCTTCTCCAGCCGTTCGATGTGCGCGGCCGTGAAGTTGGAGACGCCGATCGACCGGACGAGGCCGTCCTCACGCAGCTTGATCATGGCTTTCCAGGAGTCCACGTACTTGTCGACGCGGGGCAGCGGCCAGTGGATGAGATAGAGGTCCACGTAGTCCACACCGAGGCGGGCGCGGGACTCCTCGAAGGAGGCGAGGGTCTCCTCGTAACCGTGGTGCCGGCCCGGGAGCTTCGTCGTCACCACCACCTCCTCGCGCGGGACACCGCTGCGGGCGACGGCACGGCCGACCCCGGTCTCGTTGCGGTAGTTCGCCGCCGTGTCCACGAGGCGGTAGCCCAGCTCCAGGGCGTCGAGAACCGCCTGTTCCGCCTGTGCGTCGTCCAGCGGCCAGGTACCCAGACCGATGGCGGGGATCTTCGTACCGTCGTTGAGCGTGTGCAGCGGGATGCTGATCACTGTCCGACCTTCCCTCGACTGTGCCGTACATCCAGCGTCACGGATAGGGTGAGGATTGATCAACCGGACGGGTGGGGGATGAGGGCAGCGGACGGCATGGGCGGCACCGAGGAGAAGCAGCCGAGGGGGTCGGGGCGTCCCACGTCACGGGACGTCGCCCGGCTCGCCGGTGTGTCGCACACGGCTGTCTCCTTCGTCTTCAACGGCCGCGCCGAGGGCAATCTCTCGCCCGCCACCCAGGAGCGCATCCGCCGGGCAGCCGCCGAGCTCGGCTACCGCCCCGACCCTGTCGCGCGAGGCCTGCGCCGCCGCCGTACAGCCGTGATCGGCCTGGTCACCGACGAGATCGCCTCGTCGCCGTTCGCCGGCCGGCTGCTGCGCGGTGCCATGGAGACCGCCTGGGGCAGCGAGCACCTCGTCCTGACCATCGACTCCGGCGGCGACCCGGCCAAGGAGGACGCGGCCGTCGCCGAACTCCTCGACCGACGCGTGGACGGCATCATCTACGCGGCCATGTCGCTGCGCCGCGTCCGCGTCCCCGAGGGCCTGCACCGCACCCACTCCGTCCTCGCCAACTGCCTGCCCGAGGACGACTCCCTGCCCGCCGTCATCCCCGCCGAGCGTGCGGGAGGCCGTACGGCGGCCCGGCTGCTGCTGGACGAGGGGCACCGCAGGGTCGCCATGGTGGGCGGCCAGGACGACATCGCCTCCGTCGACCGCCTGCGAGGCTTCCGGGACGCCCTGCGCGCCGAGGGCATCACCGTCCCCAAGGAGTGGGTGGTACGGAGCGGAGGCGAGATCACCGGAGGGTACGAGGGCGCGCTCCACATCCTCGACGGCGTCCCCGCCGACGGGCGCCCCACCGGGATCTTCTGCTACAACGACCGGGTGGCGGCAGGCGTCCTGCATGCCGCGACCCGGCTCGGCATCGCCGTCCCCGGCGAGCTGTCGGTGGTCGGCTACGACGACCAGGAACACATGGCCGAGTTCCTCACGCCGCCCCTCACCACTGTCGCGCTGCCCCACCGGGCGATGGGCGAGGCCGCCGCACGGCTGGTCCTCGACTCCATCGACACGGGCAGGACACCGCCCGCGACGGTACGGCGCCTCGCCTGCCCCGTGATCAGCCGTGCGTCGGTGGGGCCAGCTCCCAGCCGGTGACCGTGGCTCCGGAACCCGTGACGACGAGCTCGGGCACATCGTCCGGTCGCCGGTAGACCCGCTCGGTGACCGTGGCCCGGTCGCCGACGAACAGCTCGAACAGCGAGCCGTCGACGAGGATCCGCACCTCGCCGGCCGGCGCCCGCATCACGATCGGCGCCGAACCGTCCGGCCGAGTTCGCGGCCAGTCACCGCGGTCGAGTGTCACCGTGCCCGCGTCCGGGTCCAGCAGGACCGTCAGCTCCGCGCCCGAGGCGGACCGCAGCAGACTCACGGTGGTCCGGCCCGATGCGGTCACGGTCAGGTCGTATGCCTCCGGCAGCGGCGTGCGAAGGCCCGGTGAGGTGACGAACGGTTCGGCCGCACGCAGCAGTTCGAGTTCCGGAGCCGGTACGACCCGCAGGGCGCCGTCGGGATGGACGTCCACCACCCTCGGCGCGGTCAGGACACCGGCCCACCCCGCACGATCGACCTCGCTCTGCTCACGCGCCTCCCAGGACCAGCCCCACATGAGCGCCCGGTCCGGCTCCTGGAGGACGGCGGGCGCGTAGAAGTCCCGACCGTGGTCGAGCCGCCCGCCGGTGCGGGCCTTGAAGCGCAACGCGTCCTCGTCGTACGGCTGGAGACACCCCGTCAGGTAGCCGGTGGCGCACGGGTCTCCGTCCCACAGCGACACCACCAGCACCCACTCCCCGCCCGCCGTCACGTACAGCTGCGGGCACTCCCAGCCGACCGCCTTGTCCCCGAACGCGTCCACCGCGACAGGGTCGTTGCCGTCGAGGAGCACCCCGGCGAACCGCCAGTCGGCCAGGTCGTCACAGTCGTACAGCAGCACCGACGGAGTCCCGTCGGCGTGCCCCGCGCCGACCAGAGCCCACCGCCGGCCACCGCTGCGGAACACGAACGGGTCGCGGAACATCACCACGTCCAGACCGGCGGGCGGGCCGGCCACCACCGGCGTGGGCAGTGGCCTCCAGTCGGTCAGTGTCTCGTCCTCCGGCATCAACGCCCGCGCCAGGCAGATCGAGCCGAGGCCGGTGTGCTGCCGGTCGACGCCCGTGTACACGGCCGTCGGCACGCCGTCGTCGTCGACCACGCAGCCCGACCAGCAGCCTGCCTCGTCCGGGCCGCCGGGGGTCGGGGAGAGCGCGATCGGATGGTGCTCCCAGTGGACGAGGTCGGCGCTGGAGACATGGCCCCAGTGGACGTTCGTGTGCACCGGGGCGTCGGGGTTGTGCTGGTAGAAGAGGTGGTGGCGGCCCCGCCAACGGAAGGGGCCGTTCGGGTCGTTGATCCAGTTGGCGGGGGGACGGACCCTGAAGCGCGGGGCGCCGGGGTCCGTGGACTGAGCGGAGACGCTCAACGGTTGACTCCTGCGGAGGTGATGCCCTCGCGGAGAGGGCGCTGACCGACGACGAACACGGCGACGGCGGGGATCATGGAGAGGACGACACCGGCGAGCACCACCGAGATGGAGCCGGTGCCCAGGTTGCCCTGGAGGGAGACCAGGCCCAGGGGGAGGGTGTAGTTCTGGCCGGAGGTCTCGAGGATCAGCGGGCGGAAGAACTCGTTCCAGTGGTAGTTGAAGGCCAGTACGCCGACGATCGCGAGTCCGGGTGCGGCCAGCGGGGCGTACACGGACCGGAAGGTCCGCCAGGGCCCGCAGCCGTCCAGCATGGCCGCCTCGCCCAGGTCCTTCGGCATGCCCAGGAAGTACTGGCGCATCAGGAAGGTCCCGAAGGCGGTCGGGAAGGCCGGGATGATCAGGCCGAGCAGGGTGTCGGTCAGGCCCATCGACTTCAGCACCAGGAACACCGGCACGATGGTGACCTGCAGCGGCACCATCATGGTCGCCAGGACCAGCCCGAACAGCGGCTTCTTGAACCGGAACTCGAGGCGCGCGAAGGCGTATCCCGCCAGCCCGGCCGTGATCATCTGGCCCACCGCGATCAGCGCGGTCACCAGCGTCGAGTTGAGGGCGAGCAGCCAGACGTCGATCTGGTCGAACACCCCGCGGTAGGCGTCGGCGGACGGGTCCGTCGGGATGAGCTTCGGCGGCAGGTCGAAGGCCTCGGCCGGGGTGCGCAGCGAGGTGGAGACGGTCCAGATGACCGGGCCCAGGGTCAGCAGGGCGCACACGGTCAGCCCGGCGATCCGGGCCCACGGCGCGAGCGAGTACCGCGTACGGCTCAGGGACAGGGTTGCTTGGCTCAAGGTACTCACCCGGCTCACTGGTAGTGGACGAAACGCCGGCTGAGCCGGAACTGGAGTGCGGTGACCGCCATGATCAGTACGAACAGCAGCACGCCCACCGCCGAGGCCTCACCGAAGCGGAGCTGCTCGAACGCGCTCTCGTAGATGACCATCACCACGGTCCGGGTGGCGTCACCGGGCCCACCATTGGTGAGGACGTACGGCTGCTCGAAGACCTGCAGCGCGTTGATGATGCCGACCACCGAGGCGACCAGCAGCGTGGGCGACAGCAGCGGCAGCGTGACGGCGAGGTGCTTGCGCAGCCCGGTCGCGCCGTCGAGCGAGGCGGCTTCGTGGATCTCCTTGGGGATGTTGTTCAGGCCGCCGACGAACAGCAGGAACGAGAACCCGAACTGCTGCCAGACGTAGACCAGGACGACCGTCGCCATCGCCGCGTTCTCGGACGTCAGCCATGGCACCGGGGCGATCCCGACGAAGCCGAGCAGCCAGTTCACGACCCCGAAGTCCTGGTTGAACAGGTACTTCATCACCACCGAGATCGACGCGGCGGACAGCACCAGCGGGAAGAAGAACGCCGAGCGGAACACCGAACGCAGCCACACCGGCATGCGCCCGTTCACCGCCAGGGCCAGCATCAGGGCGATGAGCAGTTGCAGCGCGACCGCGAACACCATGAACACGAGCGTGTTGCGGAAGGAGACCAGCACGGTCGAATCGCCGAACGCCTCACGGTAGTTGGCGGCCCCGGCGAAGCTCGGGTCGTCGATCACGTTCCAGTGGAAGAGGCTGAGGACCACCGAGCCGACGATCGGGACGACCGTGAAGACGACGATGCCGACGATGGTGGGCGCCAGGAACAGCGTGGCCAGCAGTCGGGTGCCACGGTCACGGGCGGAGGGCCGGGGCGCGACAGCCGGTGGCGCCGTCGGCTGCTTCGGCCGTACGGCCGGTATCTGGGTGTTCGTCATACGTCACGCTCCATGGCCTTCTCCAGGTCGCCCTGCATCCGGCGCAGCGCGGGGGCCACCGAGCGCCGGGAGGCCAGGGCGGTGCCGGTGTGCTTGAGCAGCACCTGCTCGACCTCGGCGACCTGCGGCGGCGCGGGGATCGGCCCGGTGTCGGGGAACTTGTCGAGGGTGTCGTAGAAGACCTGCCAGTGCTTGGGGCCGATCTCCCGGTAACGGTCGGCGGTCAGCATCGAACGGCGCGCCGGAGTGGTCTGGTTGGTCTCGAACAGTCGCATCAGGGTGTCCCGGCGGGCGGCGTACTTGATGAACTCCCAGGCCTCCTCCTGCCGCTTCGACGTGCGCAGCAGTGCGTAGCCGGCGGCGCCGTACTGCATGCGCTGGGTGCGCCAGCGCGGGAAGTACTGCACGTCGAAGCCGTCGGCCTTCATGCCGGCCAGGTGCAGGCCGCCCGCCCAGAAGCCGCCCGCGGGCGTGACGCCGACCCGTCCGGTGGAGAACACGCCGATGAGGTTCTGGCCGTTGCCGCCTTCGGGGCGGGTGCACAGGCCCTCCTGGATGAGGGAGGCGAGATAGTCGTACGCCTCCTCCACGCGGGCGTCGGTGGCCTGCGGGGTGGTCCAGCGGAAACCGCCCCCGCGCCCCTGCCGCTGGGCGGCCGGGTAGAAGGAGTCCCACAGCCAGGCGCCGCCCGGCGCCTTGGACTCGGCGAGCAGGTTGGTGTCGTTGGCGAACAGCCAGGGCACCACCCCGCCCCACAGCCGGTTGGTCCAGAAGTACGGCGTGAACTGGGAGCCGCTGGACTTCTTCATGTCCCGCAACAGCGCGGTGAAGTCGTCGCGGTTCCAGTCGGCCGCCGGGAAGTCCGCGCCCGCGCGCTTGAGCACCTGGGTGTTGAGGTACATGTCGGCCGCGTTGAACTCGACCGGCAACTGGTAGAGGCTCCCCTCGTACATCATCGACTCCACCAGCGAGGGATGGACGTCGGCGAAGTACTCACGCAACTCCCCGGCGTCCCGCTTGACCCAGTCGTCCAGCCGGACCCCGAGGCGCTGCGCGAACAACTGGACGCCCTCGGTGGCGACGTAGACGAGGTCGGGCGCGGTGCCCGCCGCGATCTGGGTGAGGATCTTCGCGAAGAAGTCCGACCAGTCGACGGCCTGCACCGCGTTGATCCGCAGCTTGATGTCGGGATGGACCTTCTTGAAACCCTCGGTGAGCGTGCGGACGGCCTCCGGCCCGTAGGCGGGGCCGAGGGTGGCGACGACGAGGGAGCCGTCGTCGCGGCCGGGGATGTCGGCTCCGGTGAGCCGGTCCCAGCTCGCTGCGGTGCCGGCCAGCGCGGCGGCTCCCGCGCCGTAGGCGCCGTACCGCAGCAGTGTGCGGCGGGTGAGGTGCGAGTCGGTCATTGAAGGGGCCTAACTCGTGTTAGCCAAGGTGTGATGCCCCAGATGATGAGAAGCGTGTCACCTGCCTGTCAAGGCCCGCGAACACTTGACCTTTAACGAGTTAGGTCGCACAGTCCTGGTCCACGGAGCCGCCGTTCTGACGAGAGGAACGATGTGTGATGCATGGGATGACCAGAAGAGCGCTGTTCGCTGGTTCGGCCGCGGGGACCGCGGCCGCGTTACTGCCTGCCGTGCCCGCCACGGCCGGGCCCAAGACCCGGGCCGCCTGCGCGAGTTACCGCGCCCGGTATCACTTCACGGTCCCCGACCAGTGGAAGAACGACCCTCAGCGCCCGATCTGGGTCGACGGCGAGTACCACTACTACTACCTGTACAACCCGGACTACTTCACCGGCGGCACCACCGCGGGCACCGCCTGGCGTCTGGCCACCAGCACCGACCTGGTCCACTTCACGGACCAGGGGATCGCCGTGTCCAAGGACACCACACCCAACGGCGACGTGTGGTCCGGCTCGGCGGTGGTGGACACCGACAACACCGCGGGCTTCGGGGCCGGCGCGGTCGTCGTGCTCGCCACCATGGAACCCGTGGAGGGCGCCAACACGCAGGCCCAGTACCTGTACTACTCCACCGACGGCGGCCGCACCTTCACCCACCACGGCACCGATCCGGTGCTGGCCAACCCCGGCGTGCGCGACTTCCGCGACCCGAAGGTGATCCGCGACGAGGAGCGCGGCTGGTGGGTGATGGCGCTCGCCGAGAACAACAAGATCGGCTTTTACCACTCGTCGAACCTCAGGTCCTGGACCTACGTGAGCGGCTTCGTCAAGGACGGCATCGGCGTGCTGGAGTGCCCCGACCTGTTCCGCATCAGGGCCGAGGACGGCACTGTGCGCTGGGTGCTGGGGGTGAGCGCCAACGGCAAGGGCTCAGGACTGCCCAACACCTACGCCTACTGGACCGGAGCCTTCGACGGCACCACCTTCACTCCCGACGCGTCCGAGCCGCAGTGGCTGGACCACGGCTGGGACTGGTACGGGGCGGTCACCTTCGAGAAACGGGACGCGGACGGCCGACTCGACGAGGGCACGCGGTACGCCATCGGCTGGCTGAACAACTGGGACTACGCCAACACCACACCCACGATCGACTGCGACGGCTTCAACGGCACCGACTCGATCGTCCGCGAGATCGCGCTCAAGCGCGCTCCGTCCGGCATGTACTACTTCGCCTCACGTCCCGTTGCCGCACTGGACTCGTACGTGTCCCGCACGCTGAACCTCGGCGACCTGGAGGTGGACGGCACCCGAGTCCTCGACCACCGGGGCACGGCCTACGAGGTGACGTGCGAGATCACCTGGGACCAACTGACCGGCGCCGGCCTCCAACTGCGCCGTTCCCCCGACGGTGTCCGCCACATCGACGCCGGCGTCTACGGCGACTACGCCTTCCTCAACCGCCGGCCCACCGTGAACCCCGACACCTCCGGCCGATGGCAGGAGAGCAAGAGCCCCTTCGACCCCTCCGCCCGCCGGGTGCGGCTGCGGATCCTCGTCGACCGCACGTCGGTGGAGATGTTCGTCGACGACGGCCGGTACGTGCACTCGTCGGAGGTCTTCCCGTATCTCCTCGACGACCGGCTCGCACTGTTCACGATCGGCGGCCGGGCGGTGTTCCGGAACACGGTGATACGGGAGTTCGCCGTGTGAGACCAGCGGGTCCGTCGTCTCGGAGTGTGGCGCTGTCGCCTCGGTCGGCGATCGCTGTCACGATCTCTCCGGAAGTCGAGACACCCACGACCAACGGAGTGCGCATGACGACGGGCAGCCGTACGACGGACCAGGCGGGGCGGGACGCCGGGCTGGAGGTGCAGCCGGTCGCCGGGCACATCGGGGCCGAGATCGCGGGCGTCGACCTGGCCGGGGAGCTGGACGACGCCCAGGTGGCCGTGATCCGGGCGGCGGTACTGCGCTGGAAGGTCGTGTTCTTCCGCGGGCAGCGGCTGGACCACGCCGCGCATGTGGCGTTCGCGCGCCGGTTCGGCGAACCGGTCGTCCTCGGGCGGCGCGGGGGAGCGTCACCGGCCGACTTCCCGGAGATCGAGACGACCGCCGACCGGCTGGAACTCGGCGGGCGGTTCGGCATGGAGCACGACGAGTGGCTGCAGCGCCGCCGGCACACCCTGCTGCGCGGCTGGCACTGCGACCACGGGGCCCGTGTCGACCCGCCTGCCGCGACCATCCTGCGCGCCGAGACCGTCCCGCCGTACGGCGGCGACACCACCTGGTCGAATCTGGCGGCGGCGTACACCGGACTGTCCGCCCCGGTACGGGAGTTCGTGGACGGACTGCGTGCCGAACACCGGCTCGGCGTCGGCTACCAGCCGCGGCCCGGCGACGACGCCTACGTCAGGCATCTGCTGGACCATCAGGTCGCCTCCGTGCACCCGCTGGTGCGCGTGCACCCGGAGACCGGCGAGCGGGTGCTGTTCGTCAACGGCTACTACGTCGAGCAGATCGCCGACCTCTCCCGCGCCGAGAGCCGGGCGATCCTGGACATGCTGCTGGAGCAGGCGGTCCGCCCCGAGTACACCGTCCGTTTCCGCTGGGAGCCGGGCAGCGTGGCCTTCTGGGACAACCGGGCCACCATCCACCTCGCGCCCAGCGACAACGCCCACCTCGGCTTCCCCCGCATCATGCACCGGGTGATGCTCGCCGGGGACGTGCCGGTCGGGGTGGACGGCAAGCCGTCGGAGCCGGTCGTCGGCACCGAGCCGGGGCGCTGGTGACGTCCCGAGATCGCCGCCCGACCGGTGCACCGCGCCAACGGTGCACCGGTCGTTCGGAGGGGCAGCTCAGTCGAAGGGATCGAGGGTCAGATACGCCTGCCGCGGGTCGCTGTCGTGGACGAGTGACTCGTGGTGGCCGACGTCGTCGAAGGCGAACGCGTAGGCCTTTCCGTCGGCCATCCGGTCATGGATGATCCGGGCGTAGTGGTTGGTCACCGTGTCCTGGTAGAAGTTCGCCGCGGAGGTGTCCGGCTGGTTCGGGTTGGTGAGCAGCGTCGAGCGGTTGAAGCCCGCGCACAGGGTGCGGGAGATCGGGCCGCGCATCTCGTCGTTGGGGGCGTCGAGGAGCCGGTGGCAGCCGAAGACGCTGCTCGCATCGGGCTTCTGGAAGCTGGTGACGACCGTCCCGGAGCCGTTGGTGAAGTTCAGGACGCCGCCGGAGACGCGCCCGTAGTACTTGGTGTCCGGCTGGTTCGCGAACGGCGTGACCGTCAGCGTGGTCGTGGCGTACTTCTGCCAGACCCGGTCGATGTAGTCGTCCATGACCGATGCGGGAAGCGCCCCGGTCTCCAGCCCGTACAGCGGGGACAGCGCCCGCAGCACGGTGCCGTCGGACCGCGTCTGGATCAGTCCGCCCCAGCCGCCCGACTGGGCCCGCAGCGCGCTGAACACCCCGTTGTAGCCGCCCGGCTCCAGCCGGCCGGTGCTGCCCACACTGCCGTCGGCGCGCTGCACGCCGACCGAGTACGGCGCGGAGAACATGTCGACCTGCGTGCTGTTCAGCCACAGGCCCGAGTCGTTGAGCGTGTACTCGGACCAGTTGAAGAGGATGTCGCGGTTCGGGTCGCTCGGGTTCTGCACGGCCGGCTGCACCAGACCGCCCGTGGCCAGCTTGAACACGAGCTTCTGACCGTACGAGAAGTAGATCCGGCCGGACAGCTTGGGGATCCGGACGGTACTGGACTGCCCGGCGGCCGGTCCGGGGATGGACGCGTCCGGGGCGGGCGTCGGCGGGTTGCCGCCCGCCGGCCATGGATGGAACGTACCGTTCGCGTCGGCCCAGCCCTGCTGACCCGTCGTCAGCGAGGTGCCGAGGATGTAGACATGGAGCGGATCGCCGCGACCGGAGTTGTTGGTGATCTTCAGCGGGATCGTCGCGGGCACCGCCGCGTCCGCGGGCGGCGTCGTGCCGAACGTGAGCAGCGCGCCGAGCAGGGCCGCCGCCGCGGCCACGGCCGGCCACCGGTGCCTGAGGATTGCGAGCACTCTCCACCTCCGTGCGGGTGTGGGGGGAATTGGTCCGTACCTGGTGTTGAGAGCGCTCTCAGCGTTGCGTCAAGGCGCGAGCATGTCAATGAGTGCGGCAGAGAAAGACGTCGGCGGCGCCGGCGGCTCGGGACCGTGGGCGCCGCCGACGGATCAGAAGGTGCGGTCCAACAGGTCCAGCAGTGCCGCCCAGTGACGCTTGTCCCCCTCGGCGTGGTACGACGCGGTGTCGGCCTGCGTGAACCCGTGCGGCGCGCCCGGGTAGACCTCGCAGCGGTGCCGGACACCCGCCGCGGTCAGTGCGTCCTCCAGGCGCTGAATCTGCTCCGGGGGCATGGACGGGTCCTCGTCGGCGTGTCCGAAGTAGAGCTCCGCGGTGATACGGTCCGCCACCAGATGCGGACTGTCCGGCGCCTCGGTCGCCAGCTGCGCGCCGTGGAAGCCGGCCGCCGCCGCGACGTGCTCCGGATACGTCCCGGCGGTGAGCAGCGCCAGCCGCGCACCCAAGCAGTAGCCGGTCACCGCGACCGGGCCGTCCGCCGCCTCGGGACGGTCCGCCAGCCAACGCAGATACGCGCCGGCGTCGCGCATCGCGGCCTCTGGCGTCAGGGACTGCACCGCCCGGCGGATCTGCTCGAACAGCCCGCCGCGTGCCGCATCACCGATGAACTCGGGCAACTCCACGACCGGGGCGCGCCCGTGACGGTAGAACAGGTTCGGCATCAAGACGGTGTACCCGGCTCCGGCCAGCCGGTCGGCCATCGACCTGAGCTGCGGCCGCAGCCCGAAGGCGTCCATGTAGAACAGGACCGCCGGATGCCGGCCTCCGTCGCCGGGGTGGGTCAGATAGGCATCGGCGGTGCCGTCCTCGGTGGGGATGTCAACGTCCGTTCCCTGTACGGCGGTCATGGCTGGCTGCCTTTCTGCGCGGTCGGCGACGTGGGGCCCGCCGGCTCGACGGGCCCGCGGCGGCCATCGTGACATGTGCGGGTAAGAAACCCGTTGCCCCGCCGTTCACTCGAACCGCGTGGTGTCACCCGCCCCGCGCCGGACGATCTCCGCCTCGCCCCCGGAGAAGTCGATCACCGTCGTCGGTTCGGTCCCGCAGTCGCCGGAGTCGACCACGCCGTCCAGCACGTGGTCGAGCCGGTCCTTGATCTCCCAGCCCTGGGTCATCGGCTCGTCCTCGTCCGGCAGGAGCAGGGTGCTGGACAGCAGCGGCTCACCGAGTTCGGTGAGCAGGGCCTGGGTGACGACATGGTCGGGGATGCGCACGCCGACGGTCTTCTTCTTCGGGTGCTGCAGCATGCGCGGCACCTCCTTCGTCGCCGGCAGGATGAACGTGTAGCTGCCGGGCGTCGACGCCTTGATCGCGCGGAACACGTCGTTGTCGACCCGCACGAACTGGCCGAGCTGCGCGAAGTCCTGGCAGACGAGGGTGAAGTGATGCCGGTCGTCCAGCTTGCGGATGGTCCGGATCCGCTCGATGCCGTCCCGGCTGCCCAGTCGGCAGCCGAGCGCGTAGCAGGAGTCCGTGGGATATGCGATGAGTGCCCCCGAGCGGACACTGTCCGCGACCTGGGCGATGGTGCGCGGCTGGGGGTTGTCGGGGTGCACGTCGTAGTACTTCGCCATCTGTCGAGCTTATGCCCGGCAAGCGGCGACGAACGGGCAGACCGGCCCGTGCCCGCACCGGAGTCGCGTCGAGGGCAGCGGCCAGGCCATGATCAGGCCCGTTTCCTGCCCGCTTCCGGCTGCCGTGCGCCGTCCGGCCCGTGAAAGCCACAGCGACCCTCGGCCACGCTTGAGGTAACGTCACCCGACCGGTGACCCCGACGCCGGGTACAGAACGAGCAGAAGGAGGCAGGGCCGACGTGGCTGGCCGAGATGACGAGGGCCGTCGCGTGGACGTGGCGGACGGCACGGACCCGACGTGGGCACAGCAGTTGCTCGACCATCTCAGACCGTCCGCGCGGGACGTCCGCAAGGTCGTCGCCTGGCTCGCGGACGCCGCGGACGCGGACGTGTCCCTGCAGGACGACGCCGGTACCCTCCTCGCCGGAACACGGACACCGCTCGACGAGGACCTGGTCGCGGACATCGCCGCTGGCCGGATCGCCTCCGCCGCGCTGCAGGACGGCGGGCACCACCGGCGGCTGGTCAGGGTCGAGCTGCCGCGGCCCGCGTCGGCCGGCGTGCTGGCGGTGATCCGCCCGGCCCCCTTCGACCGGCGCACCTCCGACATCGTCACCCACACCGCCGGTGTGCTCGAACTCCTGCTGCGGGCACGGGAGAGCGCCGCGGCCGGACACCGTCTGCGCAGGGCCGCCTCCGACCTGCGCCTGGCGATCCTGCAACTGCTCATGGTCGAGGACACCGTCTCCGCCCGCCGGGTGGCCGCCGGCCTCTGGCCCGGCCTCCTCGACACGGACACCGCCTGCGTCTACGTGGCCGAGAGCCGCCCCGAGGACCGCGACCGGCTCGCCGAGGAATGCCTGGACGCCACCTCGGAACAGGCCCTCGTGGTGCGCTGCCCGGCCGTGGACTCGCATGTGATCGTCGTGACGCCCGGCGAGGCTGCGGCGGCGGAGCTGCGCTCGCTGATCGACGGCCGCCCGGACACCTTCCTCGGTGGCAGCGCCCGGCAGAACCTCGCCCAGACCGCCACCGCGTACGGCCAGGCCGTCAGCGCCCTCGCCGTGGCGCACTTCCGCCCGGACAAGAAGGCCGTGTACGCCGAGCGCACCCACCCCGAACGCCTGATGGACCCGGCCGCACTGCGCTGCTGGACGGCCGGTCTGCTGCGGCCCCTCGACACCCTGCCGCACCACACCCGCGCCGAACTCCTCGCCACCACCCGACTCGGCCTGGAGTTCACCGCCGTCAACGCGGCCAAGGTCCTCGGCGTCAGCCGCAACACCGTCCGCGCCCGCATGGAACGCGTCGAGGGCCTGCTGCGCACGGACCTGTCGGACCTCACCGTTCGGGCAGCCGTCCATCTCGCGCTGAACACACAGGCCGCCCTCGTGGAGCTCCCCGGCGACCCCGGCGAGGCGGCCCGCAGCGGGTTCGGCGAGCTGCTGGCCGGGCCCGCCGTGCGCACCTGGGCCCGCGACCTGCTGGGACGCCTCGACACCGACACCAGGGACCTGCGCCGCACCCTGCGCACCTGGATCGCGGCCGGCGGCAACGCCGAACGGGCCGCGCAGCTGCTGGGCGTCCACGCGCAGACGGTACGGGAGCATGTGCGCAGCGCCGAGCCCGTCCTCGAACGCCAGCTCCTCTCCGGCGGCAGCGACCTCTACGAGGTGGTCCTGGCGCACCTCGCGCTGGGCGACCTCGACCAGCCCGCCCTGCAGGGGGCGAATCCGGGCCATCCGGACTCACCTGTGCACGGTTGAGTCCTCCGGCCGGTGAAACGGGCATCGACGCGGTTCACAACCGATCCGCCCTGCACGTAGGTTCAACGAGCCGCAGGGGCACGACCGGAACGGGGGACCGGTCGCGCCCCTGCCGCACCGCGTCCGGAGCCGGGCCTCACGCGTCCAGCCGCACCGGCACCTCCTGCCACCCGAACGCGATGAACGACGGCACCTGCCGCAACTCGCCCTCACCGACGGCCAGCCGCACCTCGGGGAAACGGTCGAACAGGGCGGGCAGCGCGGTCAGCGCCTCCATGCGGGCCAGCGGCGCGCCGATGCACCGGTGTACACCGATCCCGAACGCCAGATGGTCGTCGGCGCCGCGCGAGGCGTCGAAGACGTCCGCGTCCGGCCCGTAGTGCGCCGGATCCAGACCGGCGGCGGCGTACGTCGTGATGATGGCGTCCCCGGCCGGAATGGTGACGTCGCCGACCTTGATGTCCGTGACGGCGAACCGCAGCGGCAGCGCGGCGATGGACGGGTGCACCCGCAGCGTCTCGTCGACGACCGCATTCCAGGTGATCTTCCCGGCCCGCACTGCCGCCAGCTGCTCGGGCCGGCGCAGCAGGGCGACGACCGCGTTGCCGATGAGGTTGACGGTGGTCTCGAAACCGGCCCCGATCACCAGCAGCAGCGTGTACAGCAGCTCCTCGTCGCTGAGCCGGTCGCCGTCCTCGTCGCGCACCCGGATCAGCTCGGTGGTCAGGTCGTCGCCGGGGTGTTCGCTGCGGTGGGCGATGAGTGCGGGCAGGACCGTGCCGATCTGCTGCTGCACGAACGCGGCGTGCTCCGGACTCGGATCGGTGGTGTCCATGATCGCAGCGATGAGCCGCGCGGTGTCCTCCCGCATCTCGTCCGGCACGCCGAACAGGTCGCAGATGATGCGCATCGGCAGGGGATGGGCGAAGCCCGCCTTCACATCCACCACGTCACCGTCGGCCCCGGCCGACTCC
Organism: Streptomyces sp. NPDC127197; assembly: GCF_042672405.1. NCBI lineage: Bacteria > Bacillati > Actinomycetota > Actinomycetes > Kitasatosporales > Streptomycetaceae > Streptomyces > Streptomyces sp. NPDC127197. Next base: position 149,735 of record NZ_JBHXVG010000018.1, on the reverse strand, counting down.
AGTGCGTCGAGCAGCTCGGCCGTGACCGCCTCGACGCGCGGACGCATCGCCTCGGTGCGTCGGTGCGTGAAGCTGGGCGAGATCAGCTTGCGCAGCCGCGTGTGGTCGGCGCCGTACGTGGAGAGCATGTTGACCACGCCCACCCAGCCCAGGATCCAGCCCCAGGAGGGGTGTTCCCCGATCTCCGGCCACAGTTTCCAGTGCCGGCGGGGGTCCTTGCTGACCTGTGGGTCGAGGATCAGCTGCTTGAGCACGTCGTGGCCGGTCGGCGCCCAGGCGGGTATGCCGCCGGGCAGCTCCACGGGCACGACGGGACCGAGGGCGCGCAGCCGGGCGCTCTCGCCGGGAATGTCGGCGCCGAACGGGTCGATGACAAAGCGGTCGATGCGATCGGTCATGGTCACGGGCGGTCTCCTGGCTGGTCGGGGGAGCGAGGGGTGAACCGCACGGGCAGCGCGGTGAGCGACCGGTGGAAGGGACCCGGCCGCCAGGTCAGACGTTCACGGGGCAGGACGGGCTGCAGATCCGGCAGCCACTGGGTGAGCCGCTCGATCGCCTCTGTGGCGATGAGCAGCGTGTGCTGCTTGACCGGACAGGCGTGCGGGCCGGCCGACCACGAAAGGTGCGAGGCGTCGCCCGGGTGCCGGTCGGCACCGTGCTCCTGCTCGGCGAAGTACGCCAGCGCCCCGTAGGAGATGACCACCGGCACCGCGGCCCGGATCCACACGCCGTGGAAGGACAGCGGTCTGCGGGCGAAGTGGATGCCGTAGTTGGCCAGGGGCGTCTCGTGGTGCAGCACCTCCACGACCGCGTCCGTCACGGGACGGGCGCCGCTCGTCAGGGTGGAGTAGTACTCCGGGTTGCCGAGGATCCGCGACAGCGCGTTCGACACCAGGTTCGCGGTCGGTTCGTGCCCGGCGCCGAGGGTGAGGAACACCTGCCAGGTGACCTCCTCCGGGGTGAGGCCGGCCGGATGGTCCAGCAGCCGGCTCGGCAGGTCGTCGCCGCGCTCCTCGGCCTTGGCCGCGATCAGCTCCAGGACGTACCCGCCGAACTCCGCCTCGCCCTCGGCCGCCTGTGCACCGCCCTCCATCATCTTGCCCAGGGCGGTGTTGAGCCGGTCGCTCTGGCTGTCCGGCAGCCCGAACAGGCTGTTGAACACCAGGGCCATCAGCGGCCGGGCGAAGTCACCCACCAGGTCGGCCTCGCCCCGCGGCCCGAACCGGCTCACCAGCACATGCACCGCCCGGTGCACCCGCGCCCGCAGATCGTGCGGCTCGACCAAGTCGAAGGTGTCGATCAGCGAGGTGCGGTAGCGACTGTGCGCGGCACCGTCGGCGAACAGGGTGTTGGGACGCCAGCGCATCATCCCCAGGACCGGCGAGTCGTCGGCGACGGTGGCCTCCCACGGCCGGGGGTCGTGCGAGAACGTCTCGGTGTCGTGCAGCAGGTCCAGCGCGGCCCGCCGGTCCGTGACGACGTACGCCGGCACACCCGGTGCGAGTTCCGCCCAGCCGATCGGGCCCTGCTCGCGCAGGTCGGCGTAGTAGCGGTACGGATCCAGTGCGAAGCCGTCCTCCCACAGCCGCACGGGCACCGAACGGGAGAAGGTCTGCTGGGCAGGGGAATGGGTGGTCACCGGCGCTCCGGAGGGTGGCGGTCGATCAGATGCTGGACCAGGGCGAGCAGCGCGTCGATGGAGGAGTCCTTCTCCCGGGCGTCGCACGTCACCATCGGCGTGTCCGCCTCCAGGTCCAGGGCGGCGCGCAGCTGTTCCTCGGTGTGGTGGCGGGGCGCGTCGGGGAAGGCGTTGAAGGCGACCGCGTACGGCAGGCCGCTCTCCTCCACCAGACCGAGCACGTCGAACGAGGCGTCGACGCGGCGGCTGTCCACCAGAACGAGCGCGCCGAGCGCCCCGTAGGCGATGTCGTCCCACAGCGACCGGAACCGCTCCTGCCCGGGCGTGCCGAACAGATACAGCACGATCCCGCCGGGCAGGCTGATCCGGCCGAAGTCGATGGCGACCGTGGTCGTCGACTTCTCCCGCACCCCGGCGAGATCGTCCACCTGCGCGGACGCCTCGGTGAGCTGCTCCTCGGTGTGCAGCGGGCGGATCTCGGAGACGGAGTCGATGAGGGTCGTCTTGCCCACCCCGAACGGGCCCGCGACCAGGATCTTCACCAGGTCGCGGGCGCTGTCGGGCAGGTGGATGGCACTAGTGGTGCTTGAGGGCGCGGAGGCCATCGGCCACTCTCTTCAGCAGGTCGGGGTCGAACCGTTCGGCGGGCGGGATCGGCGCGCGGGCGAGCACCAGGTTCCGGTCGACGAGGCCGGCGGCCAGCACCCGCACCGCGGAGACCGGCAGCCGGAGCAGCGCCGCGGCCTCCACCACGGTCAGCGAGCCGTCGTCCAGCTCCTCCAGCAGGGCCAGTTGGGCGGCCGGCAGATCACCGGGCACCGGCTCGCCGGTGCCGGTGAGCACCGACAGCCGCTCCAGCTGCGGACGGCTCGGCCGCGCCACGCCGCCGGTCGACAGATACGCGGGAACCAGGGGGCGGCCGCCGGGGCGGCCGGTCATGCCGACGCGCCGCCGTCGGCTCCCCGGGGCGCGGCGGCCATCGCCTTCTCGCCGAGCCGCGCCACCTGCGAGTGCACCCGGTGCGCCAGCAGGTCCAGACGCACCTCGGCGTCCCCGTACGCGGCGACGACCGTGCCGTGGTCCGTCGGCACGATCAGCACATAGCCGTGGTCGGACTCGATGACCACCTGGCGCACCTCGGCCCGCTCCCGGTCGGCGAACGCCGCCGAGGCCGTCCGGCAGGCGCCCTGCACGGTGCTGGTGATGGCTGCCACCCGCTCGGCCGACGGCCGGGTCAGCGCGTCGGTGTACCCGGTGACGAGCCCGTCCCGGGTGAGCAGAACGGCGGCCACGACATGCGGTACCTGCAGGATCGGTTCGAGCACCCATGCCGTGTCGCCCGCATCGCGGCTGGTCATCGAGCCGCTCCCCCTTCGTAGTCGGTCATCGGTCGGTCGTCTCCGTGTCGTCGGCGGCTGCCTCGGCCCACCCCCGTGGCCGGGCCTCCCCACCGGTGGTCCCGGTCCCGGAGCGCGCCGCCGCGGTACCGGACTGCAGGGCGCCGAGGGCGGCCGCGGCCTCCTCGGGCCGGCGCGCCGGTCGCCGGGGCGCGGGCGTGTCGGGGGCAGTGGCACGGCTACGGCGACGCCGCTGCGGGAGCCCTCCTGCGTCCCGTGGACCGTCGTGCTCGGACACGACACCGTCGGCACCGTCGTCCTGCTCGATGCCGTACGCGTGGGCCGGGGCGGACGTGACGGCCTCGTCGGTCCCGGCCTCCTGCTCTCGGCGGGTCGACCGCGGGGCGCTGGCCGCCGGCGGACGCTCCTCGGGGTCGATACGGCTGAGCAGATGGCTGTCGACCAGCAGCACCGCGCGCACGCCGCCGTACGGGGACGGCGAGGAGAGGTCCACGCTCAGGTCGAACTGCCGGGTGAGCTGGCCGATCGCGGCCAGACCCATCCGGGGCGGATCACCGAGGTCGGTCAGCAGGATCGGCTCGGAACCGGCCACCAGCCGCTGGGCGCGGGCCCGTTCGTCCTGGGTCATGCCGAGGCCGGCGTCGTCGATCGTGACGCAGACGCCGTGGTGGACGTGCTCCAGGTTGACCGTCACGTCGGTGTCCGGCGCGGAGTGCCGCAGCGCGTTGTCGAGGAGCTCCGCGACGATGATCGCGACCGGCTCGACGGCGTGCGACACCAGGGCGGTGCCCGCCGCGAGATGGTTGTGCACCCGCACCCGGTGATAGCCCGCGAGCCGGGCCTGACCGCCGGTCACCGCGTCGACCAGGTGGGACTCCTCACGGGCGAGCCCCACCCAGGCCCCGCACACCACCGCGGCGATCTGCGCCCGGCGCAGCGACTGTTCGTTCTCGTGGTCCAGTTCGAACAGGGTCTGGGCCAACTCGGGATCGTCGTACTGCTGTTGCAGTCCCCGCAGAGCGTCCTGAAGCCGGTACAGGGCCGCCTGGATCTCCCGGGTCGCGCCACGCATCCCGGCCTGGGCCGCCGCGTCGATCCGGGTGCGTTGGCCGGTCAACTCGAGGCGCAGGGCGGTGAGTACGTCGTCCAGGGCGCCGCCGAGTGGTGTGTCGGCGAAATGCGGATGCCGCGGACCCGGCACCGCGACATGCGGATGGGCCAGCTGCCGCGCGGCCGCGGGAACGCGCTGCGCCGCGAGATACCCGACTTCCGCGATGAACGCCTGGAGGGTGCCGTCGAGTTGGCGGCGCAGCGCGGTGATCTCGGCCTGCTGCAGGGCCTGTTGCCGACGGGATCGGAGCAGCCCGCCGCCGAGGGCCAGCGCGGACAGTGTGCCGGCGGCCAGACCGCCGACGACCAGGTCCGGTAATTCGATCATCGAGTGGGTTCCAGGGGAGGTCGGGCAGGACGGGATCGGAAGCCCCTGTCATGAGGGCACGCGCAGCACACTACAACCGGCGGCGACCGTTCTTGCGCGGTGCGATCAGACTTGAGGTCAAAACTGCTTCTGCTCCGATCACTTCTGTGGCAACTGTCGGAATTGCCATATGCATCAGGCGAGTTGAGGCCGCCGAGCCCGTCCGTCCGGGTGCCGGGCGACCCGGGTTACTCCGAACGGGGGGGTGCGCTCACCCGGTCCGGTGAGTGCCGGTGTGTTCGCGTACCACCGGTGCGGCCTCGGGCGTTGCCCTCGGCATGGACCGACCTTCCCGGGCGCCGCGGCGCCGGCCGGCAAGCGATCCCGTACCCGGCCCCTATGCCCAACTGACCGGCGGGGGCTGGTGCCGCCCGCTGATCTACGCCCAACTCGTCGCGGAGTGGCGGGCCGAGGGGCGGTGCGTGCCCGCCCCTCCGGACGTGCAGTGGGTGTCCTTCGCCGCCCTGCCGGCGAGGACCTGCAGGGCGGAGCGGCGCTCCTGACGGGCTACTGGCCGCACAGGGGCTCCAGCACGGAGAGCGTGCCGTTCGCCTGACGCAGGGCGAGCTCCAGGGTGGCGGGCGCGTGCAGCGCCCCGGTCCCGTCGGGCGGGATCAGCCACTCCAGGAACCGGGCCGGCCGGTACGGCGGAGGAACCGCCACCCATGACCCCTTGCCCGCGTGCCGCAGACCGGCGCCGATCCACCGGCTGTCCGGGTCCGGCGGGAGGAAGAACCCCACCCGGTGTGCGGCGGTGTCCACCAGTGTCGGACCCGGAATCGGCAGCGAGGGCCGCCACAGCAGATCCAGGGTGAACAGGCCCAGCTGATCGGGCACGGTCAGTACGTCCCAGAAACGCCCGGCCGCCAGGAGGGCGACACCGTCGCCGCGGTCCCACTCCCGCTTGCACTCCTTGGGGTCCGGCGCGGCGGCGGCGAGCCACTCCACTCCGCGCGTCCAGGTCAGATCGCTCATGTTCCGCTCCGGAGGATCTCCGTCGGCTGCACGCCGACCGGGCATATGCATGCTTGTAGATATTTCTATCCGGCGGAAGGGGTGGCGCGGGCTGGCGTTCGGGGCGGTTCCGTTCGACGGTCGGGCATGCGCTCGACGCGTCCCGGGGCGATCCGCTCCGGCCGTGTGTACGGCGGACAGAGGGGTACCCGTGCCGCGCTGACGTACTCGCCTCGGCAGAGCGAAGGAGGAGGCCCGCATGACCAGCGGCACGGAGACCGGCGGCGTGACCGGCACGCCGGACAAGGACTACAACCTGATCTGGTACGTGGAGGCATGCCTGAACAACGCGCTGCGCCTGGAGACCTACATCCAGGACGCCGAACGCGACAAGGACACCGAGGTCGCGGACCTGTTCCGCAAGGCCCAGGCGGACAGCCGCAAGGGCGCCGAACTGGGCAAGGCACTCCTGCGCAGCAGGCTCGACGGCGGCTGACGCCGGTCCGCTGGAAGACCGGGGCCCGGACACCGGCACGCCGACGCCGGTGTCCGGGCCCCGGTGCCGCCGTACGGCCGTCAGCCGATCACCTCACGGCAGCGGCTGTTCGGCCCAGATGACCTTGCCGCCGGGCAGGTAGCGCGTGCCCCAGCGCTCGGCGAGCTGCGCGACGAGGAACAGACCCCGTCCGCCCTCGTCGGTCATCGCCGCGTACCGCAGATGGGGCGCGGTGCTGCTGCTGTCGAACACCTCGCAGATCAGGCTCCGGTCGCGCAGCACCCGCACGCGGATGGGTGTACCGCCGTACCGGATCGCGTTGGTGACCAGCTCGCTCAGGATCAGCTCCGTGGTGAACGTCAGGTCCTCGAGCCCCCACTCCGTCAGCCGCCGGATGACGGAGGCGCGCACCTCCGCGACGGCCGCCGGATCGGACGGCACGTCCCAGGCGGCGACCCGGTCGGGCCCGAGCGCCCGCGTGCGCGCGACGATCAGGGCGACGTCGTCGCTCGGCCGGGCCGGCAGCCGGGAGTCCAGCACGGCACGGCAGGTGTCCTCGGGCGACGTGCCCGCCTGCTCCAGGGCGGTGCGCAGCAGCTCCAGCCCGGTGTCGATGTCCCGCTCCCGGTCCTCGACCAGCCCGTCGGTGTAGAGGACCAGCCGGCTGTCCTCGGCCACCTCCACGTCGACCGTCTCGAACGGCAGGCCGCCGAGCCCGAGCGGGGGACCGGCGGGCACGTCGAGGAACTCCACACTGCCGTCCGGGCGGACCAGCGCCGGCGGCGGATGACCGGCGCGGGCGATCGAACAGCGCTGCACGACCGGATCGTAGATCGCGTACAGGCAGGTGGCGCCCGTGACCGGGGCGCTGCCGCCGTCTGCCGCATCGCTCTCGTCGACCTCGTCCAGGTCGATCCGGGCGACCAGCTCGTCGAGCAGCCCGAGCAGTTCGTCGGGCGCGAGGTCGAGGGCGGAGAAGTTGTGCACCGCCGTACGCAGGCGCCCCATGGTGGCGGCGGCGTGCAGCCCGTGGCCCACCACGTCGCCGACGACGAGGGCGACCCGGGCGCCGGACAGGGGCAGTACGTCGAACCAGTCGCCGCCGACGCCCGACTGCGCGGGCCGATACCGGTAGGCGATGTCCAGGGCGCTCTGCTCGGGCAGGCTGCGCGGCAGCAGGCTGCGCTGAAGTGTCACCGCCATGCTGTGCTCGCGCGTGTAGCGGCGGGCGTTGTCGATGGAGACCGCGGCGCGGGCGACGAGTTCCTCCGCGAGGGCCCGGTCCTCCGCGTCGAACGGCTCCGGATTCTCCATGCGCCAGAACGTGACCACGCCCAGGATCAGGGAGCCCGCCCGCAGCGGTGCGGTGATCAGCGAGTGGATGCCGTACTGAAGGGTCTGCGCGGTGCGCTCGAGGTCCTGCGCCTGCCAGCCCTGTGCCTCCCGCAGCCGCGGCTCGATGATCGTCCGGCCGGCGAGCACACTGCGGGCCTGCGGCGAGGACGGGACGAACCGGATCCGCCGGCCCACCGGATACAGTGGCGGGTCCGTCCGTATGCCGGCGAAGGCGGTGCGGCGCAGCTCCGTGCCGGGTTCGGGCTGCTCACCGCCCAGCACGGCGTCGAACAGGTCGACGGTGGCGAAGTCCGCGAACCGGGGCACCGCCAGCTCCGCCAGTTCCTCGGCGGTACGGGTGACATCCAGGCTCGTCCCGATGCCCGCACCGGCGGCGTACAGCATGTCGAGCCGTTCCCGCGCCACCTCCGCCCGGCCGGACAGGGCCCGCAGCTCCGTCGAGTCACGCAGGGTCGCGACGCTGCCGGGCGGGCCGCCCCGCAGATCGGTGGGCCGCTGGTTGACCGCCAGCAGTCTGTCCTTGACCAGGTGGACCTCGTCCGTGGCGACCCGTCCCGACGCCAGCAGTTCGGCAGTCCCCGGCTCCAGGCCGAGGTCGCGGACATGGCGGCCCTCGGCGTCGTCGGGCAGGCCGAGCAGTCGGCGCGCCTCGTCGTTGGCGAGCAGCAGGCCGCCGTCGCCGTCGACGATGAGTACACCCTCCCGCACGGCGTGCAGTACCGCGTCGTGGTGCTCGTACATGCGGGTCATCTCGCGCGGTCCCAGCCCGCGGGTCTGCCGCAGCAGCCGTCGGCTCACCAGTGCCGTGCCTGCGGTGGCGACGACCAGCGCCCCGGCCGCCGAGAACAGCACCATCGGCAGCTGCCGGTTGGCCGCACCTCCCACGTGCTCGGTGGTGATGCCGGACGACACCAGGCCCACCACCCTCCCGCCGTCGTCCTTGACGGGCACCACGGCCTGCACCAGCGGGCCGATCGTGCCCTCGATCTCCTCGGTCAGACTGCGCCCGGCCAGCGCCGGTGCGATGTTCCCGACGAAGCGCTTGCCGATGCGATCCGGCAGCGGATGGGTGTAGCGGATTCCGTCGGTGTTCATGACGACGATGAAGTCGACGTGCGCCGCCTCGCGGGCCGCCTCCGCCCGCGGCTGCAGGACGGCTGTCGGATCCGGGCTCCTCAGCGCCTCCAGAGTCCCCGGGGCGTTGGCGAACGTCTCGGCGACGGCGAGCGACCGGTTGCGGGCCTCCTGGGTGCTGTCGCGGCGGCCCTGCAGCACCAGCGCCACCACCGCCACGACCACCAGCAGCAGCACGATGACGACCTGGAGGAAGAAGACCTGCCCGGCGACACTGCGCCCGGTCAGCACCGAGCGCACCCCCGCCGCCGGGCCCCGTCCCGGCCGTCCGTTCCCCCGCTGCTTCCGGTCCGGTGAGCCGTCCGGCCCCGACCGCGTCCGCCACTCGCGCACGAACAGCTTCCGGGCAGGCGTGCACTGGTCGCGCACTGCTCGGAGAGGCCTGGTGGACTGAGCCCGGGATGGACCCAATTGTCGGACCATGTGCCCTGTCTACACTGCCGAGCCCCGGGAGGCGAGAGACATCACGCACTGTGGCGGAGCGTACGCATGTCGGCCGGACATCAGTGTGGGGGCCCGGTGCGGCGGGCCGCGAGCAGCAGCGCGATGTCGTCGTGCCGGTCGGCGGCATGGCGGGCCGTGACGGTGAGCCGCTCCACAATGGCCGCCAGCGGGCGGCCGCCCGGCCGCCCGGCCGTGGCGCCCGCCTTGGCCAGGGCCACGCGCAGCGCCGTGATCCCCTCGTCGATGTCGCCGCCGGGCCGCTCGACGAGACCGTCCGTGTACAGCGCGAGGACGGCGCCGGGATCCATCGGCAGCTCCGTCACCGGATACTGGGCGAGCGGATCCACCCCGAGCACGACCCCGCCGGGGAGATCCAGGATGTGCGTGCGGCCGTCCGCGTACCGCAACAGGGGCGGCGGATGACCGGCGCGGGCGACCCGGGCCAGGCCGGTGACGGGGTCGAGGCGGACATAGCAGCAGGTCGCGAACTGGCTCGGCTCGAGGTCGATGAGCAGGTGATTGGTGCTGCTCATGACCTCGTCGGGCGGCCGGTCGTCGAGCGCGAACGCCCGCACCGCGCTGCGCAGCTGGCCCATGGTGGCGGCCGCCTGCACGCCGTGTCCCTGGACGTCGCCGATCACCAGGGCGATGCCGTCCCCGGCCTCGACGACGTCGTACCAGTCCCCGCCCACGTCCATGCCCTGGGTGCCGGGCAGATAGCGGCCCGCGGTCTCCACCCGGGGGTGGTCGGGCAGCTGTCGGGGCAGCAGGGCCCGCTGGAGCCCGCGGGCCAGCGCGGCCTCCGTCTCGTAGCGCTGCGCCTTCTCCATGGCGTGCGCGATCAGCCCGGCGAGCGCGGTCAGGACGGTGCGCTCCTCGGTGCTGAAGCTGCGGGGCCGGTCGAAGCCGAGGATGCAGGAGCCGACCGGCCGCCCCGAGGCGATCAGCGGGAGGAAGGCGCGGGCTCCCTCGGTCGCGTCGAGGGGGATGCCGGGGTAGGCGGCCGACAGCGCCTGCATCGAGTCGAAGAAGAGCGGCTGGCCGGTGGTCAGCGTCTCGACGCCGGGCAGCCGGGCGCTGAGGCTCACGCCCTCGAACGGCGCGAGGAATCCCGGCGGGAACCCGGTCTCCCAGGCCAGGTAGAGGTGCCGTTCCTGCAGCAGGTAGATGGCGAGCCGACGGCCTCCGAACGCGGGCAGCAGCTCCTGCATGACCACCGCGGAGACCTGCCGGGCGGTGGCCGCCTCCGTCAGTGCGATGGCGAGGACGATCGGCTGGTGGACCGGTGAGCTCGCGGCCACTTCGGCATCGGAGGCGTCGGCCGACGCCGGCGTGGGCGCCGACGCTGCGGGAGCCTCCGTCCCCCGGTTCGCCGGGGCGACGGTGCAGGTCAGGATGTCCGGGCCCGGATGGACGGACACGGCCAGCCAGTCACCGCTGTTCGGATCGTGCGGCTCCCCCTGAGGAGCGGGTCGCCGGACGTGGAAGTGCACCGGGTCGGGGGACAGCAGGGCCGCGCGCAGATGGTCCTCGGAGGTGGCCTCGCCGAACCACGGCACACCCTCCCACAGGGGCCGGCCGAGGAACCGCGCCCGCGGCTCGCCCAGGAGCTCGGCGGCGCGCGGATTGGCGTAGCCGACCAGTCCCAGCCGGTCCAGGCAGAAGACGCCCTGGGGGAGCTGGTCGGCGGCCGCGTCGGCCATCGAGGCCGCGTCGAGCACGATCCCGCCGACGGGGTACGGAGCACCGGCGGCGGGCCTGCGGCCGGCGACGTCCTGGTTCCACAACTCCACCAGCCGCGGCGCGCCGTCGGGGGTGTGCAGGTGCACAGGTGCGGGCGGCGGCCCGCCACGGGACGCCTGGCACAGCACCTCCAGGAAGCGATCCGCCTCGCCCGGGGCCACGGCCCCGGTCAGGGTCTCGGCGGGGCCGGGCAGGCCCTCGGCCGGCAGCCGCAGCAGGGCCCGCGCGGCGTCGTCCGCGGCGACGACGTCGGTTGCCGGATCCCACGTGAAACGCCCGATCCGGCCCGGCGCCAGCCGTGCGCCGGGCGGCCGTACGCACAGCGGCTCGGCGTCCCACACGAGCGGCTCCCCGTCCTCCTCCAGGCGCCGCACGGCCACCCCCAGATCCTCGGCCAGCTCCGCCAGACGGTCCCGTTCGGCCAGCACCTCGGTGGCGTCCGAGGCGGCCGGCCGCAGCACGGTCAGCACGCCGTAGGGTCCCTCCTTCCCCGGGACGGGTACACAGATCGTCCCCACGGGGAACGGCAGACCGGCTGCGAACTGGGGGTAGCGGCGCATGGCCTCCGTGACATTCGGCAGCACCACCTGCACGCCCAGCCGATAGGCGTCGGCGACCGGGAACCGGCGGTGCGCGTGCAGCCGCCACCAGGGCCGGTACAGGCGCCCGGGCAGGCCCACCAGCACGGCCAGCCGCAGAACGCCGGGGGAGCCGGAGGACAGGTAGATCCCCGCGGCGCGCCCGTCGGTGGCGAGGACCGCCTCGGCCGCGGCGTCGGCCAGCAGCGTGGCCAGCCGTCCGGGCTCTGCGTTCCGGCCCTCGACGCTCCCAGTCATCGGCCCTACCTCGTCCGTGCGCGCCGTCGCGCAGGCGACACAGCAAGAATGCGCCACGACGCCCCCTGCCCGCACCCGGGCGGGCGTGAACGGGAGCGTGCGGCATGGGCGTGCGCGGCGACCCCGTCAGGGCCTTTTGCCGGAACGGCAACGGACCTCGCCCTGTCCCGCCGACGGCCGGATGATCGACGCACACCGGCGGACGGTACGGGGCCGCCGTCCCTCCTGTCCGCCGACGCCGGAAGACCGCCCACCGCTTCGGGAGGAACCATGCCGCACCCGTCCGCCGACGACCTCACCCACCGTCTGGTGCCCTCACCCGCCGGCCGGATCCACCTGGTGGAACAGGGCAGCGGACCGCTGGTGCTGCTCGTGCACGGCTTCCCCGAGGGCTGGTACTCCTGGCGTCACCAGCTGCCCGCCCTGGCGGCGGCCGGCCACCGAGCGGTGGCGATCGACGTCCGCGGCTACGGCCGCTCCTCCCGGCCGGGCCCCGTGGACGCCTACCGGATGCTGGAGCTGGTGGCGGACAACGTGGCCGTGGTGGAGGCCCTGGGCGAGCGGTCCGCCGTGATCGTCGGGCACGACTGGGGCGCGACCATCGCCGCCACCTCCGCGCTGCTCAGGCCCGATGTGTTCCGCGCCGCCGGGCTGCTCGGGGTTCCCTACACCCCGCCCGGCGGGCCGAAGCCGAGCGACGTCTTCGCCGCCATGGGCGGGACGGAGGAGTTCTACGTCTCCTACTTCCAGCAGCCCGGCCGTGCCGAGGCGGAGATCGAGCCCGACGTACGCGGCTGGCTGGCCGGCTTCTACGCCGCCCTGTCCGCCGACACCATGCCGGATCCCGGCGCTCCCGACCCGCACTTCGTCGGACCCGGCGGCCGACTGCGCGACCGGTTCCCCGTCGAGCGGCTTCCCCACTGGCTCTCAGAGCACGAACTCGACGTCTTCGCCGGAGAGTTCGAACGCACCGGCCTGAGCGGTGCGCTCAACCGCTACCGGAACATGGACCGGGACTGGGCGGACCTCGCCGGCCATCACGGCGCACCCCTCACCCAGCCCTCCCTGTTCGTCGGCGGAGCCCGGGACGCCTCCGTCACCTGGCTCGCCGACGCGATCAAGGCGTTCCCCGACACCCTGCCCGGCCTGGTCGCCTCGCATCTCCTCGACGACTGCGGCCACTGGGTCCAGCAGGAACGCCCCGAGCAGGTCGACCGGATCCTCACGGACTGGCTCGCCGGGCTCGCCGGCTGACGACCCGGGCCCTCAGGAACCGTGCAGGGTCCGCTTGGCGAGTTCGTACGCCGGGAGCATCGCCTCGTGCTCCTCGGTGTCCATCCCGCCGAGGTGCAGGACGACCGGGCCGTCCGGGGTGGTGACGGCGAGCGCGCGCTCCTTCTTGGTCTCCTCCAGCAGTTCGCTGGTGTAGAGGTACTCCACCTCGGCGCCGGTGAGACCGTCCGCCTCGAAGGAGCTGTACTTCTCCTTGTTCACCCCGTCCTCGGCTGCGACGAAGGCTTCAAGGACGGTGCGCGCGTCGTCGTCGCCCGGCTCGCCGGTCCAGACACGGAGGAAGCCGATGTTCCCGGCGGGCTTGGCGTCCACCTCGCAGGCGGCGGTGACCGGACCCTGGTGGAGGAGGGCGTCGGCCAGTTCCTCCGCCGCCCCGCCGGCAGCGGCGTCGACGGACTCCGCCGCCCAGTCCTCGGCGATGTCGAACGTCACCGGCAGCTCGCAGGCCGACCCCTCGGCGCCGATGGTGCCGCCGCTCCTGGCGACATCGCTGCTGCTGCCGCCGGCCGCGTCCGCCGACGCCGACGTGCTCGCGGGGGCCTTGTCCTCCCCGTCCGCGCAGCCTGCCACCAGCCCTGCCACCAACGCCACGTGGACCAGCCCCCGCCACGCGTTCCCCGCCCCGACCTGCACCGCACCGTCTCCTCTCGGTTGAGGCGGGTCACTGTATCCCCCCGTCACCGTGCCAGAGCCGCCCGCGCTGTCTCCACCGCCTGCACGGCGTAGGTCCGGCCGAACAGGACGGCGTGGACGAGAAGGGGGAAGAGCTGGTGGAGGCCGATACGGTCCCGCCAACTCTCCGCGAGCGGGGCCGTTTCCTGGTAGCCCTCGAGCACCTGATCCAGGTGGGGGCAGCCGAAGAGATGGAGCATGGCCACGTCGGTCTCCCGATGGCCGCCGTGCGCGGCGGGGTCGATGAGCCAGGCCTGTCCGTCCGCGCCCCACAGCACGTTGCCGTTCCACAGGTCGCCGTGCAGCCGGGCGGGCGGCTCGGCCGGGCCCGCGAGCCCGGGGAGCCGCTCGCAGACCTGGTCGACCACGGACGCCTCGGCGGGCCGCAGCGTCCCGTCGTCCACGGCGCGGCGGAGATAGGGGAGCACCCGGTGCTCGGCGTACCAGGTCGGCCAGTCGTCACCGGGGACGTTGCGCATGGGGGCGAGTCCGATGGACGCGTCCCTGGGCCCGCCGGGTGGCGGAACCCCGAACGCCGCCGCACCACGGGCGTGCAGGGTGGCCAGGTCCCGGCCGAACCGGACCGCCGCCTGCCCGCTGGGCCGGCCGGCCGGGACGCGTTCGGTCACCAGCCACTCCCCGTCATGACCATGCACGGCCGGTACGCGGACCGTGCCCGCCTCGCCCAGCCAGCGCAGCCCGGCGGCCTCGGCCCCCACGCCGCCCGGCGCGTCCTGGCGTTTCACGATCACCACCTGCCCGCCGTCGAGGGTGACCTCGGCGAGCGCGCCGGACAGCGCACGGACTCCGGTCACTTCCCGCCCGGTGATCCTCGCCGCTGCCGTGTCGGGTCCTTCGCGCACGGCGACCACGGTACGACAGCCTGCGGCCGGTCCGGAGAGAACCGAACTTTGCCGTATCGGCAAAGCCGGTTGTCGCCGGAGCAGCGGTGATCCAGGCTCGGTCAAGAGGGCGCCGAACCCGGCATACGGCGTCCCTGACCGAGCAGACGACCAGGAGGCACCATGCCCGAACTCCCCGCGCCCACTCAGCCCGCAGAGTTCTGGGAGACCCGCTACCGCGACACCGACCGTGTCTGGAGCGGCCGCCCGAACCAGCTGCTCGTGCGAGAGGCCGCCGACCTCGAGCCGGGCCGCGCCCTCGACCTCGGATGCGGCGAGGGCGGGGACGCCATCTGGCTGGCGTCCCGCGGCTGGCACGTCACCGGCGTCGACATCTCGGCCACCGCCCTCGAACGCGCCGCCCTGCACGCCGCCGACGCAGGAGTCGGCGACCGCACCGGTTGGGAACGCCACGAGCTCGGCAAGTCCTTCCCCGAGGGTTCCTTCGACCTCGTGAACGCCCAGTACCTGCAGTCCCCGGTGGGGCTGGACCAGGAGTGGATCCTGCGGCGCGCCGCCGACGCGGTCGCGGACAAAGGCACGCTGCTGATCGTGATGCACGGCGGCTGGCCGTCCTGGCAGACCGAGCCGCCCTTCGACGCCGTCTTTCCCACGCTCGAGGGGGTGCCGGCCGAACTGGCGCTGCCCGACGGGGAGTGGGCCGTCGAGACGGCGGAGACGGTACGACGTACGAACGTCTCCCCGGACGGCCGGGAAGGCTTCCGGGACGACCACGTGTGGCGGTTCCGGCGACTCTAGCTAGGGCCTGTCCGGCGGATCATGCCGGAGACGCGGGGCTTGGCACGCCCATCTGCGGCGTTGTCATCGGTTGCCGACTCCCCCACGCTCGGCTTCGCTCGCGCGGGAGGGGCCCCCATCGCGTCGACGCCCTCCTCCGCCTTGCAGCTGGACGCACCAAGCCCCCGCTCACCTGCACTGACGAGGTGCCGCGGCTTTCCTCCGACCTGATCCGCCGGACAGGCCCTAGCCGCCGGGGGTGGGCGTGTGCTCGGGGAGGAGGCCGGCTGCCTTGACGGCCCGCCAGAAAGCTGGCGGCACCGGGTGGTTGAAGAAGTCCACGCTGCCGGTCACCTCGTCGGGCGAGCGTGCACCGACCACCACACTCGTGACGGCGGGATGCCCGAGCGGGAACTGCACCGCGGCCGCCAGCAGCGGCACGTCGAACGCCCGGCACACCGCCGCCCAGGCCCGTACCCGCCACAGGAGTCGCCGCGGAACGGCTCCGTACCCGTGCAGCGCCCCAGGACGGGGGTCGGCGAGCAGTCCGCCCTGGTACACACCCGCCGCCATGACCGCGACGCCCCGCTCGGTGCACAACGGCAGCAATTCGTCCAGGGCGGACTGATCGAGCAGGGTGTAGCGGCCGGCCAGCAGCACGCAGTCGGGCCCGGGCGGGGCGGCCTCGCGCAGGAAACGCACGGCCACGGGCGCATGGTTGACGCCGATCGACACCGCCCTCACGGTGCCCGCGTCCCGCAGCTCGGCCAGCGCACGATAGGCCTCGCGCACGGCGGTCGGGAAGTCCTCGTCGGGATCATGGACGTGTACCACGTCGACCCGGTCGAGCCGCAGCCGCGCCAGGCTCTCCTCGATGCAGCGCAGGACCCCGGCGTACGAGTAGTCCAGCCGGGGCCCCAGACCGGGCGGAGGGTCCGCCCAGATCGGCTGGGTGTCGGGCCCTCCCGGCTCGATGATGCGCCCCACCTTCGTGCACAGGACGTACGCCTCGCGAGGCCGGCTCGCCAGCGCCGCGCCGGTGCGGGACTCCGAGCGCCCGTACCCGTACACGGGCGCCGTGTCGTACAGCCGTATCCCGGCCTCCCAGGCCGTGTCGATCACCGCGGCCGCCGTGTCCTGCGCGACCGGGGCGAAGAGCCCCCCCACCGATGCCAGCCCCAGCCCCAGCCGGCTGACCCGCAGCCCGGTGCGGCCCAGTGGCACCAGGTCATCCGCCCGCACGGCAGCTCACCTCAGAAACTCCGCGACGATTCCCACGAACCGCCCTCCGTCGTCGAGCCACGGAAAGTGTCCGGCACCGGACTGGATGACCAGCTCGGCACCCGGAAACAACCCCTGGAACTCGGTCATGGCCCGCGGCGGGGCCGCCAGATCGACCTCCCCGGCGAGCAGCAGCACCGGCGATCCGAACCGTGCGAGTGCCGCACGCGTGGCTGCCGGATCGAAGGCTCCTTCCCCAGCGTAGGCCGCCGCGGCCTGAGCGTTGCGCTGCTCGTCCTCGGCGGCCCGATGAGCCCGGGCCGCTTCGTCCCAGCGGCCGTAGTAGAACGGTGCGATGGCCCGCCACGATGCCGGGGTCGCTTGTCCGGCGACGATCGTCTCCAGCGCCGCGAACGCCTCCGGAAACCACGGCTCCGCCCGGCGCAGCTCCGCCGCAGCCCGCCGGTCGTCGCCGGTGACCGGGACCCCGACGGCGATGACGCTCGGCGTGACCAGCACGAGCCGGCCGACGCGCTCCGGGTGGCGGGCTGTGTAGAGCGCCGCCAGATTGGCGCCGGCCGAATGCGCCAGCAGATCCATCCGCTCCAGGCCGAGGTGCTCGCGCAGCGCCTCCACGTCGTCGACCTGCCGGTCGCAGCGGTAGGAGCCGGGATTCCCGGGCTTCGCCGAGCCGCCGGTGCCCCGGAGATCCAGCATGATCAGCCGGCGGTGCGCCGCCAGCCCGCCCAGGTCCCCGAGGTACGCGGAAGCCTGCATGGGGCCGCCGGGCAGACACACCAGGGGAGGGCCGTCGCCGAGGACGTGGTGGGCGAGCTCGGTTCCGTCGTACGCGGAGAAGGTGGGCATGGCCGCGACCCTGTCACCGGCGTCCCATCGCGGCAACTCGCTTTTCCGTTTGGGTGTCCCGTTCCGGGCCACACGGTGTGTGACATCGGAAAGTCGCTGGTGACTTGGAGTGAACTACCGTGGCGCGAGAGAAGAAGGCCAAGGCCAAGGTGGAACAGGTCAAGGGGAAGGCCAAGGAGGCGATGGGCCGCGCAGTCGGCAACGAGCGCATGACGGCCGAAGGCAAGGCGGAGCAGGCCAAGGGCGATGCGCGCCAGGCGAAGGAGAAGGGCAAGGACGTGTTCCGGCACGGATGAGTGCACGGCCGTCGGCGGGTTCCCCTGAGCTGTCGGGGAATCCGCCGGTCGTTCACGTACGGCTCAGATACCGCAGGTGGGCGCCGACCAGTATTGACTGGCCCGGTGGTCGAGGTGCGTGTGGTCGTCGTGGCCGGGGTAGCCGGGGCCGAGGATGCCCCGGAAGCCGTGGTTGCGGGCCTGCTTGGCCAGGGTGCACAGGGAGTGCGGTCCGGCCCCGAGGTCGACGGCGTCGCCGTACAGATGACGGCTGTTGCTCGCGCCGCCCACGGCGCTGTTGCAGGCGTAGGACCTGAAGCCGCTGGTCACCGTGATCGGCTGGTCGCCCAGCGCGTGCCGCATGGCCTCCAGCTTCCACATGCTGCGCAGCGCATTGGACTTGGCGGTCGCCGCGCCGACCGCGCCGCCGGACCAGGTGCTGTTGCAGTCGTTCAACTCGCTGTAGGAGAAGTGGATCGGGGTGCAGTCGTCGTCCTGCAGGGCGTACAGCTTGTTGAAGGTGTTCGGCCCCGCCACGCCGTCGGCCGTGAGGCCGTACGCCGACTGGAAGCGCTTGAGGGCGGCCTCCGTGGCCGGCCCGAAGTCGCCGTCGACGGCCAGGACGGAACCGTAGCCCGGGTAGCCGCCGAGCCGGATCTGCAGCTGGGTGACATCGGCGCCCGAGGAGCCCTGCGAGAGTGTGCGGCTCCAGGTGTAGCAGCCGTCGGCGTGCGCAGTGCCCGCTGTCGCGACTGTACTCGCCAGGCCGCCAGTCATGATCATGACAAAGATGAGAAGGAGTCTGACGGTGCGTGTGTACATACGGCCTCCATGCCGGGGGAGACGTGAGGTGGTGCCGAGCGTGAAGGAGCCTGTGACGCGCGTCAACCATGCGGTACGCCCTCGCTCGCCGGCAAGGCCGCGATCGCGCAGTTGCCCGGACGGTCGCTGCGGGCGGGGGCCGGCATCACCTCGTCGACCCCCGCACCGGTCCGACGTCTGGTCCCGTGGGTCAGTCCTGCGCGACCAGCGCCGGCGTCGACCTCGTCAGCACCTCGCCGCGGAAGAAGGCAGGGCTGCGCCACCGCATCACCGTCATGATCACCAGGCCCAGGGCGAGCAGCCCCACGCCGATGACGAACACCGACCCCACCCCCAGCACGGACGACCCGCTGCCGTACGCCGGGTCCCACATGTCGACGAGGGTCTTGGCGAACACGGCCGCCAGCAGCACCCCGCCGACGACCGGGAACAGCCCCTTGAACAGTAGGTCCCGCCCGGACCGCAGCAGCTCGGCCCGGAAATACCAGACGCAGGCGAAGGCCGTGAGGGCGTAGTAGAAGCAGATCATCAGGCCGAGCGCGTAGATGGTGTCCACCAGTACGTGCTCGCTGACCAGCGTCATCACGGTGTAGAACACCGCGGTCGCGACACCCGCGGTCACCGTGGCACGCCCCGGCGTACGAAAGCGCGGATGGACCCGTGCGTACGACGCCGGCAGCGCTTCGTATGCCGACATGGCCAGCACCGTGCGGGCCACCGGGATGAACGTGGTCTGCAGGCTGGCCGCGGCGGAGGCGAGCACCGCGAGGAACAGCAGGATGCCGAGCGCCGGACCCATCACCGGGCCGGCCAGTGCGGCGAAGACGTTGTCGGAGGTCTCGGGGTTGGCCAGCCCCAGCCCCTGGTCACCGGAGCCGACGACCATCTGCGCGGCCACTCCCGTGGCGAGGTACGAGCCGACCAGCACCACCATGGCGACCAGCGCCGCCCGGCCGGGGGTGCGGCTGCTGCCGCTGGTCTCCTCGTTGGCGGTCAGACAGGCGTCCCAGCCCCAGTACATGAAGATCGACAGCGACAGTCCGGCGGTGAACGCGGCGAACGACTGGACTGCGAACGGATTCAGCCATGACCACGAGAACTCGGCCGACGTCGGGAACGCGGGGCTCCCCGCCTTCCCGAAGGCCATCGCCACGAACACACCCAGCACCACCAGCTGGAGCGCCACCAGCGCGTACTGCACACCCTTCGTGGCGGTCATACCGCGGTAACTGATCACCGTCGCGACCGCGATCAGCGCGAGACAGGTGACGATGTGGACGGCCTTGTTGTCGTCGAGCGCGGCGACGGCGTCACTGCCCGTGACCTCACCCGCGAGCAGCCAGAAGTACGAGGTCGCTACGCCGGCCAGGTTCGACAGCACGATGATCGTGGCGATCACCAGTCCCCAGCCGCACATCCAGCCCACGCGCGGCCCGAACGCCTTCACCGTCCAGGTGAACGAGGTGCCGCAGTCCGGCATGGCCTTGTTCAGCTCGCGGTAGGCGAAGGCGACGAGCAGCATCGGCAGGAACCCGGCGAGGAACACGGCGGGCATCTGCACTCCCACCTCGCCCGCGGTCGAACCGAGCGTCGAGGTCAGGCAGTACACGGGCGCCACGGTGGACACACCGATGACCGCGCTGCCCAGCAGGCCGACGGAGTTCCCGCTCAGGCCCTTGGCGCGCATGCCCACGGCAGGGGCGGCGTCGCCTGTGTCTCCGTCTCCGGCCCCGGGCCGTACGTCCAGCTGAGTCATGAACAGGACGTTAAATCCTGCGGTTTCCGTGGCGACTCTGCGTGACGTTGAGTGAGCATGATCTCTCGCATCCCATAAATCGATGGCTTATTCGCTATCTTATCTACGATTGCAAGGTCATCGACCGGTGGCATGTGAGGCATCCAAACCGCACTGGCGGGTGTCCGATATTCGGTAATCGCAGCGACCCTCGATGTGCCGCGGTGAAGTCTTTCCATGTGATCCGCGCCACACGTGGTGTCCCTCCGGTCAGGCGAACGCAGTCCACCCGCTCGATGCTTGAGATGTTGAAGTGGGTAACTTTGCGTGCCAGTGGTCGGGAGGCACACCGGCACCGGCCGCGGCGCGAGGGCCGCGGCCGGTGCCGGAGAGCCCGGTGGGACCTGTCAGAGGCGCTGCCACAGCGCGGGGGTGGCCGCCGGCGCCCAGGAGCCCTGGGCCTGGTGGGTCTGCAGGCACTGGTAACGGACCCCGTTGTGACTCACCGTGGCCCCGACGCCGTAGACGCGCCCCGAGGCCCAGCCGTCGGCGCCGCCGTCCTGCGGGGCCGGCGTCGCCGTCGTGCCGGAAGCCGTCCTGAGGGTCAGGCCGAAGTCGCTGAGCAGGGGGTTGACGGGCTGGTAGTAGGTCGTTCCACCGCTCTGGCAGTCGCCCGTCCCGCCGGACGTGATCCCCTGCGCCTGGGCGCCCGCGAGGTACGGGCCGCCGGAGTCGCCCGGATCGGCGCACACCGTCGTCCGGGTCAGGCCGTTCACGACGCCCTCGGAGTACCTGACGCTCGTGCCGTGCTGCTGGATGGTGCCGCAGTGCCAGCCACTGGTCGAGCCGGAGCGGCACACCGACGCCCCGACCAGCGCCTCGACCGAGCCGGCGACCTGCACGCGCTGGCCCGACTCCCCCCTGACGTCGGCGGTCGCGGTCCAGTCGGAGTTCACGCCCACCCATGCCATGTCCTTGCCGGGGAAGACGGAGGCCTGGAAGGTGCCCTGGTCGGCCTGGTTGAAGCCGGTCGTCGTGTCGCCCGCCGTACCGCAGTGACCGGCGGTGGCAAAGCCCTGCTGCTCGGCCTTGGTCACGGAGAAGCCGACGGAACAGCGAACCGATCCGTTGACGTAGTAGGGGTCGCCGCCGACGATGTCCTCCAGCAGACGCGGCCGTTCCGCCGACACGTGGACGGCGACGCCCTTGCCCGAGACGCCGGCGGCCTTGATGAAGGCGGCCGCGGACGACCGGCTCCGAGCCTCGACCACGACCCGGTTGCCCGGGACGTCGATGTACCACAGCGGAGTGTCGGCGGTCGCCACGCGGGAGGCTGCCGCGTCCAGCTTCTTCTTGACGGCCGTCAGACCGGCCAGGGACTCCTTGACGACCAGGGCCTTCGCGCTCTGGCCCTGGATGGCAGTCACGTCCGCGCCGTCGGTGGTCGCGACGGTGAGCTCCTGGGATGTCGTGCCAGTCACCCAGGCCCCGGCGAAGCGCTTGCCCAGCGCGTTGCGCAGACGCCCCGCACGGCTGCCGGCCTCCGCCTCGTTCACCAACCGCTCCTCCGCCTGGGCGGGGGTCAGCTCGAGGTCCCGTTGGAGCGCGCGGAGCACCTGCACCGACGGCCTGTCGGCCCCCACTGTCTGAGCCGCCGTGGGCAGGGATCCCGCCGCGGGCGGCGGCTCGGCCCCCGCGGCCGAGCAGATCCCGCTCAGAACCAGCGTGCCGAGGGCGATCAGGCCGGCGCGGCGTGCGGTCGGGGCAAGTCTGTGGACCATGCGAATGGTTCCTTCCAGTACGGGTGAAGCTGCCATGAGGCCAGGGCTTGCCTGGAAGGACCGAAGCAATGTCACCGACGCGGGGCTTTCGCGCTTTGGTGAGGGAAAGGGGCGCCAAGTGCAGTACGCACCGGGGGGTCACACGCGCCGAACCGGCGCAGGACAGGAGAAGGCCGCCGCGCCCTCACCCTCCACGGGGTCCTGCGGAGACCGGGGGAGGCGGGGAGACGGCGCTCACCCGGCGGCTTTCCCCGTTCCGCCGGCTGTCAGCCGCTCGGGCACCGGCACGTGGTAGACGTGAAAGGCGCGGCCGATGACGGGTTGCGCGACATTGCGCACCCTGACGCCGCCGCTCGTCATGCCGTGCTCCGTCCCCGCGTGGGCGTGCCCGTGCACCGCGAGGTCCGCGCCCGCGGTGTCGATGGCCTCGGCCAGCAGATAGCTGCCCAGGAACGGGTAGATCTCCAGGGGCTCACCGGCCAGCGTGTCCGGCACGGGGGAGAAGTGCGTCAGGGCGACCCGCACGTCACAGCCCTCCGCGTCCAGCTGCTCCAGAGCCGCACGCAGACCGTCGGCGAGGCGGCGCGAGTACCTGACGAACTCCTTCATGAGCGGCTCGCCGAACTCACCGGCACTGCGCCCCACGAAACCCCCGCCGAACCCCTTGGTGCCGGCCACCCCGACGCGGGCCTCGCCGATGCTCACGACCGTGGCCTGCCCCTCCAGCACCCGGGTACCGGCGTCCTGGAGGATGGCCGTGACCTCGTCCGGACGCTCGTCGTGGTGATCGTGATTGCCCAGCACGGCGACGACCGGGACACCGAGGCCCTCGACCTCCCGGGCCACCACCCGGGCCTCCTGCGGGGTCCCGTGGCGTGTGAGGTCCCCGGCCAGCAACAGGACGTCGGCGCAGTCGGGCAGGGTGTCGAACGCCGGACGCAGCAGGCCCTGGCTGTCCGGACCCATGTGGATGTCCCCGACGGCTGCGATCCGGATCATGTGAGGTCCTCCGCGTGGTCGGGTGACGACGCGTCGCTGACCACGATGTCGCAGTGCACCACCAGCCCGGCCAGCTCCTCCCGGACGATGCGCCGGATGTCGTCGCGGCAGCGGGCGGACGGAACGCAGCCGGTGACCAGCACGGCATCCCCGCGCACCTCGACCCGCACGCCCAGCTCACCGAGGGGCCCACCGGCCAGGCGGTCACGCAGGTGGGCGACGCGGTAGTCCAGGTGCTGAGCGCCCGGAGTGCCGGACACGCCTCGATCACCGGGATGCGTCATGGCTGCTGTCCCTGTGCTGCGGAGTGATCACGTCGAGCCGTTCGAGGAGGAAGAGGAAGGCGGCGGCCATGGGCGAGTCCCGGCTCTCGCGTCGTACCCGCTCCCAGTCCACCTTCTCGCGCAGCGCCCGGGCGATGGGCAGCACCGCGCCGAAGTCACAGTGGTGCTCGGAGAAGGCGGCCAGCAGGCTGGCCAGCAGGTCGGTCGGGGCCAGGACCGGCATGCGCACCGAATCGACCGGGATCTCCTGCGCTCTGTCGAGCATGTCGGTCGTCACGCGCCGATGCGCCAGTTGGAAGATGATGTCGATGTCCTGCCCGAAACAGGTGGCCTTGAGCAGCCAGTCCTCGGGCGGTGAGTAGACCGGGAGGCCGGCCTCGCCCAACGTGGCCGCGACCGCGTCGGCGTCCTCGGGCAGGATGCAGAAATCGGCGTCGTGCTGGAGGTTCTCGCCGGCCCCGTGGGCGTAGGCGGCCACGCTGCCCGCCAGGGCGAAGGCGTGTCCTCCCTGCTTCAGCAGCGCGCCGACCTGTTTGGTCGCCTCGAGAATGGCCTGGGTGCGGTCGCGCGGCAGTTCCGGCTCTCCCGCCCGGTGGTGCGGCCGGGGCAGCTGCGCCGCCTGGGGGAGATCGGGGATCCCGACGCGTGGGGCGAGTGTCGCGTCATCGCTGTTCTGCGTCATGACCACTCCCTCCGCCGCACCGAGGCGTCCGCAGCCCACCCTCACAGGGCGCTGCGACGCCCGCGCTTTGCCCTGTGTACCCGACGTGCGCCGTTCGACACGGCAGCCTACGGGGCGATTCCGACCCCCTCGATGCGGCTCCAGGCCCGCTCCTGGGCGGCGGTCATGGCCGGCCAGTGCAGTCCGCCCGGGCGGGGCCGGACGCGGGCGGCGTAGGGGGAGGGAACGAAGTCCGGGTCGTGGAAGCATCCGGAGCCGTAGATGCGGTCGAACGCGGCGCAGGACTCGGTGATCGACCGCGGTGTCGGCTTCCGTCCGCTGCGTACCCAACCGTCCAGTGCCGACAGGGAGTTGGCGTACTCGGCGTCGCTCAGCCCGCTGTGCTCGGACTCCCGGGTGAAGGTCTGCACGAGTCGCCCGTCCCGGTGCGCACCTTGGAGGGTGGCGCGGTAGGCCGCCTCGTGCTCGACGAACACCGTAGGGTCGTCGATCGCGTGGAGCGTCAGGACGGGGATCGGGACCCTGCCCGTGAGGTCGCTGTCGTAGGACAGGTCCCGGACGGCGGCCGGGTCGGCGGAGAACCGCTCGACACCGGCGTTGAGCGCCGCGTCGTCATGCGACCCGGAGTACCACACGCCCCGGTTGCCGAACGGATTGCGGTCGCCGAGCCGGTTGTGCACGATGTCGCGGAACGTGAAGACCGAGAAGCGCAGATGCGATTCCAGCGTGCGCTCCGGGATCCGGGTGACGGCCAGGATGTCGTCGAGGTTGCGCTGCTGCAGCGTGGTCCGCTCCCGCGGTTCGGAGTGGTACCCGGTGCACTCCTCCAGTCGTGCGCGCAGCCCGTCCGTCGTCAGCGTCGACGTGGGGCGCAGGCCCTGCCACAGCGGGTACTGCGGCTCGGAGGGACGTGGCAGGTTCCGGCAGTAGTACTGGTAGACCACCCGCAGGTCGACCCGGTGGTCGTAGCCCCGGGAACCGCCGCCGAGGACGCCGTTG
This sequence comes from Streptomyces sp. NPDC127197, assembly GCF_042672405.1. Classification (NCBI taxonomy): domain Bacteria; kingdom Bacillati; phylum Actinomycetota; class Actinomycetes; order Kitasatosporales; family Streptomycetaceae; genus Streptomyces; species Streptomyces sp. NPDC127197. The sequence continues at coordinate 125,028 of NZ_JBHXVG010000018.1, read as the reverse complement.
GTGAGCAGCGCCCCGTCGTACGTGCCGCGCTGCCCGCCGTAGACCTCCGCGACCTTGGCGGCGATGTTCCCGCCCCACGACTGGCCGTGCAGATAGGTCCGCTTCGGCCTGCCGAACTCGGACACGAACAGACGGCGCAGGTTCTCGGTGTCGGCAGCCGCCATGCGGGTGCCGTAGCCGCCGCGGCGATAGGACGAGCCGGCCCAGGCGTAGCCCTGGTCCACCATCACCGCCCAGCGCTCCAGATCGTCGAGGCTGCGCTCCGGGTCGGAGTCGTCCCCGAGGTCGGGGCCGCCGTGGGCGTGGACGACCAGGGAACGGTTCCAGTCATGGGGGACGGCGATGGCGTAGTAGGCACCGTTCGCGTCCTGGCCGGTGTAACACGTGGCCTTCCCGGCGAGGTCCGCCGGGCAGTCCGCGGACGCCGGGTGCCCGGTCTCCGCACGGGCCGGAGGGGCACCGGCAAGAGCAGCGGCGAGCGCGGTCGCGACGCAGGCGGCCATCCCCGCGCGGCTCCGTGCACCGAGGGCGAAAGGCCGGCGGATCCTGGGAACTCTCCATGTCTTCACGGCGCGGCTCCTCGTCCGGGCTGGCGCATCGTTGCGCTGCGCGCCGCGATGCCAGAGAGCCGCCGAGCGAAGGGCCATGGACCTGATCGTTGCGTTCATACTGTTCGGCGGCGTCCCACGAGAGGTGCCGGCATGCTGAGCCGGCACCGTCCTGTCCGAAAGATCGCAACTAGGCTGGCAGGGTATGCATCCATCGTCGCACGGCGGTCGCGGATGGAGGACGGACGCATGGACTACTACGACCTCGGCACCCACAGCCGCCGCGTGACGACCTCGTCGCCCGAAGCCCAACTGTGGTTCGACCGCGGGCTGGCCTGGACGTACGGCTTCCACCACGAGGAGGCCGTCTCCTGCTTCGAGGCCGCGGCCGCGGCGGACCCCGGCTGTGCCATGGCCCACTGGGGCATCGCCTACGCGCTCGGCCCCAACTACAACAAGCCCTGGGAGGCCTTCGACGGCCAGGACCTGGTCCGCACCGTCGACCGCACCCACGCCGCCGTCGAGCTCGCCCACGAAAAGGCGGCGGCCGGCGCCACCCCCGTCGAACGCGCTCTGATCGAGGCACTGCGTGCCCGCTACCCGCAGTCGAAGCCCGCCGAGGACTGCACGGTGTGGAACGCGCCCTACGCCGACGCCATGCGCGCCGTTCACGCACTCGACCCCGACGACCTCGACGTCGCCACCCTGTACGCCGACGCCCTGATGAACCTCACGCCCTGGCAGCTGTGGGACACCCGGACCGGCGAGCCCGCCGAAGGCGCCCGCACCCTCGACGCCAGGGCGGTCCTCGAGCGCGCGCTGGCCACCGAGGACGGGGCCCGGCATCCGGGCGTGCTGCACATGTACATCCACCTCATGGAGATGTCGCCGACGCCGGAGGCGGCGCTGCCCGTCGCGGACCGGCTGCGCGGCCTGGTGCCCGACGCCGGCCACCTCCAGCACATGCCCACCCACCTGGAGGTGCTCTGCGGCGACTACCGACGCGTCGTGTCCGACAACAGCGACGCCATCGCCGCCGACGAGAAGTACCGCGCGCGGGCCGGGGCGATGAACTTCTACACCCTGTACCGCTCGCACAACTACCACTTCAAGATCTACGGCGCGATGTTCCTCGGCCAGTACCGGACCGCCCTCGAGACCGCCGCCGAACTCGAGTCGACCATCACGCAGGATCTGCTGCGCGTGCAGAGCCCGCCCATGGCCGACTGGCTGGAGGGCTTCCTCGCGATGCGGGTCCATGTGCTGATCCGCTTCGGCCGCTGGGCGGACATCCTGGATCTGCCCCTGCCCGCCGACCCGCAGCTCTACAGCGTGACGACCGCGATGCTGCGCTACGCCCGCGGCGTGGCGCTCTCGGCGACCGGCCGGATCGCCGAGGCCGAGGCCGAACGCGCACTGTTCCGTGAGGCACTGGCCGGCGTCCCGGACACGCGCATGCTGTTCAACAACACCTGCGCCGACATCCTCGCCGTCGCCTCGGCGATGCTCGACGGCGAGCTGGAGTACCGCAAGGGCAACCACGACGCCGCCTTCGCCGCGCTGGAGCGGGCGATCGAACTCGACGACAGCCTCCCCTACGACGAGCCGTGGGGATGGATGCAGCCCACCCGGCACGCCTACGGCGCCCTGCTGCTGGAACAGGGACGCGTCGCCGAGGCGGAGGCGGTCTACCGGGCCGACCTGGGCCTCGACGACTCCCTCCCGCGCCCCTTGCAGCACCCCGGGAACGTCTGGGCCCTGCACGGGTTCCACGAGTGCCTGGTCCGCCTCGGCAAGAAGGGGGAGGCGCAGATCGTGGCCCAGCAGCTGAAGCTGGCCGCCGCCATGGCGGACGTACCGATCGAGGCGTCCTGCTTCTGCCGCCTCGACCGCGCCTGTGACGCCGCGGGCCCGGCCGACTGCTGCGCACGCCGCGATCACGGGTGAACGAGGCCCGGGTCGTTCCCTCTCGGGCAAGTCGCCGTGCCACATCGCCGAGCGGTACGGGCTGTTCACCCTCATCGTGCTCGGGGAGGCCGTGGCCGCCGCCACCGTCGCCGTCCGCAACACCCTCGACGCGCAGGCCCACTTCGCGGGGCCGCTGTGCGCGGTGGCGGCGGGCGGACTGCTGATGTGCTTCGCCCTGTGGTGGCCGTACTTCGCCGCCCCGCCCACACCCTGCTCGCCACCACGCACCATGCGCACGGGCACGGCGCAAGTCGGCGGCTGCGGGCGCTCATGACACGCCGTCGGACGGACGATCCACCCTGTTCGCGAACATTTTGGGCTTACCGTACGGCATATGATCAAAAGCCATATTGCGTACCTGGCGTGCACTGCAGCGATCGTGGCGACCGGTCTCGGTGCAGCTTCGCCCTCTTCCGGCGAGTCGGTCCACGTGGTCCTTCCCGGGGAATCGATCCAGAAGGCGGTGGACACCGCCGAACCGGGCGACACGGTTCTCGTGACCCCCGGCACCTACCGTGAGAGCGTCAAGGTGACCACGCCCCGGCTGACCCTGCGCGGCGTGGGCCGGGGCAGCACGGTGATCAAACCGGGCACGACGAAGGCCGCCAACAGCTGCGCCGCGGCCGGCAACGGCATCTGCGTGGTGGGGACGAAGGGCCGGAAGGTCGAGGACGTCACGGTGGCCTCCCTGATCGTGACGGGCTTCGCCAAGGCCGGTGTGTCGGCTGTCGGGACCGACGGGCTGACCGTCCGGAACGTGACGGCCGTGAAGAACGGGGTCTGGGGCATCGCCCAGGAGCAGTCGGTCCGCAGCGTGCTCCGGGGGAACACCGCCCGCGACAACGGCGACGCGGGCCTGTTCCTCGCCAACTCGGTCACGGCCGAGGAAGGCGCCGCGGACACCCGGGGAACCGTGGTCGAGTACAACCGGCTGGAGGGCAACCGGATCGGCGTCACCGTCCGGCGTCTGCGGAACCTCAGCGTCGAGCGCAATCACCTCCACGGGAACTGCGCGGGACTGTTCGTCGTCGGTGACGAGAACAAGCCCAGGGCCGGCGACCTGGCCGTGCGTGAGAACCACGTCGTGGAGAACAACAAGTACTGCCCGAAGACCGAACGGCTGCCCTTCCTGCAGGGCTCCGGCATCGTCCTGACCGGCGCCGAGAAGACCCTGGTGACGGGCAATGTCATCAAGGACAACGCCGGCACCTCCCCGCTGTCGGGCGGCATCGTCCTGTTCCAGAGCCTCGTGGGTGTCAAGAGCGAGCAGAACCGGATCAGCGACAACGAGCTGGAGGGCAACGTCCCGGCCGACCTCGTCAACACGGACACCGGCAAGGGCAACACCTTCGCGAACAACTCCTGCGGAGCGTCCGAGCCCGCGGGGCTGTGCTGACCGGCCGCCCGTAGTCACCCGTGGACCCACGAAGGAAGGAAGGCGGCACATGACGACCGCAGAGACTGCTCCACCGCCGTCCATGCGGCTGAGGGAGCTGGTGTTCGGGGCGGCGTGTGCCGCTGCGCTCCGGGCGGCCGCCCGGCTGGGAGTCGCCGACGCCCTCGGTGACGGCCCCATGGCCGTGGAGGACCTCGCGGCCGCGGTGAAGACCGAACCCCAGCCGCTGCGACGGCTGCTGCGGGCCCTGTCCTGCTACGGCGTCTTCGCCGAACAGCAGGACGGGACGTTCGCGCACACCGACATGTCCCGGCTGCTGCGCGAGGACGATCCGCACAGCCTGCGCTACATCACGCTGTGGTGCACCGAACCGTGGACCTGGGACGCGTGGCCGAGGCTGGACGAGGCGGTGCGCACCGGCCGGAACGTCGTGGAGGACCTGTACGGAAAGGAGTTCTTCGAGTACCTCAACGAGGACGCCCCCGAGTCCGCCGTCGTCTTCAACCGCGCCATGACGACCTCGAGCATGCAGTCCGCGCGGGACGTCGCGCAGTTCCTCGATCTGTTGGGGAGTTCTTCGCTCGCCGACATCGGGGGTGGTCAGGGTCATGTCCTGGCGAGCCTGCTGGAGAAGTATCCGTCGGTCCAGGGGGCCCTGCTCGACCTGCCGCGCGTGGTGGAGAACGCCGACCCACGGCTGCGTCCGGGAGGAGTGCTCGCGGACCGGGTGCGCATCGTACCCGGCGACTGCCGTGTGGCCGTCCCGGTCCGGGCCGATGTGTACATCATCAAGAACATCCTGGAGTGGGACGACGACAGCACCGCGCGGACCCTGCGCAACGTCATCGAGGCCGGCGGCCCCGGGGCACGGGTCGTGGTCATCGAGAACCTCGTCGACGACACGCCCTCCATGCGCTTCAGCACCGCGATGGACCTGCTGCTGCTCCTCAATGTCGGTGGGGCGAAGCACACCAGACAGAGCATGGTCCGTCGGCTGACCGACGCGGGGCTGGTCATCGACGACGTCCGTCAGGTCAACCCCTACCTGCACGCGTTCGACTGCACCGTGCCCGGCTGATCACCCCGGACGCGCTCCGCAGACCACCGGCCCCGGGGCGCCGGCGGGGGCGGGGCCGGGGGCGGGGGGGGGC
>NZ_JBHXVG010000018.1:0-119955 GCF_042672405.1 Streptomyces sp. NPDC127197 | reverse complement strand
GCCGGGGTCGCCCCCCCCCGGGGCCGGCACCACCCCCCCGCCCGCGCCCCCCCCCCCCCGGCCCGGGGCCCCGGGCGGGGCGCGCCCCCGGGGCCGGTGGCCGAGTGGCCGTTCAGGCGGTGGAGTCCCGCTCCCAGCGGTAGAAGCAGCGCGCCATCGCGTCCTTCGGCGAACGCCAGGTCGCGGGATCGTACGCGGTGACGTACGCGGACAGCCGCTCGCTGATGTCACGGAACTCGGGACGCCCGGCCACCTTGGCGATGGCGGGTGCGGGGTCCCGTTCGGCTTCGATGAGGTGCAGGTACACGTCATCGAACTGGAAGAGACTGCGCCGGGAGACGCCCACGAGGTGGGGCAGCTCTCCTCGGTCCGACTCCTCGAAGATCTTGGCGATGTCCGGGGCCGACCCGGGCGCCATGCGGGCGACGATCAGGGTGTGGTGCATCGTGCTGTCTTCCGTTCGGCTCAGTCGGTCAGGGTCGGCACACGCCGGCGTTCCCCGGCCTGCTCGATGCGGTCCCGGATCAGGGCCATCTGGACCTTGGAGTTCCGGTTGATGTTGTCCGTCATCCAGGCGTCGTCGACCGGTGCGTCGGGCTTCATCTCGAAGTCCTGCGTCCACACCATCCGGGTGCCCTCGGGCACCTCCTCGTACTGCCACCGGATGTTCATGTACGCGAAGGGCCCGGTCTCGACGCGGCGGGCCTTGACGCTGAGCGTGTCGCGGTCCGTCTCCCGTTCCGAGACCCAGCTCCACACGGTGCCGTTGTCGTCGGGGTGCATGGTCAGCCGGAAGGTGGTCTTGTTCCCCTCCGTGGACAGGATCTCCGCGGAGGCGTACTCGCTGAACAGCTGTGGCCAGCTCTCCACGTCGTTGGTCATGTCCCAGACCAGGTCCACCGGCGCGGCGATGGTGATCTCGTTCTGTGTGTGTCCGGCCATGTCACGCTCCTGTCATGAGGGCACTGTTGACGAGGTCGAGGAACTGCCGTGGGGTCTTGCTGCGCTCCGCGTCGGGAGGCATGGGCGTGCCGTACCGGTTCTCCAACTCGCCCACGATGCCCAGCAGTCCGAGCGAGTCGATGCCGAGGGCGTCGAAGCCGGAGTTGTACTGCTGCTGGAGATCCTCCGGGGCGACGGTGATCCCGGCGGCCTTCTTCATCAGGTCGGCCAGCTCTTCCACGGTGATGCGGTCACTCATGCGGTTACTCTCCTTTGCACTGTGACGCCTCGCTACGAGGCGTCGGCGGCGCCGTGCCGCAGCACCAGCGCCGAGTTCGACCCCATGAGTCCCCGACTGAGGACCAGCGCCGTGCGCAGCTCGGCGGCACGGGCGCGGGCGGACACGAGGTCGAGGTCATGGCAGATGTCGAAGACGTTGGGGGTGGGTGGAATCAGGTGGTTCTCCAGCGCGAGCACCGCTGCAGCCGTGTCCAGCACCGGCGCCGCGCAGTAGCCCCGGCCGATACCGGTCTTCGGCGCGGTGACCGGCACCCGCCGGCCGTGGGAGCCGAGGGCGTCGACGATCGCCAGCGCCTCCGCACGGTCCGCTTCCGGTACGCCGAGGGCGTCCGCGAAGACCACGTCGATCTCCTCGGGGGCGCACCCGGCCTCGTCCAGGGCCGCACGGATGGCCTCGGCGAGGCCTTCCCGGGACTGCTCCCAGCGGGAGGCGCCGGTGAACGTCGCCGCGTGTCCGGCGAGGGTGGCTCGCACGCGCGCGCCCCGTTCCCCGGCCGAGGTCTCCTCTTCCACGACGAGCATGGCGCCGCCCTCGGCCGGCACGAATCCGCAGGCTCCTTCCGTGAACGGGCGGTAGGCGCGCTCCGGGTCCTCGACGGTGCTCAGCTCCTCGTAGCCGAGCTGGCAGACCACCGAGTAGGGGGCGAGCGGCGCCTCGGTCGCCCCGGCCACGATCACGTCGGTGCCGCGGCGCACGGCCCGCGCCGCGTGCGCGATGGCGTCCAGGCCGCCCGCCTCGTCGGCGGCGACGACCGAGCAGGGGCCCTTGAAGCCGCGGCGGATGGAGATCTGGCCGGTGCTGGCGGCGTAGAACCAGGCGATGGACTGGTACGGCCCGACGAAGCGACTGCCCTTTCCCCACAGCCGCTGCAGCTCCCGCTGACCGAACTCGCCGCCGCCGGAACCGGCCGCGGTGACCACGCCCACGGAGAACGGCGAGTCGCCGGTGTCGGCCTGGCCGAGGCGGGCGTCGTCCAGCGCGAGGTCGGCCGCGGCCATCGCGAAGTGCGTGAACCGGTCGGTCTGGACGAGATAGCGCTCCTCGACCGCCGACGACGCCTCGAAGTCCCGTACCTCGCCGGCCACCCGCAGCGGCAGGTGCTCACAGCCCTCGCGGGTGACCGGGGCGAGGACGCTGATGCCTTCCTTGGTGGACTTCCAGAAGTTCTCGGTAGTGGCTCCGTTGGGCGCGACCACACCGATTCCGGTGATGGCCGCGCGCCGCGGATGCGGTTCGCTCATCGTGTCCTCTCCCTCGGCCGGGTCAGGATCACCGCGGACTGGAAGCCGCCGAACCCGCTGCCCACGGAGAGCACGCTGTTCAGTCTCCGCTCGCGTGCGACGCGCGGGACGTAGTCCAGGTCGCACTCGGGGTCCGGGGTCTCGTAGTTCGCGGTGGGCGGTACCACCTGGTGGGCCAGGGCCAGCACACAGGCGACGACCTCGATCGCGCCGATCGCACCCAGGGAGTGGCCCACCATGGACTTGATGGAGCTCATGGGTGTGTCGTAGGCGTGCTGTCCCAAGGCCCGCTTCACTGCGGCGGTCTCGTGGCGGTCGTTCTGCTGCGTGCCCGACCCGTGGGCGTTGACGTAGTCGATCGCGGTGCGGTCGAGCCCGGCGTGGTCGAGGGCGGTCTCGATGGCACGGGCCATCTCCAGCCCCTCTCTGGTCAGACCGGTCATGTGGTAGGCGTTGCCGAAGGTCGCGTAGCCGCCGAGCTCGCAGTACACGTGTGCGCCGCGGGCCAGGGCGTGCTCGAGCTCCTCCAGGACGAGCACCGCACCGCCCTCGCCCATGACGAACCCGTTGCGGTCGGCGTCGAAGGGACGGGAGGCGTGGGCGGGGTCGTCGTTGTTCGGCGACGTGGCCTTGATCGCGTCGAAGCAGGCCATGGTGATCGGTGATATCGGCGAGTCCGAGGCACCGGCCACACACACATCGGCCCGGCCCTCCTCGATCGTGTGGAAGGCGTACCCGACCGCGTCGAGCCCCGAGGTGCAGCCCGTGGAGACGGTCTGCACCGGCCCGCGCGCCCCGAACCGCTCCGCCACCGTCGAGGCGAGCGTGCTGGGCGAGAACGCGCGGTGCAGATGCGGGTCGGCCTCCCGGTGGTCCACGTCCCAGCGCTCCCCGTGGTGGCTGACCAGCACGTAGTCGTGCTCCAGCCGGGTGGTGCCGCCGACCGCGGTGCCCAGGGAGACCCCGACGCGCCAGGGGTTCTCCTGGTCGAGGTCGAGTCCGGCGTCCTGTATCGCCTCGTCGCCGGCGGCCAGGGCGAACTGGATGTACCGGTCGCATCGTGCGACGTCCTCCCCGTCCAGCCGGTGGGCCGCAGGGTCGAAGTCGCACTCGGCGGCGATCCGCGAACGCAGGCCGGCCGGGTCGAAGAAGGTGATCCCCCGCGTCGCGGTGCGCCCGTTGGTCAGGAGATCCCAGAACGCCGGTATGCCGATGCCGCCCGGCGCGACGATGCCTATCCCGGTGACCGCCACACGCCGCTTCATGACCGGACCTCCCCTCGTTCGGCCGTCCGGCCCGCACCCGCGCGGGCTCCCTCCGCCGCGACCGGGACGGAGTCGGTTTCCTCGGTGTCGACGTGGCCGAGTGGCGGGCTCGGGGCCAGCGGGCCGAGGTGGAAGACGATGCGGGCCTCCACGTTGCCGACATTGCGGAAGCGGTGCCGCATGTGGGCGGGGATCATGAGCCCCTGCTCGGGACGCAGCGGGTGGGGGTCGCCGTCCAGGTCGACCTCCAGCTGCCCGCAGACGACGTACACGAACTCCTCGGAGTACGGGTGGTAGTGCTCCGCGATGCGGTCGCCGGGCTGCACGATGGCCACGCCCATGAATCCGCTGGTGGAGCCGACCGTGGTGGGGGTGAGCATGGCGCGCAGATCGCCACCGCGCCTGGTGTTGGGCTCGACCTCGCTGAGATCCACGATGTTGAGACGGGGTTTGATCACGACGTTGCTCCGATCGTGTGCTGTGTCGACTTGGGGGGCCGGGCGGCCGCGCCCTGCGAGCTGGGTCAGGCCTCTGGTGAGCGGCGGTCGGTGACGAGTTCCATACGGGCGAGCGTGAGGAGGCCGGCGGGCGCGGCGTCCAGCAGCGCGGAAGGGTCGGCACCGAGGGCGTCGCCGTCGAGGAGCGCCGTCACCTCGGCTGCCTGACCGCGGTCCGTCAGTCCGAGCACCGCGGCGGGGTCGGTGTCGAGGCCGCCGCGCACGTCGATCAGCCGCATCACGATGTCGTCCCGCTGGAAGATCGTGCTGCACAGCACCGGGCTGTGCGGATCCTCCGCCGCCGCCTCGTCCTGCCGGGCGAGCAGTTCGGCGAGCCGCATTCCGCCGCCCTCCCGGGCCGGGTAGTACAACGCGTGCCGCACGGCCTGCCCGGTTTCCTGGCCCGCCGTCACATGGTGTACGGCGGGCAGTGCCGCGCGGGTGAAGAAGACGCGGGCGGACTCGGGATCATCGAGGTCCCGGTCCTGCTCCAGATGGGGGTTGATGGCTTCCTCGACGGCCCGCACCTCGGGCTGCCGGGCGACATGGCGCAGCGCGGCGAGCAGGTCGCCGCGCACCTCGATGGCCCGCACCACACGGTTGCCGTGCATGAACAGGGAAGTGCGGCACAGCCGGGTGGTGTCGTCGACCTGCGGCTCGGGCGCGGCGTAGTCGGCGAGGATCCTGGCGACGGTCTGCTCACTGCCCGGCTTGACCGTGAAGGTGAGCGCGTGCCGGATGACGCCGTCCCCGATCCGGGGTGATGCCTGGAGCCGGCGCTTGCCGGACCTGGCGTCCTCCGCCGGGTCGCCGGTCTCGCGGACGATGTGGAAGCGCAGCGACCTGGTGTCCCGGACGCAGCGGTGCAAGGGCTCCACCATCCGCACGTGCTCCTCGCTGTTCACCCAGGTGAGGAACGGCGGGGCACTCTCCCACTCACTCGTGATGAGCCATTGCGAGGGATTCTCGATCGACTGGCACAACTGGTCGCTGACATGCCCGGGAACGGACGCAACCTGGTTGCAGAGTTGCTCGTACGCCTCCAGGAACTGCTGCTGGGCTCCGTCGTGGACGTCCACCAGAAGGACGACCCGGAGCCGGGAGCCGTCGAAGACGGACTGCGAGACATGGTGCGGCACCTGTTGCGTCAGCGGTTCTGAAGCAAGTGCGGAAGTGGTCATCCTGCGCACATCTCCTTAGCGGGGAGGGGGAGGCTGACGTCGCTTGCGGTGATGCGACGTGAGCGTGCCTCGATCTTGTGCCGGTCCCCACCAGTGCGCGAATCGTATGGACTACGTGGGTGACCGGCGGCGCGGATCCGCTCCCCCAGGGCGGGGAAGCTCCGACGCGTTGCCTGCGCGCACACCTGACGGACAACCAGGTCTGCTCACGTGAGATGAGCGAAGACCACCAGGTTGTCCGTGTAGTCCTTGACCGTTCGGTCGTAATCACCCGCGCAGGTGATGAGCCGGACCTGGGCCTGGGGGGTGTCGCCGTACACACGCCGGCTCGGGAAGCGGTCCTTGGCGAACGTCTCCACGCTGTCGACCACGAAGGACGCCGTGCGCCCGTCGGCTCGTTCGACGTGGAAGACGTCCCCCTTCTGCAGGGCACCGAGGTCGGCGAAGACGGCGGGGGAGGTGGCCGTGTCGACGTGCCCGGCGATGATCGAGGTGCCGGCCTCTCCGGGGCTGGCCCCCTTGGCGTGCCAGCCGACGAGGTTGACGTCGTGGGCGGGCGGGGGTTCGAGCTGCCCGTTGGGGCCGATGGCAAGGTCCGTGAAGGGCGCGTCGACCGAGATCTTCGGGATGAGCAGGCGCACCGGCTTCGACCGCGGCAGGTGCCTTCCCGCCGCGTGCGGGCCAGGCGTTGCCGGCGCCGTGGCGTGTGGCGCCGGTGGGGCGTGCGCCGGGCGGGAGTTGTCGGACGGCGTGTCGTCGCCGCCGATCAGGCGCACCGTCAGGATCAGGAGAGCCACGGCACACAGCACGATCATGCCTCCGTGGGACCCCTGGCCGGACGGCACCTGTTCGTCGTCGGTGGGGGAAGAAGGCTGGGCCGGCATCGGAGACCACCTCACTAGGGCACGGCAACAGGGCGGACAGGGCGGGCGGGAAGCCGGCCGGGCCGCCACACGGTGCACGCGTGGCGGCCGGGCCTGCGGCTGCTATCGCGTCCGGCATGGTCAGGCCGTGCCGTGTGCCGAGTTCCTTCGACGCGCGGCGTACAGGCCGGTTCCCGCGACGGCCAGAACGGCCAGGCCTCCCGCGGTCACCGTGGGCGCGTCCAGCGCGCCGCCGCCGGTGTGCATCCCGCCGTGGGGCTTGTCGTGGTCGTTGCTCCAGCCGCCCTTGTCGTGCTCGCTGTCCTTGTAGCCTTCCGAGTCGTGCTTGCCTCCGTTGTCGTGCTCCTTGCTGTAAGACGAGTCGTCGTGGTTCCAGTCATCGGCTGCGTAGACGCCGGGTGCGGTCATGGTGAGGACGGCCGAGGCCGCCGCGGTGGCCAGGAGCATGCGTGCTGAGCGCATATGAGAATCCTTTCGCCACGGCCGGGCAGCTGGCATTTCGTCAGCTGAGATGACCCGGCCCTGACATGATCAACCGTCAGTCAGTTGTCGGCCTCCCACCACTCAAGGAGCTCACCTGGGTGAACCGGGGGGCACCTGGCACCACAGCGTGACGTCGCGCCGACGGCATGGGGCCGTCGACGCGACGTCGTAACTCGTTCTACGAAGGTCAGGTCAGTGCGAGGACCGTCCTCACGACCTGACGGAGTGTCGATTCGGCGTCCGGGACCGCACCTGGCGACCGCCATGCGACGAACCCGTCGGGCCGGACCAGTACGGCCCCTGCGCGTGTCGTGCCGTGGACCTCCGACCAGTCCGCACCGTCCTCGTATGCCAGCTCGCTGCCGGGTCCGATCCCCACCCGGTAGGAGACGAGCGGGACCGACATCTCTTCGGCGAGGCGTGTGGCGGCCGCGTGCCATCCGCTCGGCTCATCCGCGTCGCTGAGCAGGACCAGAGACCGTTCGTACAGGTCGAGGGTGGAGATCCGTTCGCCCCGGAACCGTACCCACAGGTGGGGTGCCCTGCTGCCGGGCTCCCCGGTCAGGGCCAGCTTCTCGGGCACGACCGCCGTCGTGGGATCGGCGCCGACGACGGCGCCCTTCGGGTAGCGGTAGCCGAGTGTGATGTTGAGGATGCCGCGCTGGGGCGCGTTGCCGGCGGTGGGCGGAGGGGTGTAGCCGGGGTGGCTGTGCTCGGCCGACCGGGCGGCCGCGCGGGCGCTGGTCGCCTCGGCGACCCTACGGCGTTCGATGTCGTAGGTGTCCAGAAGTCCGTCACCTGCCCAGCCGCCGAGCACGGCAGCCAGCTTCCAGGCGAGGTTGTGCGCGTCCTGGATACCGGTGTTGGAGCCGAAGGCTCCGGTGGGGGACATCTCGTGGGCCGAGTCGCCCGCCAGGAAGACGCGTCCCGACCGGTAGCTCCGGGCGACCCGTTGGGCGGCGTGCCAGGGCGCCCTTCCGGTGATCTCCACGTCGATGTCCATGTCCCCGACCGCGCGGCGGATGTGGTCGGCGCACCGCTCGTCGGTGAACTCCTCCACCGTTTCGCCGTCTTCGGGATGCCAGGGCGCGTGGAAGACCCAGTTCTCGCGGTTGTCCACGGGCAGCAGTGCCCCGTCGGCACCCGGGCGGGTCAGGTAGCAGACGATGAAGCGACGGTCGCCCACCACGTCGGCGAGACGACGGGACCGGAAGGTGATGCTGACGTTGTGGAACAGGTCGCCGGGGCCGTTGTGGCCGATGCCGAGCTGTTCCCGGACGGGACTGCGGGGGCCGTCGGCGGCGACGAGGTAGTCCGCGCGGATGGTGCTGTGCTTGCCCGTCTCCCGGCTCTTGACCGACGCGGTGACGCCGTCCGCGTCGGTGTCGAACGCCACCAGTTCGGTGGAGTAGCGCAGGTCGCCGCCGAGTCCCGCGGCATGGTCCAGCAGGACCGGCTCCAGGTCGTTCTGGCTGCACAGACACCATGACGTCGGGCTGAAGCGGGCCAGTCCGCCGCCCGGGTCGATCTCCTTGAACAGCCAGTCGCCCGCGTCGCCGACCAGGGTGGGCGCCTGCAGGATGCCGTGGTTCTTGGCCAGGGTGGAGGCGGCCTCATGGATCGCCGGCTCGACGCCGGCCACCCGGAACAGCTCCATCGTGCGGACGTTGTTGCCGCGGCCGCGGGGGTGGATGGAGGTGCCGGCATGACGCTCCACCAGTGTGTGCCGGACACCCAGTCGGCCCAGGAACAGCGAGGTCGACAGGCCGACCAGGGAACCGCCGACGATGAGGACCGGGACCTGGGCTTCGTCGGTCGTGGGGTCGGCTTGATCGGCTGTTTCGTTCATCACTCGCCTCCAACGCGTCGTGTCCGCAGAGCCGGCCGGATAAGACCGGAGACACTCATGCATGCCCCGCAGGGCGCACGGCGTCTCACGCATCACCCGCTTAGGGCCTGCCCGCGGATCATGCCGGAATCGCGGGGCCTGACACCGTTCACCTGCGCCGATCAGTCACGCCCCGTGGAGCCGACCTGATCCGCCGGACGGGCCCTGACGCCGCCCCAGCGTGCTCTCCCGCTCCACCAGCCGGTGCGGGGCGGTGAGTTCACGCCCGGCCGGCTCGCCGTTCCCCGACAGGCTGCGCAGCAGCGAGGCCACCGCCATGCGGGCGATGGCCTGCTTGTCCGGTGAGACGGTGGTCAGGGACACGGCCCCGAACCGGCCCTCGGCGATGTCGTCGAAGCCCACCACGGCCACGTCCTGGGGCACCCGCAGCCCCCGTTCGTGCAGGGTCCGCATCGCACCGATGGCTATCAGGTCGTTGAACGCGAACACCGCGTCCGGGCGCAGGCCCGAGTCCAGCAGTCGGGCCATGCCCCGCGCCCCGTCGGCGCGGTCCCACCCGCCGACGGGCACGACCAGGCTGTCGGGCGCGGGCACCCCGGCCGCCGTCAACTCCTGGCGCCAGCCCAGGAGTCGTAGATGAGCCGGACGGTTCGCCGAGTCCGTGCCCGCTCCCAGATAGGCGATGCGGGTGCGGCCCCGGCCGAGCAGATGCCGTACGGCCTCGCGGGCCGCGGCCACGTTGTCGATGGCGATGTGGTCGTGGGGCGCGTCGTACTCCCGCTCGCCGAGCAGCACCAGGGGCACGTCGTCGGAGCGCCCCTGAAGATCCGCGGCCTCCAGCTCGATCGGGCTGAGGACGAGCCCGTCGATCACCCGGGTCCGGAAGCCCTGGCTGACCAGTACCTCCTTGTCCCGTCGGCCGCCCGTGCGGTCGAGCAGGACCGTGTACTCGTGCTCCGCGGCGGCGTCGATGACGGCGCCGGCCAACTCGGCGAAGTAGGGGTTGCCCAGCTCGGGAACGGCCAGAGCGATGATGCCCGTACGCCCCTTGCGCAGATGGCGCGCGGTGGGGTTCGGGCGGTAGCCCAGTTCGTCGATCGCGGCCTGCACCCGGGCCCGCATCGCCGGGGCGACGTGGGGATGGTTGTTCACGACGTTGGACACGGTCTTGATCGAGACGCCGGCGCGCTGGGCCACGTCCTTCAGGCTTACCGGCAAGAGGCCTCCTCGGCAGAGTGACGGCTCCGACGGCGGAGCGTTTGTCATGAACCTGGACAGGGATCGGCGGGCGTGCTGTCATGCCAACTGCTGTGCTTGCAACGTTGTACAGACTGAAGCGGTGAGCCGCCACCACCCTTCCTCGGTCAAGGAGGATTCGTGCGCATCAGACCGTTCAGAGACCGCCTCGCACTGCTGTTGGCAGCCGTGCTGGGCATGGCCGGACTGGCCGCGGCACCGGCCGCCACGGCGGCCGACGACCCCGTCGACGTCCACGGCCTCAAGGGCGAGTACTACACGCACTCGGCGCCCGGCACGTTCGACTTCCACGAGCTCAAGGCCACCGGATTCGACCCCCGACTCGACTTCGACTCCCTGGAGTCCCGACTCCGCGCCGCCACCGGCCGCTCGGACGACGTCAGCGTCCGCTGGACCGGCCGTATCGTGCCGGAGAAGACCGGCCCCACCACCTTCTCGATCATCGGCGACAACGGCTTCCGGCTCTGGATCGACGACCGGCCGGTCATCGACCACTGGGTCGACGACTGGGACCGCGAACAGACCAGCGAGCCGGTCGAGTTGACGGCTGGCCGCGCCTACGACATCAAGGTCGAGTACTTCGAGCACTACGGAGGCTCCAACCTCCATCTGCGCTGGACCCCGCCGGGCGGCACCAAGACGGCCGTCCCGCAGTCGGCGTTCCTCCTGCCCGAGGGCTACGACTACGACGGCGCCATCGCCACGACCGTCCTTCAGGACGGCCGTACCCTCCGCCTCGACTTCGCCCAGGAACTGGCCCCGCCGCCCGCCTCACTCACCGAGCACCTGGACGCCGTGATCGGCGGCACCACCTGGCCCCTGGGCGAGGCGCGCGTCGACCCCGCCACCCCCAGGTCCCTGCTCGTGGCGCTCGACGAGCCCGTGGTCGGCAACAAGACCGGCACCGCCCCGGGCCTCGCGGACGTCCGTTACGACGGCGAGGGCGGCCTCACCGGCAGGGACGGCAACGTTGTCAACGCCTTCTGGAGCAGCGGCCCCAACCACTCCACCCACCAGCTGCGCACCAAGTGGGCCGACGACGTCACCCCGGACAACGCCCACCGCGAGTACCCCCGTCCCCAGCTCACCCGCGACAGCTGGCGGAACCTGAACGGCACCTGGCAGTTCGCCGCCGCAGGGGCGGGGGAGCAGCCGCCGTTCGGCCGGAACCTCGACGAAGAGATCCTCGTCCCCTACCCCGTCGAGTCCCAGCTCTCGGGCGTCGAACGGCACGAGGACCGCATGTGGTACCGTCGTACCTTCACCGTCCCGTCCGACTGGCGGATCGGTACCGCCAAACGGCTCCAGCTGAACTTCGGCGCCGTCGACTGGCGGGCCGAGGTCTACGTCAACGGCACCGAGGTCGCCGCGCACGAGGGCGGCTACGACAAGTTCTCCGCCGACATCACCGACGCCCTGCGGCCCGGCCGCACCCAGGAACTGATCGTCGGCGTCTACGACCCGACGGATGCGGCGAACGGCGAGAACCCGCCCGTGGGCAAGCAGCGCCTCGACCCGAGCGGCATCTGGTACACACCGTCGTCCGGCATCTGGCAGACGGTGTGGCTGGAACCGGTCGCAGCCGACCACGTCGAAGGGCTCAGGCTGACCCCCGACGCCGACGCCGGCACGCTGACCGTCGCACCGCAGGGCGTCCGCGACGGCCTCCCGGTCACCGCGACCGCGTACGACGGGAACCGCCGGGTCGCCACCGCCCGCGGCCGCAGCGGCGAGCCGCTCACCCTGAGCATCCCCCGTCCACGCCTGTGGTCGCCCGACGATCCGTTCCTGTACGACCTGAAGGTGAGCGTCGGCGGCGACCGCGTCGGCAGCTACTTCGGGATGCGCTCCATCGCGGTGGAGAAGGTGAACGGCGTCCCGCGCACGGTCCTGAACGGCGAGCCGGTCTTCCTGATGGCCACCCTGGACCAGGGCTTCTGGCCCGACGGTCTGCACACCGCGCCGACCGACGAGGCCCTGGCGTACGACCTGAAGATGCACAAGAAGATGGGCTTCAACTCGGTGCGCAAGCACATCAAGGTCGAACCCGACCGCTGGTTCTACTGGGCCGACCGGCTCGGCCTGCTGGTGTGGCAGGACATGCCGGCCATGACCGCGGGCGTGAACCCGAGTGCCGCGGCCCGCGCGCAGTACGAGCGCGAGATGAAGCAGATGATCGACGAGCACATCAGCAGCCCCTCGGTCGTCATGTGGGTCACCTTCAACGAGGGCTGGGGTCAGTACGACGTCGGCCGCATCGCCGAGCAGGCGGGGGCCTGGGACCCGACCCGCCTGGTCAACAACCAGTCCGGCCTCAACCTCGGCGCCGACGGCAACGCCGGCGACATCATGGACGAGCACGGCTACCCGAGCCCGGCCCTGCCGCCACGTCCCGACGGGCAACGCGCCCTGGTCAGCGGCGAGTACGGCGGACTCGGCCTCGCCGTGCCGGGCCACGCCTGGTCGGTGCAGCAGTCGTACGTCGACGTCGACCCCGCCACCTACACCGACGACTACCTCGACAAGCTCGACGAGGTGCGCGCCCTGGTGTGCCGGGGAAGCAACGGCGCCGTCTACACCCAGATCTCGGACGTCGAGGGCGAGCTCAACGGCCTGCTGACGTACGACCGCAGGGTGATCAAACCGGATGTGCAACGCCTCGCGGCGGCCCACGAGGCTTTGATCGACGACGCGTCGCGGCCGACCCCCGCCGGGTGCGCCTGACGCCCGGTCGATCCCGGCCCCGTGCCCTGTATGGCCGTATGGTCCGCCCGCCCTGGTGACGGGCGGACCGTGGCCGGGCGTGCGAGAGGGTCCCGCCGGATCACCCGCGGGACCCTCGGACCGTGGTGCGGATCAGGCCGTGTGCAGGGTCAGCCCATAGCGGTTGAGGATCTCGTTGACCGGCTGGAACCAGGTCTCACCGCCGCCGGAGCAGTTGCCCCAGCCTCCCGAGGTGACTCCTTGTGCCTGGTCACCGCTGATGAAGGAGCCGCCGGAGTCGCCGGGTTCGGCGCAGACGCTGGTCTTCGTCATCTGATGCACCGCGCCCTGGCTGTAGTTGACGGTCTCGTTCCTGGCCAGCACGGTGCCGCAGTGCCAGTGCGTCGTGGAGCCGGACCGGCAGATCGAGGTGCCGACGGGCGCCTCGGCCGAGCCGCGCACCAGCCGGTCCGGGACCGTACCCCAGCCGAGGACCACCGGGACGGTCCACCAGCCGCTGCCGACGCTGACCCACGCGTAGTCGTTGCCCGGGAACGAGGAACCCTGGAAGGTGCCGATGTGTGTGCCGTCCCAGCCGCGCACGGCGGCGCCGCCCCCGCCGCAGTGTCCGGCGGTGACGAACCCGCCGTGGACCGAGAAGCCGATGGAGCAGCGGACGTTGCCGGTGTAGTAGGGGTCGCCGCCGACCGTTCCCGCCGCGAAGGTCCGCGGGGCGGCCGGCACCGTCTCCACGGTCACCGGCCCGGCAGCGCGGGCACGGGCGACGAAGCGCCGGACATCGTTGTCGGGGCGCTCGGCCTCGATGACGTTCACCACGACCGCGTTGGCCGCCGGGTCGACGTGCCAGCTGCTCACGCCCGACGGGGCGGACAGCCGGTCGATGCGTGCCTTGGTGGCGTCGAGCTGCCGCGCGCTGTGCTCGACGGTGCGGACGGTCGCGCCGGTGGACCGGACGGCCCGCAGGGTCGCGGCGGAGGCGTCCGACGTGACAGCCACGGTCAACCGCTCGCTGTCCGCGTCGAACCACGAGCCGCCGTACGCGGCGCCGGCCGCCCGGCGCGCCGTCGGTGCGACGTCCCTGGCGGTGCGCTCCGCCGCCAGCCGTGCCTCCGCCTGATCTCTCGACAGGCCGAGGTCGCGCTGCATGGCGTGCAGAAGTCCGGCGGAGGCCGGCGGCGCGTCGTCGGCGGCGGTGTCGTGCGCCGCGGCCGGCAGAGTACCGGCGGCGGACCAGCTGCCGAGCATGAGGACGGCGGCCACGCCGGCGTGCAGGAGTCTGATGCGTCTCACGGAAGATGCCCTTCGTCGTTCCAGCAAGGTGGGGGTGGAACAACCGCAACTGAGAGCGCTCTCATGGAGGTTGGGCCGAGCGTAGCTCCGTATGCCTATCAGGTCCATGCCAATGCGCGGATTGCGCCGTGTCCCGGTCGGCTATCGGTCCTGCGAGAGTTCCAGGAGTTCGGCGAAGGTGCCGCCGGCGTGCACGAGGTTGTCGTACCTGCCCTGTTCCGTGATGCGGCCCTCCTCCATGACCACGATGTGGTCGGCGATCTTCGTGTTCTCCAGGCGGTGGGTGACGACGATGGTGATGCGGTCGCCGGCGATGGCCTTGATCTGCTCGAAGATCTGGTGCTCGCCGCGCGGATCCATCTGGGAGGTGGGCTCGTCGAGGATCAGCAGGGCGGGACGCCGGTACAGCGCCCGCGAGCAGGCGATGCGCTGCCACTGCCCGCCCGACAGCTCCGCACCGCCGAAGACCTCACGGGCGAGGAGGGTGTCGAGACCGGCGGGCAGTTCCTCGACCGGCCGGCGCATGCCGACGGCGTCGATCGCCTCCCACACCGGCCCGTCGTCCCGGGTCCGGGGCTGGCCGAGGGTGACGTTCTCCCGCACCCGCAGCGGCCACTGCGCGAAGATCTGCGGCACAAGTCCGGTCTGCTGCCAGACAGTTGCCGGGTCGGTCCCGGCGAGGTCCAGGCCGTTCCAGGTCACCCGGCCCTTGTCGGCGAGGTAGATCCCGGTGATCAGGCGGGTGAGCGTCGACTTGCCGGAGCCGTTGGCGCCGACGACCGCGAGGATCTCGCCCCGCCGCAGGGTGAGTGACACACCGTCGACGGCGGGCCGGTCCTTGCCCGGGTACTGGTAGACGACCTCCTCCAGCCGGATCTCGTCCACCGGCGCCACGACCGACAACGCGCCCCGTTCGGGCGCTCGCGCCGAGGCATCGTCCAGGAACGCCTGCATGTCGCTCAGATAGAGGCTCGTGTGGAACAGGGCGGCACCGTTGATGATCACCTGGGAGAGGCCGGCGAGGGTCGTCTGCACGGCCACGACGGCCGTCGCGGCGAGCGCGAGCGCGATCCTCCCCGTCGTCGCCAGCCAGGCCAGTGCTCCCCAGGTCGCGACGAGGAACACGCCGGCGACCAGGGAGGAGGCCAGGGCGATGCGCAGCGTGCGCGGGGCGGCGGCCAGTGTGCGCCGGTCGCAGCGCTCGGACAGGGACCGGTACCAGAAGATGAGGTAGTCGGTCATCGAGTTCGCGCGGACCTCGTCACCGTACTTGGGGGTCGTGGACCACCAGCGCATCATGCCTCTGACGTTGCGGTCGGCGATGTTGGCGTAGTGGATCTCGTAGTCCACGCGCGCGGTGAGGACCGCGCCGACACCGGCCGGCAGCACGGCGAGGAGAAGCAGGGGCAGCAGCAACGGGTTGAGCACCGACAGCGCTCCGGCCGCGGTGACCATCCGGATGAGGGCCGACAGGAACCGCTGTGCGTCCGTGACCATCACATGGGTGCGGATCACTCCCATCTCCGCGGCTTCCTGCCGGTCGGAGAAACCGTCGACGGCGTAGGCCGACGCCTCGACGCGGCAGACCGCCTCCACGAGGGCGGTGTCCGCCTGGGTGGTGAGCCGGGGAGTGATCCGCCGCTCGGCGTAGGCCGCCACGACGCCCGCGACCCGGGCGACACCGGCGGCGATGCCGACGACCACCAGAGCCGGCAGGGCCTGCCGGAGGCGGTCGGTGACCGTGTCCGCGCCGAGCAGCGGTCCCATCGCCCGGGCCGTCGCCGCCAGCAGGACCGCGGCGGCGGCACCGGTGACCACCGGGCAGGCCAACAGGAGCAGGACGGCCCGCCGTTCGATGCGCCAGGCCATGCCGATGATGCGGCCCAGGACCTTGGGGATCTGCGCGCTCAGCCTGCGGAAGGAGGCTTCGCCGAGCGGGTTCACGGAGTACTCGCCCGAGTACCTGATCTCGGCGGGCGGTGGGGGAGGGAGGGCTTGTGTCCGCCGCTCCTCCCGGGCATCTGCTGAGGCCAACTCGGTTCCTCCGGTTCGGTCTTGAAGTACGTGCCGACGGCGACATCCGGGTCAACGACGTGAGCCGCGTCATCGAACACACGTATTTCGGACGGACCGGAATCCGCAGGGCGGAGCGAGTGGAGGCTTGTGCAGGGGCCATCGACCGTTGGGTCGTCAGGGTCCGCAGGGACCCGGGATTGGCCGAAACGCCGAGGTGGAGGCGCAGGGGGCGGGTGGGACATCAAGAGAGCTTGTTGACCGCCCTGACGGTCGTGGCCCTGAAGTCGTCGACCTGGGCGTGCTCGAAGGTGCCCATCTGCGCCCACTTGACGACGGTCACGGTCCTGCCGTCCCGGCCGACCGAGAACAACCCGATGTCGGAGGACCCCCAGGCGGAGGCGGTGTGGATGCCGTAGACGTGGGCACCTTCCTCGACGTTCAGCCGGCCGTAGTACTTCCTGGTCGCGGTGATGTCCGGGTACTGCTGCATCAGCTTCTTCGCGCAGTCGGCGAGGTCCTTGCGGAGCAGGGCGGCGAACGCCTTGGCGCGCCGTGCGTCCCGCTCAACGACCGTCACCTGAAGGGCGTTGGTGTCGTACTCGGTCCAGTACGTGCGGTGGGTGGCGATCGACGGCAGGGCCGCTCCCACACAGATCGGCAGCGGGTCCGGCTGCCCGGCGGTGACGGGCCCGGCGTACCAGGGCGACGTCGGGTGCGGCGGCAGCTCGCCCGGCTTGAGGAACCGGGGTGTGTCGGAGGCCGACGTGCCGGCGGACGCCGCCGGGGCGGCGGTCAGGGCGACGGCCGCCCCGGTTGCCATGGCGGCCAGGGTGAGTCGGGTGCTTCGAGTGCGGACGTTCATGATTGCCTCCACATCGTTCGCTCACTACGCCTGGTACGACTCGCCGAGGGTTCTGTTCGTTGCCCTCTGCGCCTGCTACAGATCTGTCCCGAATGTCACTGAACGGCAACTTTGATCTGTTCCGCGCCGTTGTTCGACCGGGGAACGAGCGTGAGATCTTGGAACGCCGCTTGCCCGTTCGTGAGGGCGCAGGGAGCGCTGTGACAGTGACGCCGACCGGGGCGCGTGGAGGGACCTGTGATGTCGACGCCGATGCAGCGGTTGCACCGCAAGCAGGCCTGGGCGGCCAGGGGAGCCCTGGCTGCGGCGGCCGCCGCGGTTCTGCTGCCACTCGTCCGTGGCGGCCCGGGCGGTCTGCTGCTGCTCGTCGTCGGGCTCGCGGGCCTCGCCCTCACCGTCGCCGCACTGTGGTGGGTACTGTCCCGCCGCGGAGCCGTCCGTGCCGGCGCCGCCCTGCTGGCCCTCGCCACACCCATCGGCCTCGTCGTGCTCTTTCTGCGGGAGAATCTGCTCTGGGTGATCGCCCTCTCCGCGCTGCTCTGGGCCGCGGCAGTCTGGTGCGGCCGGTACGCGCTGCGCAGCACAGGGCTGCGGCAAGGGCGGATCAAGGAGTACCGGACACCGCCCCCGAAGCGTCCCTTCCTGCTGCTCAACCCGCGCTCCGGCGGCGGCAAGGTGGAGAAGTTCGCCCTGCGCGACAAGGCCGAAAGGCTCGGTGCGCGGGTCGTCCTGCTGGACCCGGAACGGCATCAGGACGTCGCCGCCCTCGCGAGGACCGCCGTGGCGGACGGAGCCGACCTCCTGGGCGTCGCCGGTGGTGACGGAACGCAGGCCCAGGTCGCGGCGGTGGCCGCGGAGCACGGACTGCCGTTCCTCGTGATATCGGCCGGCACCCGCAACCATTTCGCGATGGACCTCGGCCTGGACCGCGAAGACCCGGCCGCCTGCCTCGACGCCCTCACCGACGGTGTCGAACTCCGTGTGGACCTGTGCTTCGCCGACGACCGCCCGTTCGTCAACAACGCCTCGTTCGGGGTGTACGGCGCGGTCGTGCAGAGCCCCGGCTACCGCGACGACAAGGTCGGTACCGCGCTGGAGCTGCTGCCCGACCTGCTCACCCGTCAGCGCGGTCCACGTCTGACCGCCCACGCCGACGGCACCACGTTCACCGATCCGCAGGCCGTCCTGGTGAGCAACAATCCCTACCGCATCGACGACCCCCTTGGCTTCGGCCGGCGCCAGCGACTGAACTCCGGACGGCTCGGCGTCCTCGCCGTGAAGGTGGACAGCGCCGTGGAGGCGGCCGAACTGCTGCTGGACCCCCAGGGGGTCGGGGCGCTGACGGCTCGCGAGGTGGTCATCGACGCCGACGAGCCGCAGCTGGACGTGGGCCTCGACGGCGAGGCCGTCACCCTGCGCACCCCCGTCCGCTGCCGCATCGAACGCCGCGTCCTGCGCGTCCGGGTCCCCCGTGAACGGCCGGGCGTCCCCGACCTGCCGCCCCGACTGGACTGGCGCCGACTGCGCAAACTCGCCGCCGCGGTGGGCCGTACGGCCGTCCCTGCGCGCTCCGCTCACAGGCGCCGGCCGCCGGGGGGCGAGGAGCCCGGACGCTGAGAGGGCTGTACGGGGGCTCACTCGTGTGACTAATGTGCCCGCTGATGTTCACTGTTGATATACCCCTGATTCATGTAGGACGAGGAACGGCGGCCCGGGGTTGCCTCGGGAGGTCCGGTGAGTGACGCCGTACGCTCGGCGGAACGCGCGGTCGTCAGGCCGCAGAGGGTCGTGTCCGGCACGGCCGAGGGGCCGGCCAAGCAGCGCGACGCGTTCTTCGACAACGCCAAGTACCTCGCGATCGTGCTGGTGGCGATCGGCCATGCGTGGGAGCCGCTGCGCAGTGAGAGCCGAACCGTCACCGCGTTCTACATGATCGTCTACTGCTTCCACATGCCGGCGTTCATCGTCATCTCCGGCTACTTCTCGCGCGGCTTCGAGGCGACCCCGGGGCGGATCAAGCGCCTGCTGACCGGTGTCGCCGTGCCCTACGTCGTCTTCGAGGTGGCGTACACCCTCTTCACGCGGTGGGCCGACAACGAACCGGACCGGGCGTTCAGCCTGCTCGACCCCCTGTACCTGACGTGGTTCCTCGCGGCGCTGTTCGTCTGGCGGCTGACCACCCCGATATGGAAGGTCGTACGGTGGCCGCTGCCGATCGCGCTCGGCATCGCGATGCTCGCCACCCTCACGCCGTCCATCGGCAAGGACCTCGACCTGCAACGCATGCTGCAGTTCCTGCCCTACTTCGTGCTCGGCCTGTGCCTGAAGCCGGAGCACTTCCAACTGGTCCGCCGCCGCGAGGTGCGCCTGCTGGCCGTGCCCGTCTTCGCCTCGGCTCTCGTCGTGGCGTACTGGGCGGTCCCGCGGATGAACTACGCCTGGTTCTTCCACCGCACCAGCGCCGAGCAGCTCGGCGCACCCGGCTGGTACGGGCCGCTCATGACGCTGGCCCTCTTCGGCTGCTCGCTGATCCTTGTCGCCTGCTTCCTCGCCTGGGTGCCGGGGCGTGCCATGTGGTTCACCGCGCTCGGCGCGGGCACGCTGTACGGCTATCTGCTGCACGGCTTCGGCATGCAGACCGTGAACCACTTCCACGTGTACGACAACGGCTGGCTCCACCGGCCGCTCGGCGAGATCACCGTGACCGTCGTCGCCGCCGTCGTCGTGACGCTGCTGTGCACCCCACCCGTGCGGCGGATCTTCCGGTTCGTGATGGAGCCGAAGATGGAGTGGGCCTTCCGGCGGACCACGCCTGCGGCAGGTGTTGCTGCACGCCCGCCGGCATGATCGGAGGCGCCCCACGGGGCATGGCCGCGCGTGGTGTCATGCCTCGATGGGGTGTCGCTATCATCCCTTAATGGGAAAAATGCCGCTTTGTCTCAGGGGGCTTCTGTCCTCGCCGGAGTGATCAATGTCCCGCACGGCCCCGACGGACGACGGCGACGAGCTGCTGGCCAGACTCGGATCGCTGACCGCCCAGGCGCGCATGCAGGCGGAGCTGCAGCGCTCCAGGGTCGAGCTGGCCGTCGCCCTGCAGCGGGACATGCTTCCCAGGGATCTGCCGGTCGCCCGGGGATTCCACCTGGCCGTCGAGTATGCGCCGGCGTGCTACGGCCTCAATGTGGGAGGCGACTGGTACGACGCCTTCACGCTGCCCGACGGCCGCATCGGGCTGTCCGTCGGCGACGTTCAGGGCCACAACATCGAGGCGGCGGCCTTCATGGGCCAGGTCCGGGTCGGACTGCGCGCGCTCGCCTCCGTGACGAGCGAGCCGGGCGAACTCCTCGCCCGAACCAATGACCTCATTCTGTCCCTCGGCGGCGACCTGTTCGCCACCTGCACCTTCATGCGGCTCGACCCGTCCACCGGAGTGCTGGAGAGCGCCCGGGCCGGACACATCCCCTGCGTCTGGGCCACGGCCGACGGAAAGTCCGGCGTCTCCGAGGACGAGGGAGGACCGCCCCTCGGTATCCAGGAGGGCATGGAGTACCCGGTGACTCGGTACCGGCTCACCACGGGCGGGGTGTTCGTCCTGCTCACGGACGGTGTCGTGGAGGGGCCGACGCTGAGCGTCGAGGCCGGGCTCGACCAGGTGGTACGGCTCGCGGGGATCGCCGCCGTCGCGGGCATGGGGGCGGGCTCGCTCGCCGCCGCCGTGATCAAGGGCGTCGAACAGGTGGGGCACGACGACGACGCCGCCGTACTGGTCGTCGGCCACGACGGGCTCGGCGTTCAGCCATAGGGCCTTCAGGCCACGCCCCTCACCTCGCCGACGGGGCGGCGCCGGTGTCTCATGGCTGCTGTGGTGGGTACCGAGGATCTACGCTGGCCGGTCGTCTTCGCCCTGCAGACGCTGGCAGTCGCCGGCGGCTACTACGCGGCGGGGTGGCTGGGCCTGCTGCGCCATCTCGTCGTCGAGGGCGCGGTGGTCACACCCATCTGGCCGCCCACCGGCGTGGCCGTGGCCTGCCTGCTGGTCCTGGGGATGCGCTGCTGGCCCGGCATCGCCCTCGGCGCCCTCCTCGTCATGATGACCCTCACCACCTTCCGGCCCGCTGCGGTCGGCATCCTCGCGGGCAACACCGCCGCCCCCGTCTGCGGGTATCTCATGCTGCGCAAGGTGGGCTTCCGCACGGATCTCGGCCGATTACGAGACGGTCTCGCGCTGGTGTTCCTGTGCGCTCTGACCGCCATGGTGATCAGCGCGACCGTGGGCGCCGGACTCCTCGTGCTCACGGGGCGGCTCGCCGCGCCCGAATTCTGGCCGGTCTGGATGGCCTGGTGGGTCGGGGACGCGATGGGCGTTCTGATCGTCACCCCGGTCCTGCTCCTGCTGCACGGGCTGCGTCGGCCACTGCACGTGACCCGGTGGAAGGAGGCCCTGGGCCTGGCCGTCATCGCCTGCGGTGTCGTGCCGGTGGCCACCCACAGTTCCGTCAGCCTGCTCTTCCTCGTCTACCCGCTGCTGATCTGGGCGGTACTGCGCTTCCAGCTCGCGGGCAGCATGCTGTGCGCCCTGTTCACCTCGATCATGGCGACCGTCGCGGCGACGGACCGGGCCGGACCGTTCGCAGGGCTGACCCGTGTCGAAGTGATGACCAAGCTCCAGGCCTTCAACGGGGCGATGGCCCTCACCGCCCTGCTCCTGTCGGCCGTGATCACCGAGCAGCGCAACACCAGGCGGTCGGTGGAACGAGCGTGCCAGGAGCTGGTCGAGGTCCTGGAGCATCTCACCGCAGGGGAGTCCCCGTCCGGTCGGCCGGCCAGGGGCGACGGCCGGCGCGGACAGCCGGGAGCGCAGTGAGGGACGCCCGGCTTGTACGCAAGCGCGACCCCCGAATTGTGTGGTGGCGGCACCGGCTGCATGGCCCGCGCAGCGAACGTCTATCATATGAGCGCCGCCTAGCTCGAAAGATGTGCTTGTGACTGTCAACGAAGACTCGTTCACCAACTGGAAGTGCCGCGAGGAGATCGCGGAGTCGATGATCCCGGTCATCGGGAAGCTGCACCGGGAACGGGACGTCACCGTCCTGCTGCACAGCCGCTCCTTGGTGAACAAATCGGTCGTCAGCATCCTGAAGACCCATCGTTTCGCCCGGCAGATCGCCGGTGAGGAGCTCTCGGTCACCGAGACGATGCCTTTCCTGCAGGCGCTGACCGCCCTCGATCTCGGCCCTTCCCAGATCGACATCGGCATGCTCGCCGCGACGTACCGGACCGACGACCGCGGTCTGTCGGTGCAGGAGTTCACCGCCGAGGCCGTGGCCGGCGCCACGGGCGCCAACAAGATCGAGCGCCGGGAGCCGCGCGACGTCGTCCTCTACGGCTTCGGTCGTATCGGGCGTCTCCTCGCGCGTCTGCTCATCGAGAAGGCCGGCTCCGGGAACGGACTGCGGCTGCGGGCCATCGTCGTCCGCAACAGCGGCAGCCAGGACATCGTCAAGCGCGCCTCCCTGCTGCGCCGTGACTCCATCCACGGTCAGTTCCAGGGCACGATCACCGTCGACGAGGCGAACAGCAGGATCATCGCCAACGGCAACGAGATCCAGGTCGTCTACTCCGACGACCCGACGACGGTGGACTACACGGCGTACGGCATCAAGGACGCCATCCTCATCGACAACACCGGCAAGTGGCGCGACCGCGAAGGCCTGTCGAAGCACCTTCGCCCCGGCATCGAGAAGGTCGTCCTGACCGCGCCGGGCAAGGGCGACGTCCCGAACATCGTCCACGGCGTCAACCACGACACCATCAAGCCGGACGAGCAGATCCTGTCCTGCGCGTCCTGCACCACCAACGCGATCGTGCCGCCGCTGAAGGCGATGGCGGACGAGTACGGCGTCCTGCGCGGCCACGTGGAGACCGTCCATTCCTTCACCAACGACCAGAATCTGCTGGACAATTACCACAAGTCCGACCGGCGCGGCCGTTCGGCGCCGCTGAACATGGTCATCACCGAAACCGGCGCCGCCTCCGCCGTCGCCAAGGCGCTGCCCGACCTCAAGGCGAAGATCACCGGCAGCTCGATCCGCGTCCCGGTGCCCGATGTCTCGATCGCGATCCTCAACCTGCAACTCGCCCGCGAGACAACCCGCCAGGAGGTCCTCGACCACCTCCGCGATGTGTCACTGACCTCGCCGCTCAAGCGCCAGATCGACTTCATCAGCGCCCCCGACGCGGTCTCCAGCGACTTCATCGGCTCACGCCACGCCTCGATCGTCGACGCCGGCGCGCTCAAGGTGGAGGGTGACAACGCCATCCTCTACCTCTGGTACGACAACGAGTTCGGCTACTCCTGCCAGGTCATCCGCGTCGTCCAGCACGTGTCCGGAGTGGAGTACCCCACCTACCCGGCTCCGCTGCACTGATCTCGGCGCCTGCTGCGTCCCTGGCGAACACCGTGGGAGGTTCGCCAGGGACGACGTCGTTGCACGCCCTGTTGCCGCCGCGCACACGTGAATTCACGATGCGGTTGAACATGTCGGCGCTCGGCTGCGTATGTCACCGGAAGGCTTCCATGACCAGGTCGGCCATCAGTCGTAGGAGTACTCCGTGGGACGCAAGACGCGCAGACGCCCCAAAGGTGCAAGACGGGCGACATTCGCAGCTGTCGCTCTGATGTTGGGCGGTGGGGGACTGGTGGTGGCGAATGTCTACGCCTCCGCCACCGACGGCGGTTCGGGGGGTGCGAACAGCACGCTCGCGAACGAAGCCGGGGCCGGGACGGCCACCACCATCGACTGCCCGGACGTGGGCGAGAAGCTGACCGAGGTTCCGGACGACGCGCGAGCGGACGTGGACAAGGAACTCGCCCTGCTGGACCAGCAGGTGACGGAGGCCTACCAGCAGCTCCAGGAGTCGGCGGGCGCCGCGCAGGACGGCGGCTTCGACGCCGACGCGATCATGACGCCGCTGCAGGAGCAGCGGAGCGGGACGATCGAGCGCATCGCCGCCGCCATCGACCGGACGGGCGAGCGTCCGCAGGGTCTGGAAGACCTCGCGGCCTGCACGCTGCGACCCACGGGCGACCAGGGCGGTGACGGCGCCGACACCGGTCAGGGCGAGAACGGCGGGTCCCAGGACGGCGAGAACCAGCCGGACGAAGGCCAGACCGGCAACGGCGGTCAGGCCGGCAACGGGCCCGTCGCCGCGGACTACGCGGACATCACCACCGTGCAGCCGAACGTCCAGAAACCGCCCCAGCAGAAGAGCGCGTCCCGCGGCACCTTCACCACCAGCTGCGGCGTCAACGAACAGGGCCTGTTCAACTCCGACAACGTGATCGTCGCCCCCGGCGTCACCAACGGAGCCCACCACTTCCACGACTACATCGGCAACCAGGCCAACGACGCCTTCGCCAGCGACCAGGACCTCGCGAACGCCGAGACGAGCTGCGAGAACCCCGGCGACAAGTCGTCGTACTACTGGCCGGTGCTGCGCCTTCAGAACGGGACCGTGGAGCAGGACGCCGAGGCCCCCGGCGGCGGAATCGAGGGCAATGCCGGTGAGATCGTCACGCCCGCACAGGTCACGCTGACGTTCGTGGGCAGCCCGGCCGGCGAGGTGACGGCCATGCCGCGACTGCTGCGCATCATCACCGGTGACGCCAAGGCGTTCGTCAACGGAACCGCCAACGCCAACGCCTCCTGGAGCTGCACCGGTTTCGAGGACCGGCAGCTCAAGGACAAGTACCCGCTGTGCCCGTCCGGCAGTGACGTGGTGCGCACCTTCAAGTTCCAGAGCTGCTGGGACGGCCGGAACATCGACAGCGCCAACCACCGCACCCACGTGGCCTTCGCCGACGCCGCCGGTCAGTGCCCGGCCGGATTCCAGTCGATACCCCAGCTGGTGCAGCGCATCGTGTACGACGTCGACGCGCCGAGCCTGAACGACGGAGGCCGGACGACCCCGCTGTTCGCCGTGGACTCCTTCCCGGAGCAACTGCACAAGCCGGTCACGGACCACGGTGACTTCATCAACGTCTTCGACGAAGACCTGATGGGCGAGATGGTCGACTGCATCAACGGCGGCCGGCAGTGCGATTCGGGCGATGTGGGCCCCGGCTCCGGGGCCGACCCCGACGAGGGAGCGGGGGAGCAGCCCACGGCGACTCCGGAGGAACCCCAGGACGGCAACCCCGGGGAACAGCCCGATGAGGGCAATGGCGAGGAGCAGCCGGGCGACGACGGTGCGGACAAGCCCGGCGACAACGGCGGGGAGCAACCCGGCGACGACGGCGCGGACCAGCCCGGCGACAAGGGCGACGAGCCGTCTGCCGAGCCCTCGAACGGCGCGGGCGGCGCAGACCCGACGCCGGCCGCTCCTGCGGAAACCGCCCCCGCCAGTGGCGCACCCAACGTCTACGCCTCGCCCTCGGCCACCTCACGACCGTCCGACACCGGCGCGCAGGACGACTCGGACGCTGCCGCCGCCGAAGTGCCGCAGGAGGAGGAATCAGGCCGCGGCCCTTCAGCCTCCGGGCAGACCGAGCCGCAGGCAGTCCAGGGCGGACTCGCCGACACCGGTGCGCGCCTGTGGCCCGCTGCGGCCGGCGCCGTCCTTCTGATCGCCGGATTCGTCCTGCTGCGTCGCACCGCGCGCCGCTCCTTGTGACGGCCCCCCGACCGTCGGCCGCCCCCTGGGCGGGCGGCCGACGGTCGGGGGAGGGGCGTGCGCCCCGGCCGTTGAGACCCTCGCCGACCCGCTACTGACCGGCGTGCGGCTCGGCGACGACACGGAACGTCGCCTCCCCGACGGCAAGAACTCCGTCGGTCAGCGGTGTGGACCGCACACCGCCCTTACCGCGCAGGGCGCGCTGCGCGCCCGGGCCGATGGTGACGTCCATCCACGCGCAGGGCCGGGCCGGACGGTTCAGGGCGAACGTCACGGGGCCCCCACCGCAGTCGAGAGTGATCGTCGAGCCGACCAGGGAGTCGACGTCGACGCCTCGCAGCAGGATGTTCCGGCGTGTCTGCAGAAGACCGATGGACGGGTTGATGTCGAAGGGGAGGTTCTCGACGGCCATGATGGTCACCGCCGCGTCGCGATGGACCCGCTGCCCGAAGTAGCGGTCGCCGACCAGACCGAGGCCGGCGCGCACCTCAGCTCGGTGCCGCAACTCGTCTGCGGACCCGGCCGACGGCCCGTCCGCGGGACGCCCCGCGAAACGGTGCGCGGGCGACACCAGCAGCTGCACCACCTCGACCTTGGTCATGAGGGCCAGCCTAAGCCGCCCGTCCGGGTGGCGGCTCACCACCGCCGAGACGGGCTGTCGCGCTGTCGATCAGCATGTCGAGCGCCGCAGGGTAGGCACTGACGTTCATCTCGGCGACAAGATGGCCGGCGGCTGCGGCGATCCGAGGGTGGGTGGACTCGGGCAGCCTGGCATAGGTGGCCTGCCACACCGCCTCGTCGGCCTCCCGGGCCGCTGCCGGCAGCGCGAGCGCCGCCGCGTCGAGCGCCGCGAAGGCCAGGGTCTGGTCGATGAAGCAATGGTAGATCCGCACCGCTTCGGCGACCGGGAAACCGGCACGGTGCAGCACATCGAGCACGGCCTCGTCGGCCGCGATCTCGTGGGCGCGTCCCGAGACCCGGCTGGCGGTGAGCACCGCCGCCTGTGGATGGGCGAGGTACGAGCGGTGGATGCGCAGTCCCAGCGTGCGCAGGTCGGTCTGCCAGTCCCCGGTCACCGTCCAGCCGTCGAAAGCGCGTCCGATGAGCTCGTCGCCGACAGCGAGGACAAGGTCGTCCATGCCGCGGAAGTACCGGTACAGGGTGCTGGGGTCGGCGCCGAGGGCCAGCCCGAGGCGACGCGCCGTGAGTCCCTGGCTGCCGTGCTCGCGCAGCATCCGCAGCGCGGTGAGCACGATGTGGCGCTCGGAGAGCACGGCGCCCTGCTTGGTGGGCCGTCTGCGCCGTCGTTCGCTCTCCGCCACGACCCGCTTGGGCATCGCGCATTCCTCCATGGCCGGGGTGTGGTCGGGGCGTTGCCGGGGACCTTATGCCAACGCCATTGACCAAGACAACGCCCGTGGCGTTCGATCGGCGGCGACAGGGCGAACGCGTGGTTCACCCTCTTTCACGGTGAAAGGACCTGCTATGCGCATCCTCTTGGTCGGTGCGGGCGGAGTGGGCACGGCCATCACCCGCATCGCGGCCCGCCGGGACTTCTTCGAGCGGATGGTCGTCGCCGACCACGACCTCGCGCGCGCCGAGGCAGCCGTGGCCACAGCGGCCGCCGACGGCGACCAGCGCTTCACCGCCACCCGCGTCGACGCCTCCGACGAGGAGGCGGTGGCCCGGCTCCTGGCGGCCGAGCGGTGCGACGTCCTGCTGAATGCGACCGACCCCCGGTTCGTGATGCCGCTGTTCCGCGCCGCGCACACGGCCCACGCGCACTACCTGGACATGGCGATGTCCCTGTCCCGGCCGCATCCGGACCTGCCGTACGAGCAGACCGGGACGAAGCTCGGCGACGAGCAGTTCGCCCTGGACGACCAGTGGCGTCGGACCGGGCGGCTGGCCCTTGTGGGCATGGGCGTCGAGCCGGGCCTGTCGGACGTCTTCGCCCGGTACGCGGCCGACGAACTCTTCGACACGATCGAGGAGATCGGTGTCCGTGACGGCGCGAACCTGACGGTCGACGGGCACGATTTCGCCCCGTCGTTCAGCATCTGGACGACGATCGAGGAGTGCCTGAACCCGCCCGTCGTCTATGAAGCGGACCGAGGCTGGTTCACCACCGCACCCTTCAGCGAGCCCGAGGTCTTCGACTTCCCCGAAGGCATCGGTCCGGTGGAGTGCGTGAACGTCGAGCACGAGGAGGTCCTGCTGATCCCGCGCTGGGTGAAGGCCGGCCGGGTCACGTTCAAGTACGGGCTGGGCGCGGAGTTCATCACGGCGCTCCGCGTCCTGCACCAGATCGGTCTCGACCGTACCGACCCCGTGACGGTCACCGCGAAGGACGGCACCCGGGTCGAGGTGTCCCCGCGCGACGTGGTGGCGGCCTGCCTTCCCGACCCGGCCGGGCTCGGCGACCGGATGCACGGCAAGACGTGTGCCGGCACCTGGGTCAGGGGCACCCGCGAGGGACGACCGCGCGAGATCTACCTGTACCACGTGGTGGACAACGCCTGGTCGATGCAGGAGTACGGCTGTCAGGCGGTCGTGTGGCAGACGGCCGTCAACCCCGTGGTCGCGTTGGAACTGATCGCGAACGGCAGGTGGTCGGGCGCGGGCGTGCTCGGCCCGGAGGCCTTCGCACCCCGGCCGTTCCTCGACCTCCTGACGGCGTACGGATCTCCCTGGGGTATCCGCGAGCAGCAGAGCGTGTGAGGACACCCGCGCCGGCCAACCGCCTTGAACGGCAGGTGATGCACTCGCGTCCGCGCCCCCTGACAAGGAAAGATGAGGAGGCAAGCCAAGGACCGAGCAATGTGAGGAGCGGGCGTATGCAGCACGAGCGAGCGGGTAGGCCGGCCGATCCCGAGGACCTCGTCGATGTCGCCCGGCTGGTCACCGCGTACTACGCGCTGCACCCCGACCCGGGCGAGCCGGGCCAGCGCGTCGCCTTCGGCACGTCCGGACACCGCGGTTCGTCACTGGCGAGTGCGTTCAACGAGGACCACATCGCCGCGACCAGCCAGGCCATCTGCGAGTACCGCGCCGGCCAGGGCACCGACGGCCCCCTCTTCCTGGGCGCCGACACCCATGCCCTGTCGGAGCCCGCGAGGGTCACCGCCCTGGAGGTGTTCGCCGCCAACGACGTGACGGTGCTCATCGACAGCGCGGACGGCTACACGCCCACTCCCGCCGTGTCGCATGCCATTCTCACCCACAATCGTGGCCGCACCTCGGGCCTCGCGGACGGGGTGGTGGTCACCCCCTCGCACAACCCGCCCGCCGACGGTGGCTTCAAGTACAACCCGCCGAGCGGCGGCCCGGCAGCCTCGGACGCGACCTCCTGGATCCAGGACCGGGCCAACCAGATCATCGCGGGCGGTCTCAAGGACGTGCGGCGCCTTCCGTACGCCCGGGCGCTCGCCGCACCCGGCACCGGCCGGTACGACTTCCTGGGGACCTACGTCACCGATCTCCCGAGCGTGCTGGACCTGGACGCCGTCCGCGCGGCCGGCGTGCGCATCGGCGCCGACCCGCTCGGTGGGGCGTCCGTCGCCTACTGGGGACGCATCGCCGAACAGCACCGGCTCGACCTGACCGTGGTCAATCCCCTCACCGACCCCACCTGGCGCTTCATGACGCTGGACTGGGACGGCAAGATCCGCATGGACTGCTCGTCGCCCTACGCCATGGCCTCGCTCATCGACCGGCGCGACCGCTTCCGGATCGCCACGGGCAACGACGCCGACGCCGACCGGCACGGCATCGTCACCCCGGACGCAGGCCTGATGAACCCCAACCACTATCTCGCCGCCGCCATCGCCTACCTCTACGCCCACCGTGACCAGTGGCCGGCCGGTGCGGGCATCGGCAAGACCCTGGTGTCGTCCGCGATGATCGACCGGGTCGCCGCCGATCTGGGCCGTCAACTGGTCGAGGTTCCCGTGGGGTTCAAGTGGTTCGTGGACGGGCTGGTCGACGGCTCGCTCGGGTTCGGCGGTGAGGAGTCGGCCGGCGCGTCCTTCCTGCGCCGGGACGGCTCCGTGTGGACCACCGACAAGGACGGCATCATCCTCGCGCTGCTCGCATCCGAGATCACCGCGGTCACCGACAAGACCCCGTCCGAGCACTACGCGGGGATGACCGCGCGCTTCGGCGAACCCGCGTACGCGCGCATCGACGCCCCTGCCTCCCGCGAGGAGAAGGCCCTGCTCGCCAAGCTGTCGCCCGCTCAGGTCAGCGCGGACACCCTGGCCGGCGAGGCGGTCACCGCGGTGCTCACCGAAGCTCCCGGCAACGGTGCGCCCATCGGCGGCATCAAGGTGACCACCGCCAACGCATGGTTCGCGGCCCGTCCTTCGGGAACCGAGGACGTCTACAAGGTCTACGCGGAGTCGTTCCTCGGACCCGACCACCTGCGTCAGGTGCAGGAGGAGGCCAAGTCCGTGGTCCTGGCGGCACTGGGCGGCTGACGCGGCAGTCGGGATTCGCGTCGGGGCGGGCGCCGTTGTCGCGGCGGCGCCGCCCCCTTCCTCAGGCCATCTCGATGTCGGCCGGCTCCGCGTTCCGCTCAGGTACGCGCACGGACAACGGCGGCGAAGTTGGCCGTCAGGCGCCGGGCGGCCCGAGCCGAGTCCGCCTCCGCTGTCTCCGCGCGGGCGCGCAACATCTCCAGGTCGAGCCCGGCGTCGGCCAGGGCCGCCTCGTCCCACCCCGCGAGGCGGTCCGCACCGACCTCGGGATGAAACTGCACACCCCAGGCGCGCTCACCGACCCGGAACGCCTGAACCGGGCACTGCTCGTTCTCGGCCAGATGAACTGCCCCGGGTGGCAGTGCAGTTACCTGGTCGCGGTGGTTCTGGATCGCCGGGAACCTCGGTGGCATCCCGGCCAGGAGCGGATCGTGCTCGGCCTCGGGGCGCAGCACGATCGTGCACGATCCCCGCTCGGGCCGACCGTACTCGCCCGTCACCTCGCCGCCCGTCGCCACGGCCAGCACCTGGGCGCCGAGGCAGATCCCGAGCAAGGGCACGCCATTGCTGGCGCACTGACGTGCGAGAGCCCGCTCGGCGGGCAACCAGGGTGCGTGCATGTCGGCGTCGGGCAGGAAACCGCCGCCGAGCAGCACCACAGCGTCGAAGTCGGCCGAAGTGGCCGGCACTGCCGGGCCGGACACCTCGTCGACGGTCAGCCCTTCCGCGTGCAGCCACGCCCGCAGCCGCCCGGGACCACTGCGCTCCGCGTTGCGCACCATCAGCACCCTGCGGGCGTCCCGGTCGGTGTTCGCCGCTTCACTCACGAGGCCCACACCATCAAGAGCCGGTGCCGGGACGCAAACCTGCCGGTGGTGGTCAGATCTCGGCGGCGGCCCGGGAACCGGCCGAGGCCATGCCCAGCCAGGTGTGCGGGTTTCCCTCCCAGCACCAGCCGAGTTTCGGCGCCTTCTGGCTGATCCAGATCGCCGGGACCCTGCGGTCGCCGCATCGTGAACCACCGAGGGAGAAGCACTTGTTCTTGACCAGTACCTGCGGGAAGTGGGTGACGAGAGCGATGCCCTCCTCGATGGTGAGCAGCGTGCGACCCCGCTCGGCGATGACCTTCATCGCGTCGTTGGGTACGGCGCCGCAGAACTCCTCGCCGCGTTCGACGTCGAACAGCAGATAGGCGTCCGGGTGCGGAAGTCCGGCCTCCTCGGTGGCGACGAACCGCTCCAGGGAGCCGGGCTCGAAGGAGCGGTCGACGAAGCCGGGCGTGCGCCCGCGGTGCAGCGTCGTGCGCAGCATCGTGTCCTCGATCGGCGCCACGTTCCGGGTGACGACGAGCACGAAGGGCACGCGGCCGCTCTCCGGTTCGTACGGGCCGACGGGAGCCGTCGCGGCGCGGGCGCGCAGCGGGGCGACCAGCGCGCCGAACTGCTCCGGGTCGAGTCCGGACAGCGCCGGATACCCGAGGGCGATGAGGTTGCGGACCTGACGGTCGAACTCGGCTTCACCGTCGAAGGCGGTGTCGGTCAAGGCGGCCCCTTTCGGAGGCGAACACGACGGAAAACTTACGACGGACGTAAACTTACGCGCGAGGCGCGCAGGGTGTCAACGTAAAAATACGACGGGGGTAAGATTCCGCCATGGGTATCGAGTCGAGCACCACGACCGCCACCTCCGCGGCGGCCATCGGCCTGCGCGAGGTCAAGAAGCGCGAGACACGGCAGCTGATCTCCGACCGGGCGACCGAGCTCTTCATCACGCAGGGCTTCGAGCAGACCACCATCGCGGAGATCGCCGACGCCGCCCGCGTCGCCAAGAAGACCGTGACGAACTACTTTCCCCGCAAGGAGGACCTGGCCTTCGACCACCAGGACGAGTTCGTGGCCGGTCTGGCACGTACCGTGGCCGCCCGCGAACCCGGCGAATCCGCCCTCGCGGCACTGCGCAGCTCGTTCCTGTCAGCGGTCAGGGCACAGGACCCGGTCGCCGGCTTCGCGGGCCCGGAGTTCACCCGCATGATCGCTCAGAGCCCCACCCTCACCACCTGCCTGCGCGGCCTGCACGACCAGCGTGAGCACGCCCTGGCCGCCGCCCTCGCCGAAGCCACCGGCGCGGACCCCGGCGACATCACCCCACGCACGGCCGCGTCCCTGCTCGGCGGCGTCCACCGCGTTCTGTTCCGCCGTATCCAGGAACTCACCCTCGCCGGGCACACCAACCCGGAGATCGCCTCCGTCCTCGAGGAGGAGGCCACGGAGGCGTTCACCCTCCTCGAACCGGCTCTGTCCGACTACGCCCGATGAACGCGCGGGGCCGCCGCCGACCGGCTCAGCCCGCCGTGTCGGAAAACCTCTCCGCGAGGTCGCGATGCCTGTCCGCGGCCGTTCTCGCCTGGGCAGGGCTGATGGCCGATCCGGGCATGAGGCCCAAACGCTCGACGTTCTCCGCGAAGCGCAGATGCTCGAGCCGTGCGTGCTCACGGCAGGCCAGGCAGGTGACGCGATCCGGACGCGGAGAGGTCATCGCATACGGCACCCGCAGCCCGCACCCCGCAGTGACATGGCTCGGCAGATCACCGGCCAGCCCGAACGTGGACGCCATCAGGTTGCGGACAGCCGCATCGCCCTGCACCACCTTCAACTCCACGTGAACGTGCGGATCGAACCCGCCCATCAGTCCTCCCCTCCCGGCGACTGAAACGACCGGCAAGTCAGTCGGCGGTGCCCGGGCGGTCGGCGTCGAGTTCGTCGACCAGACCGCGCAGCAGGGGGCCGTACTCGGGGTGGGCGAGGGCGAAGGCCATCTGGGCGACGAGATAGTCGGCCGGGTTGCCGGTGTCGTACCAACGGCCCTGGATGACCTGCCCGTACACCGCGCGGGTGGAGGCGTAGGCGTTGATGGCGTCGGTGAGGTAGACCTCGCCGGTCCGGTGCTCATACCAGCGGCGGGTCTGCTCGCGCAGCTCGTCGACGATGCCCGGGGTGATCACGTAGCCGCCGATGGCCGCGTACGGGGACGGCGCATCCTGCGGTTTCGGCTTCTCGACCAGGCCGGTGATGCGCAGTTGGCCGTCGCCGAGGTCCTCCTTGACGATGGGCACGCCGTAGCGCTGGGAGTGGGCGGGGTCCATCGGCAGGAGGGCCAGTACCGGGCAGCCGGTCTGCTCGTAGGCGCGGATCAGCTGCTGGGCGCGGGGGACCTCGGCCACGAACACGTCGTCAGGCCACAGCACAAGCACGGGCTCGTCGCCGAAGGAGCGGGCGGCGTTCAGCACCGGGGTGCCGTTGCCGTACGGACCGTACTGGTCGAGGTAGGTGATGTGGCCCTTGCGGGCCAGCTCCGCCACTTCCTCCACCGCGTCCGCGTACGCCGTCTTGCCGTCCTTGCGCAGCTGGGCGACGAGGGCGGGGTTGGGGCGGAAGTGGTCCTGGATGAGGCTCTTGCCGCCGGAGACGACGATGGTGATGTCGGTGATGCCGGAGTCCACCAGCTCGCGCACGGTGTGCTCGATGACCGGCTTGTCGCCGACCGGAAGCATCTCCTTCGGTGTCGCCTTGGTCAGGGGCAGGAGACGGGAGCCGAGCCCGGCGGCGGGGATCACGGCCCTGCGGATCGTCGGGGACATGGAATCTCCCTCGGTCGAACGGCACACCGCACCGGCCGGCACGGCATACGCCGACGCTACCAATGCCCGCCGCCGCTCTCGTTCGGGCACATGCCTGTGCTGGACTGTGCTCCATGGACGCGCGGGTGGTCGGAGTCGATGTCGGTTCGGTGTCGCTGGGCAGGTTCGCCTGGGCCGCCGTCGACGCACCGATGCCGGCACTTGTCGGACAGGGAACCGACCCGGAAGCAGCGGTCCGTGCCCTGACCGCCGCTCTCGTCTCCGGCCGGCCTGCGGCGCTGGCGCTGGAGGCACCCATGTCCGTACCGGTTCCCGACGCCGATCGGGCCGGCGCATGGCAGGCGCTGGGCCGGGCCCGCGGCGGTGAGGGGAATCGGCCCTGGTCGGCAGGGGCCGGCGCGGGGGTCCTTGCCACCGGCCTGGCCCAGGCAGCGTGGATGCTGGCGAGGCTGGCCCTCCTGGCTCCCGGCACAGCGGTGACCACCCAGCCCGACCGGTGGGCGGCCGCGCACGGTCCGCGGCTGCTCCTCGCCGAGGCGCTGGTGTCCGGCGCCGGTAAACCCGTGCCCAGTGCCGCCGGACCGCACGCGGCCGACGCGGAGGCGGCGGCCCGCGCCCTGGCCGAGCGCCTCCAGGCCTCCGCTGCCCCCGAGTCCGACGTGCGGTGCGCCCCGCACCATCCGTTCAACCTGCTTGCCTCCGCGGCGATGTGGGCGGGCTTGGACCTCGGCAGGGACGAGCTCCACTTGGACGTCCTCGTCGTCCGCGCCCGCCCCGTACCCCTCCGGCCCGACGCTTCCCGTGCGTAGGTCGGGGCGGACGGCAGCTTCAACTCGGGAGTTCTCAGCGTGCGGAAGCCGCACAAGCGCTGAATCGTGGGAAAATCGACAGCAGTCACCACGGTGTGGGTGGAAGGAAGCCGGTGGACCTGGACGCTGTCGCCGACGAGCTGTACGGGCTGCGGCCGGAGGACTTCGTCGCCGCCCGCGACGCCCGCGCGGCGGCAGCCCGGAAGGCCGGTGACCGCGCCCTGGCGGAGAAGATCGCCGGGCTGCGCCGCCCCAGCCTGTCGGCGTGGGCGAGCAATCTCCTGGTCCGTGAGCAGCCCGGCGAGGTGGAGCCGCTGCTCCAGCTCGGGGAGGGGCTGCGCCGGGCACACCAGGAGCTGGACGGTGCGCAGCTGCGCGAGCTGAGCCGTCGGCAGCGTGTTCTGATCAGCGCGCTGTCCCGGCAGGCCGGACACCTCGCCGCCGAGCACGGTCGCCCCATCGGCGAGGGCGCCCAACGGGAGATCGAAAGCACTCTGCACGCCGTTCTCGCCGACCCGAAGGCCGCCGAAGAGTGGGCGAGCGGTCGGCTGGTCAAGCCGTTGACCGCCGCCGTCGGCTTCCCCGTCGCCGACCAGGGCGCCGTACGGCGCGCGGCTGCCCTGTCGCCCGCCCCGGAGCCCCCGCCTGCTGCCCGGCGTGAGCGTGCAGGAGCGGACGAACGGCGGCGCAGCCGGCTGGTGCAGGCCCGGCAGGAAGCCGAGGCGGCGGAACGGGAGCTGCGGGCTGCCGAGAAGGACGCGGCAGCGGCCGACCACGAGGCGAACGAGGCCACGAGCCAGGCGGACCACGCCCGGCAGCGCGTGAGCGAGCTCGCCGAGGAACTGGAACGCGCCGAGGAGGAGCACCGGCAGGCCCGTGCCGCCGAGCGCCGGGCGCATGAACGGGTGCGGTTCGCCGAGCGCCGGGTCCGTGAGGCCGGACGCCGAGCCGAGGCAGCCGCCGGCCAGGTCGAACGGCTCACTCCACGGCACCGGTGACCGACGCGCCGCACGCTCCGCAAGCCGGCGGCAGCCGCGTGAGTGGCCCGGCTCACATGGCGCGGCGGAGGCGTCGCCGACACCATAGAGCCCGTCACCGGCAGGCTGAAGGGATCACGCATGTTCCGCAAGGTGCTGGTCGCGAACCGCGGTGAGATCGCGATTCGTGCGTTCCGTGCCGGCTATGAGCTGGGCGCGCGAACCGTCGCCGTCTTCCCGCACGAGGACCGCAACTCGCTGCATCGGCTGAAGGCCGACGAGGCGTACGAGATCGGTGAGCCGGGACATCCGGTGCGGGCCTATCTCTCCGTCGAGGAGATCGTGCGTGCGGCACGCCGGGCGGGAGCGGACGCCGTGTACCCGGGCTACGGGTTCCTGTCGGAGAACCCGGACCTGGCGCGTGCCTGCGAGGAGGCCGGCATCACCTTCGTCGGCCCGACCGCGGCGATCCTCGAACTGACCGGGAACAAGGCCCGCGCGGTGGCCGCCGCCCGCGCGGCCGGCGTACCGGTGCTGGGCTCCTCGGCGCCCTCCACCGACGTGGACGAACTGGTCCGGGCCGCCGAGAGCATCGGCTTCCCGGTGTTCGTCAAGGCGGTCGCCGGGGGAGGCGGGCGCGGCATGCGGCGCGTCGAGGACCCCGCCCTGCTGCGCGAGTCCATCGAGGCGGCGGCGCGTGAGGCGGCGTCCGCGTTCGGCGACCCGACCGTCTTCCTGGAGAAGGCCGTCGTCGATCCGCGCCACATCGAGGTACAGATCCTCGCCGACGGGAACGGCAACGTCATCCACCTGTTCGAGCGCGACTGCTCGGTGCAGCGCCGCCACCAGAAGGTGATCGAGCTGGCGCCCGCGCCGAACCTCGACCCCGCGCTGCGCGAGCGGATCTGCGCCGACGCCGTGACGTTCGCCCGGCAGATCGGCTACCGCAACGCCGGCACCGTGGAGTTCCTGCTCGACCCCGACGGGAACCACGTCTTCATCGAGATGAACCCGCGCATCCAGGTCGAGCACACGGTGACCGAGGAGGTCACCGACGTCGACCTCGTGCAGGCACAGCTGCGGATCGCCGCCGGCGAGACGCTGACCGACCTCGGCCTCGCGCAGGAGACCGTCACCCTGCGGGGCGCCGCACTGCAGTGCCGTATCACCACCGAGGACCCGGCCAACGGGTTCCGCCCCGACACCGGCCGGATCAGCGCCTACCGCTCGCCCGGCGGCGCGGGCATCCGGCTGGACGGCGGTACCACCCACGCCGGTACGGAGATCAGCGCGCACTTCGACTCCATGCTGGTCAAGCTCACCTGCCGGGGCCGGGACTTCCAGGCCGCGATCGGGCGCGCCCGGCGTGCCGTCGCCGAGTTCCGCATTCGCGGTGTGGCCACGAACATCCCGTTCCTGCAGGCCGTGCTGGACGACCCGGACTTCCGGGCCGGACAGGTCACCACCTCGTTCATCGAGCAGCGGCCGCACCTGCTCACCGCACGCCACTCCGCCGACCGCGGCACGAAGCTGCTCACCTACCTCGCCGACGTCACGGTGAACAAGCCCCACGGCGAGCGGCCCGAGGTGATCGACCCGGCCACCAAGTTGCCGCCCCTGCCCGGGATCGAACCGCCGGCAGGGTCGCGGCAGCGGCTCGTCGAGCTCGGTCCGGAAGGTTTCGCCGGGTGGCTGCGCACCTCGCCGACGATCGGCGTCACCGACACCACCTTCCGCGACGCCCACCAGTCGCTGCTGGCCACCCGGGTCCGCACCAAGGACATGCTCGCCGTGGCCCCGGTGGTGGCCCGCACCCTGCCGCAGCTGCTGTCCCTGGAGTGCTGGGGCGGCGCCACCTACGACGTCGCGTTGCGCTTCCTCGCCGAGGACCCGTGGGAGCGGCTGGCCGCACTGCGCGAGGCCGTTCCGAACATCTGCCTGCAGATGCTGCTGCGCGGCCGCAACACCGTCGGCTACACGCCGTACCCGACCGAGGTGACCGACGCCTTCGTGCAGGAGGCCGCGACCACCGGCGTCGACATCTTCCGCATCTTCGA
The DNA here is from genome assembly GCF_042672405.1 of Streptomyces sp. NPDC127197. Classification (NCBI taxonomy): domain Bacteria; kingdom Bacillati; phylum Actinomycetota; class Actinomycetes; order Kitasatosporales; family Streptomycetaceae; genus Streptomyces; species Streptomyces sp. NPDC127197. The sequence goes on along the minus strand of NZ_JBHXVG010000018.1, from coordinate 82,532 downwards.
CGCCCTCAACGACGTCGAGCAGATGCGGCCCGCCATCGACGCCGTGCGGGAGACCGGAACGGCCGTCGCCGAGGTCGCCCTGTGCTACACCTCCGACCTGTCCGACCCGTCCGAGCGGCTGTACACGCTGGACTACTACCTCCGCCTGGCCGAGCAGATCGTGGCCGCCGGCGCCCACGTCCTGGCCGTCAAGGACATGGCGGGCCTGCTGCGCGCCCCGGCCGCCGCGACCCTCGTGTCGGCGCTGCGCCGGGAGTTCGACCTGCCGGTTCACCTCCACACCCACGACACGGCGGGCGGCCAGCTCGCCACCTACCTCGCGGCGATCCAGGCGGGCGCGGACGCGGTGGACGGTGCGGTGGCGTCCATGGCGGGCACCACCTCGCAGCCGTCGCTGTCGGCGCTCGTGGCCGCGACCGACCACTCCGAGCGGCCCACCGGACTGGACCTGCAGGCCGTCGGCGACCTGGAACCGTACTGGGAGAGCGTCCGCAAGATCTACGCACCCTTCGAGGCGGGCCTGGCCTCGCCGACCGGACGCGTCTACCACCACGAGATCCCCGGCGGCCAGCTCTCCAACCTGCGCACCCAGGCGATCGCGCTGGGCCTCGGCGACCGCTTCGAGGAGATCGAGGCGATGTACGCCGCCGCTGACCGGATGCTGGGCCGGCTGGTGAAGGTCACCCCCTCGTCGAAGGTGGTCGGGGACCTCGCGCTCCATCTGGTGGGCGCCGGGGTGTCGCCGGAGGACTTCGAGGCGGCACCGAACAGGTTCGACATCCCCGACTCCGTCATCGGCTTCCTGCGCGGCGAGTTGGGCAACCCGCCCGGTGGATGGCCGGAGCCGTTCCGCACCAGGGCGCTGGAGGGCCGCCCGCAGCCCAGGCCCGCGCAGGAGCTGACCGCGGAGGACCGCAAGGGGCTGGCGAAGGACCGGAGGGCGACGCTCAACCGGCTGCTGTTCCCCGGGCCGACGCGCGAGTACGAGACACACCGTCAGACGTACGGCGACACCAGCGTGCTCGACAGCAAGCACTTCTTCTACGGGCTGCGGCCCGGCAAGGAGTACGCCGTCGATCTCGAACCCGGCGTACGCCTCCTGATAGAGCTGGAGGCCGTGGGCGAGGCGGACGAACGCGGGATGCGCACCGTGATGTCCAACCTGAACGGCCAGTTGCGGCCGATCCAGGTACGCGATGCCGCCGTGGCCGCCGACATCCCGGCGACCGAGAAGGCCGACCGCGCCAACCCCGGCCATGTCGCCGCGCCGTTCGCCGGAGTGGTGACGCTCGCGGTCGCCGAGGGCGACGAGGTGGCGGCCGGTGCCACGGTGGCGACCATCGAGGCGATGAAGATGGAAGCCGCGATCACCGCCCCGAAGTCCGGCAGGGTGGCCAGGCTGGCCATCAACCCGATCCAGCAGGTGGAGGGCGGCGACCTCCTCGTCGAGATCGCGTGAGGCGGCTGTCGGTCGGTGCCGGCCGCAGCGAGACGAAGGGGAATGCCATGGCGGAGGAGCAGGAACTCGCCGAGGGCCAGCGTCGGCACTGGCAGCACACCTATGCCGCGCACCCGGGGATGTACGGCGGGCAGCCCTCCGCACCGGCCGTCCACGCCGCCGAGGTCTTCCGCAGGGCCGGGGCGCAGCATGTGCTGGAACTCGGCACCGGGCACGGCCGCGATGCCCTGTACTTCGTCCGCGAGGGCTTCACCGTGCAGGCCACCGACTTCAGCGCCACCGGCCTGCAGCAGCTGCGGGACGCCGCCCGCGCCCAGCAGGTGGCCGAGCGCATCACCACCGCGGAGCACGACGTACGCGATCCACTGCCGCTGCCGGATGCCTCCGTGGACGCGGTCTTCGCGCACATGCTGCTGTGCATGGCTCTGTCCACCAAGGAGATCCACGCCCTGGTCGATGAGATCCGGCGCGTCCTGCGGCCGGGCGGCGTCTTCGTCTACACCGTGCGGCACACCGGCGACGCGCACTACGGCGCCGGCACCGCGCACGGTGACGACATCTACGAGCACGGCGGCTTCGCCGTGCACTTCTTCCCCCGCGAACTGGTCGACGCCCTCGCGCACGGCTGGACGCTCGAAGAGGTCCACTCCTTCGAGGAAGGCGATCTGCCCCGCCGCCTGTGGCGCGTGACCCAGACTCTGCCCCGTGCCTAAAGGGCCCGCGCGACGAGGAGGGCGACGTCGTCGTGGTCGTCGGGGTGGCGCAGGCCGTACAGCAGGAGGTCGCAGATCTCCTCGAGGGGCCGCTCGGGTTCGTCGAGGAAGTTGAGGAGGACGTTCAGGCGGTCGTCGATCGCGTGGTGCCGGGTCTCGACGAGGCCGTCGGTGTAGAGGATCAGCAGGTCGCCGGGGCCGAGGTCGGTGGTGGTGGTCTCGAACGGGACGCCGCCGACGCCGAGCGGCGCTCCGGACGGCAGCTCCAGCAGTACGGGGGCCTGGCCGGGGCGGGACAGCGCGGGCGGCATGTGTCCCGCGTTGGCGATACGGCACTGCCTGGTGCGGGGGTCGTACACGGCGTACAGGCAGGTGACGATGTAGTGCTCCAGCTCGCAGGTGATCTTGTCCAGGTGCTGGAGCACGGCGCCGGGTTCCAGGTCGAGGTCCGCGTAGGCGCAGGTGGCGGTGCGCAGCCGGCCCATGGTGGCGGCGGCGTCGATGCCGTTGCCCATGACGTCGCCGACGACCAGGGCGGTCTTGCCGTCCTCCAGGCTGATGACGTCGTACCAGTCGCCGCCGACTTCGGTGGTGGCCTGGGCGGGCTGATAGCGGGAGGCGAGTTCCAGACCGGTGTGGTGCGGCGGGTGGTCGGGCAACAGGCTGCGCTGGAGGGTGAGGGCGGTATTGCGCACGCTCTGGAACCAGCGGGCGTTGTCGATGGCGACGGCGGCGCGGCTGGCCAGCTCACAGGCCAGGACGACGTCGTCCTCGTCGAAGGGGAGCGGATTGCGGGTGCGCTTGAGGTCGAGGGCGCCGAGCACCTCGCCATGGGCGATCAACGGCGCGGCGAGGTAGGAGTGGACGCCGGCGCGGGCCAGGAGCGTGGTGGCCTCGGCGTCGCGGGCGATGCGCGGTAGATCCTGGTCGCCGACGTGGCGCACCAGGACCGGCCGGCCGGTGTGGACGCACAAGGTGACCAGGCGGTCACCGTCGTAGGCGATGAGGTCACCGGGAGGGTCGGCGGCGCCCAGCGCCACGGTGGGATGAGCCGACTTCAGGGCGAGGGCACGGAAGAACTCCGGGCCGTTGTCCAGCCTGGCCTTGCGGCGGCAGGCCAGAGCGGAGTCGAGGATGTCCACGGCGACCACGTCGGCGAGCGCGGTGCTGGCGATGTCGGCCAGTTCGCGGGCGGTCTCCTCCACCTCCAGGGTGGTGCCGACGCGCGCGGAGGCGTCGGCGATGAGGGCCAGGCGGCGCCGGGCCCGGTCGGCCTCGGCGGCCGCGCGGTGCCGTTCGGTGACATCGACGACCGAGGTCGCCGCGCCCAGCACCCGCCCGCCGGGATCCTCCAGCCGGTAGAACGACAGGGACCAGGCGTGCTCGTGGTCGGGATCGCTCCGGGGGCGGCCCACGTGGTACTGGTCGAGCAGCGGGGTGCCGGTGGTGAGCACCTGACGCAGTGCGGACTCGATGGTGTCGATGTCGGGCAGGGGGAGTGTCTCCCGCAGGTGGCGGCCGACGTGGTCCTCGGCGGGGATGCCGTCGATGCGCTCCAGCGCCGGATTGACCAGGAGATACCGCAGGTCCGGGTCCATGAGGGCCAGACCGATCGGAGACTGGTTGATCAGCCGCTCGCACAGGGCCAGATCGGTCTCGACGCGCTGGAGCAGGCTGTGGTCGGCCGCGATGCCCAGCGCGTAGACATCTCCGACATCGTCCAGCAGCCGCATGTTGCGGAACTCCGTCAGGCGGGTGCTGCCGTCCTTGTGCCGGATGGGGAAGGAGCCTGCCCAGCTCCGGCCCGTCTTCAGCACCTCTTCGAACAGCTTCACCACGGACTGGAGATGCTCGGGGTGGACGAACAGTCGCGCCGCGTACTTGCCGAGAGCCTCTTCCGACGTGTAGCCGAAGAGTTCCTCGGCCTGCGGGGTCCAGAACACGATGCGTCCGTCGACGTCGAGGACCACCGCGGCCACGCTCAGCACATCCAGCAGGCCGGTCGGCCGGGGCTGCTCGGGGCCGTACCCGTCACTGCGGGACTGGAAGGATTCGGCTTTCATCCCTGATCCTCCTCCGCCGACCGACAGGACGCACGTACGTCTGACGGCGTCGCCGCGCATCTGGCTCTGCTATCCGGACTTCCCTGCTGCCTCCGGCCCACACGCGTCGGCGATCAGCACATCCGGGAGACCGGTCCGGCCACCAGCCGCCGGGATCGTGCACATCGGGCGGACAAGCAGGACCATAGTCATGAAGAGGATGGGACCAATGGATTCTGTGCGAAAAGGTTCCGATGTGCGCACGTCCGCAGGGCCGCGCGAGCTGTTCGACGCGTCCACCGACGCGGCAGCGGTGGTGTCCGCCGACGGCATCGTGGTCGGCTGGACCCGGGGCGCCGAAGAACTCCTCGGCTATCCGGCGCCCGAGGTGGTCGGCGGCTCCGCCGCGCGGCTGCTGGCAGTGCCCGGGGATCCGGTACGGGTGACCGGCGTCGCCGAGCGGTGCCGCACCGGAATGGGGTGGAGCGGTCTCGTCCCCGTACGACGCCGCGACGGCGGCCGTATCGAGGTCGACCTGCGGGTCTCGGCATCCTTCCGCATCGGCGGCGACGAGTGCTTTCTGCTCTCGGCACGGGAGCAGAAGCCGCAATGGACGATGGGCGAGTCCGTCCTCGACGGATTCCTCACCCGCTCGCCGGTCGGCATGGCGGTGATGGACACCCAGCTGCGCTACGTGTGGCTGAACGACACCCTGGAACGCTTCGGCGGTGTGCCCCGTGAGCAGCGACTCGGGCGTCGCCTGAGCGAGCTGCTGCCCGGGCTGCAGACGGACACCCTCGAGGGACTGATGCGCAAGGTGCTGGCCACCGGGGTCCCGGTGACCGACTACGAGTACGTGGGATGGAGTTGGGCCGACCCACACCGCCAGCACGCCTACTCCACGTCCTTCTTCCCGCTCGTGGACGCCGACGGCTCCGTCACCGGGGTCTGTTACATGGTCCTGGACGTCACCGAGCGGTGGAACGCCCGCCAGTTGCTGTCGCTGGTCAACGAAGCCGGGACCAGCATCGGCAGGACCCTTGACGTGATGCGGACGGCTCAGGAGCTGGCCGACTTCGTGGTTCCCCGCTTCGCGGACTTCGTCGTCGTCGATCTCCTGGAGCCCGTTCTGAGCACCGAGGGGCACGGCGCGTGGCTGACCGATGCGGGGCCCGCACCGGCAAGGCCGGTGATGCGCCGGGCCGGTATGAGTTCGGTGCGAGAGGGCTGTCCGGAGGCCGTGGCGCGGGTCGGGGACCGAGTCGACTTCCTCCCCCCGCCGCACGACGTGAATCTGCTGGTCAGCGGTGAGCCGGTCCTCATCTCGGTCCTCGACCCGTCCGACGCCCTGTGGGTTGCCGAACAGCCCGCGAGGACGGCCAGCATCCGCGAGTTCGGGCTGCACTCCCTGATCTCCGTGCCGATGCGGGCGCGGAACACCGCCCTGGGCCTCACCACGTTCGTACGGTCGCTCAATCCCGTCTCGTTCCAGCCCGACGACGTCCTGCTGGCCGGTGAGCTGGTGGCACGGGCGGCGCTGTGCGTGGACAACGCCCGCCGCTACACCCGGGAGCACACGGCAGCGGTCACCCTGCAGCGCAGCCTGCTGCCGCACGCCCTGTCGGGCGGATCAGCGCTGGACGTGGCCTTCTACTATCTGCCGGCCGACCCGACAGGTGGGGTCGGTGGCGACTGGTTCGATGTGATCCCGCTGTCCGGCGCCCGGGTGGGCCTCGTCGTCGGCGACGTGGTCGGCCACGGCATCACCGCGGCGGCGACCATGGGCCGACTGCGCACCGCGGTGCAGACCCTCGCCGACATGGAGATGCCCCCGGACGAACTGCTGGCTCACCTGGACGACCTCGTGCTCCGGCTCAGTGAGGAGAGGACCAGCGACGAGGCGGACAACCAGAGCGCGAGCGCTTTCCTCGGGGCAACCTGCCTGTACGCCGTCTACGATCCCGCCACGAGGCGCTGCACGATGGCCCGGGCCGGGCATCCACCACCTGTCGTGGTCGCACCCGACGGGCACGTCTGCTTCCCGGAGCTCCCCGCAGGGCCTCCGCTGGGGCTGGGCGGGATGGCGTTCGAGACCACCGAGATCGAGCTCGCCGAGAACAGTCTGCTCGGTCTCTTCACCGACGGTCTCGTCCAGGGAGCCGACCGCGACATGGAACTGGGCATGTCCCGGCTCGGCGCCGTGCTCGCCCAGCCGGACCCCCACCTCGGAACGCTGTGCTCGTCCGCGGTGCAGCAGCTCGTGCCCGTTTCCCAACCCGACGATGTCGCCCTCCTGCTGGCGCGCACGCACGCGCTGGGTGCCGACCAGGTCGCCTCGTGGGACGTGCCGGTCAACCCGGCCGCCGTCGCTGACGTCCGCGCCCGCGCGACCCGCCGGGTGGAAGCCTGGGGCCTGGGGGAGCTGGCCATGACGACGGAGCTCATCGTCAGCGAGCTGGTCACCAACGCGATTCGCTATGCCGCACCGCCCATACGCCTGCGACTGCTCCGCGACTCCCGCCTGACCTGCGAGGTCGCCGACGCCAGCAGCACCGCCCCACGGCTGCGGCACGCCCGCAGCACGGACGAGGGCGGCCGTGGCCTGTTTCTGGTGGCCCAGCTCGCCCATCGCTGGGGTGCTCGGTTCTCGGCCGACGGAAAGATCATCTGGGCGGAACAGGAGATCCCGTGAGGGCGCTGCGGGTGCCGTCATGCCTCCCGCACCACGACGGCCGTCGCGGATCAGGAATATGCTCGACCGTCCAGCTGTCCATCCGGCGCCGGTCGGGAGTGCCATGGCCATCACACGTGCCGTCAGCACACCTCTCACCTTCGGACTTCTGCTCCTTGTGACAGGATGTGCCGGTGCCGACACGCTCGGCACGTCCCCGCCCCTTCCCCACCCTGCCCCGGCCCGTATGTCCTCTGCGGCGGCCCCGTCCTCTCCTTCGTCCAGTCCGCTGCCGGACACCGATCCGCGCTCCGACTCCGCCTCGCTGAGCATCCCTGCCATCGGTGTGCGGGACCTGGAGGTCGTTCCCTACGAAGGAACGACGGACGACGCGCCGGGGACGCGAATCCAGGACCGCGGCGTCGCCGCCAGCCCCTACGGTGACCAGGGCGGTGTCGGTCCCGGCGAAACGGGCAACTACCTCGTCACCGCCCACCGCCTGAGCGCGGGCGGCCCGCTGCGCGAGCTGCCCGAACTCGACAAGGGTGACACCGTGCGCGTCGCGTTGGGGAGCACCGTCTACACGTACAAGATCACCGAGACCAGGTGGACGTCCTTCCGGTCCGCGCGCTCACTCGCCGAGCAGCGCGCCGCCGTACCCGGCTCGCCCGGCGAAGTGCCCACCCAAGCCATGATCACCATATCGACGTGCGCCACCCCTGAGGACAACGCGGCGGGGAACTTCTGGCGAGACGACAGGAACAACCCCGAGCACCGCATAGACAAGATCGGCGTACTCGCGTCGGCGGAGCGGTCGGGGGGCAGCCGCTCCGCTCCGCGGGGCTACGACCGTGCGGGCTGATTGGCGATCAGAAGAGTGGTCCCCGCCTGGCGGAAGCCCAGGCGGGTGTAGATGCGGGCGACGGCATCCTCCGCGTAGGCGAGAAAGACGGTGCCCACGCCGTGGTCGCGGGCGTGGGTCGCCAGCGCCGCCGTGACGGCGGCTGCCAGTCCCTGGCGGCGAGCGGTGGGGAGGGTGCCCACGCCGCCGATCTCGGTGGTGCCGTGAGCGGGGTGGTAGTGGCCGACGGCGAGCGGGGTGCCGTCAGGGGCGAGAGCAGCGATGAGCGTTTTGTGCCCGGCGCGGATGGCGGGGCGCGTTGTTGCCAACGCGCCGTCCGCGGTCACCTCTGCGGCCGCCCTCGCCAGTTCCGCGCGGCCCGCCGAGCCCACCGAGGTGCCCGCCGCGGCGAAGGCGAGGCGGGGGAGAGCGAGGGCTGCGGGCAGAGCCGGGTCGTCGGCCGTCAGCTCGCGGATCGCGACGCCGTCCGGCAGCGGCTGCGGGCGCACTGGGGCGTGCGGGTCCAGGGCCATCAGCGGACGTTCTTGCACGGGGAGGCCGGCGGCCTCGATACAGGTGCGCAGCGTCGGTGCCGCCTCGGCGAGCCACTCGAAGGCTTCCGGCACGCCGAGTTCACGCTGCCGGGCGCGGACCCGGGCGATGTCGGCGGCGGTGACGGTCGCGGCTTCTGCGGTGGGTTGAGCGTGGCTGGGACCGCCGTAGTACGGGGTGCCTGGTTCTGTGCGCACAAACAGCCGCAGCGGTCCAAAGTCCTCGGCATCGGCGAACAGGAGCGGCACGGTGGCGTAGTACTGCTCGATACGGGCACGCAGCGCTGCAACGCTCATACGGCGCATCCCACCACGCAGCGGCCCGGTGCCGCATCCGAGAATTGCGGTCGGGCAGTGCCCCGGCACTGCTGTGCCGGGGCGAACCTGGTGCCGCCGCGGCGTGATCTACGCGTTCTTCGGTGCTGCCTGTTGCACGACGTCGAAGGACCACAGGGTGGAGTGGGTTGCCGCGGGCTGGGGGCGTTCGCCGCTGTCCGCGCCGGTGCCCTGGTGGGCTGCCTTCATGGGTCCCTCCATCCAGGCCTGGAAGGACTCCTCGTCGCGCCACCGGGTGTAGACGAGGTAGTTGTCGGTGCCTTCGACCGGCCGCAGAAGTTCGAACCACTCGAACCCGTCGGAGCTCTCCACGGCGTGGGCACGGGCGGCGAAGCGCTTCTCCAGTGTTTCCCGCTGCTCGGCGGGAACGGTCAGTACGTTGATCTTGACTACGCTCATGCTCCTCATCCTGCCCCACCGGCTGCAGGCAGACGCGGAAGGGGTGAATCCACCAGTGGGTCAGCGCTGGTACAGCCCCACGAGGGTGCCGCTGGCGAGCTGCCGCTTCTCGACGGCCTCGTGCACCTGGTCGGCGCTGGGCGCGTCGGGGAGGACGCATGGTTCTGCCAGGGCGTAGAGCCGGAAGAGGTAGTGGTGTGGGTTGTCTCCCGGCGGCGGATGCGGTCCGCCCCAGCCATGGTCGCCGTAGCCGTTGACGAGTTCGGTGCCGCCGGGCGGGTGCTGTCCGGTGCCGACGCCGTCACTGTGGGGATCGATGCCGACGACGGCCCAGTGCACGAAGGTGCCCGACGGGGCGTCGGGGTCTTCGCACAGCAGAACCAGCTCCGCCGCGTCGTCCGGCACGCCGCTCCAGGTCAGCGGAGGGGAGGCGTTGTCTCCCTCGTACGCGTAGCGGCGCGCGATGAAGGATTGGTCACTGAATGCGCTGCTCTTGAGGTCGATGCCAGCCATATGGCCCGGGGTACCCAGGCCGGGGCCGGACATGCGTGATCGTCGCGCGGGTCGGTCGGCCTGCTCACGTGAACGGCACCGAATAGGTGCGGCCCTCGACGCCCCACTCCCCGGTCGGCGGTTTCACCCCGTCGTCGATCGCCCGCAGTGTGGGCCGGCCGATATGGGCGTAGACCAACCGCCGCACCCCGTGCCGTACGGCCTGCTCGGCGACGGTGTGCACGGGTGCGTGGCCGCCGACGCCGCCTCGGAACCGTATCGGCCGGTCCCACGCGGCGGCCTCGGCGAACATCAGGACCGCCCCCGCGGCCCAGTCCGGGAACTCCCAGAATTCCGGCGCCCACACCACCCTCACTGCGCCCGCTTCGATCCGGTAGCCGTATGCAGGATGCGAGGTGTGGACCACCGGACAGCGCCGCACGCACACGTCGCCCAGTTCCAGGTCACCGGAGCACAGCCGGACGCCCCGCGCGGCTGCGCTCCGGCGCAGCGCGGCCCGCAGTTCCGACTGCTCGTCGGTGACCAGCCAGCCGTCGAGCCGCCCGGGCGGCGGTTCGGCGCCCGGCCCGCCGTCGAAGGCCACGCGGTGCCCGGCGCAGCGCAGCAGCAGACCGGCGGGCGCGAACCGCGGCGAGTTCATCGCCCCGATGCCGAGCAACGTCAGCCGCAGCCGGCGGGTCATCGGCCGGTCCGCGTGCCGGGACGCAACACGAGCGTGTCGTCGGGCTGCAGCGCCACGCTCACGCCCGCACTGATCCGGTCGAGTGTCGCGCGCAGCCATACGCGGTCCTGGCCGGCCGCGGGTTCCAGCCGCATCCGCCGGGCCTGCAGGGGCACCATGCGCAGGCCGGCCAGCCGTCCGGTGCCCGCCGCAACCGTCACGAAGTAGGCGAGGCGGAGATCGTCGCGGTACTCCTCGTAGCCGGAGATGCCTTCGTAGTCGTCGATGAAGTCGCCGCAGCCGTAGAGAATCAGCCGGTCCCGGTACACCTCCAGGGGGCGCGGGTGATGCGAGGAGTGGCCGTGGACAAGGTCCACGCCGCCGTCCACCAGGGCGTGTGCGAAGCGGACCTGGTCCCGGGGAACGTGGTAGCCCCAGTTGGAGCCCCAGTGCACGGAGACGACGGTGATGTCGCCGGTCCGCCTGGCCCTTCGTACGCGCTCGACCACGGCGTCGGCGGTGGCCTGCGAGAAGCCGGGCACGTACGCGAGACCGGGCAGGTCCGCGGTCGCCTCCCAGTCGGACGGAATGCCGCTCGACGCCGCTCCGAGGGCGAACACCAGCACGCGGCCGGCGCCGTCGAGGGGCACCACCGCGGGCGCGTACGCCTCGGCGGCGTCGCGTCCCGCGCCCGCCGTACGAAGTCCCGCATCGGCCAGCGCGTCCAGGGTCTCCGCCAGGCCGGGGCGACCGAAGTCCAGGACATGGTTGTTGGCCAGGACGCAGACGTCGGGCCGGGCAACCGCCAGGGCGGGCAGGTTGGCCGGGTGCATCCGGTAGTGGACCGCCTTGTCGTGCGCAAAGCCGGCGCAGCGTGTGATCGCCGTCTCCAGGTTGATGATGCGAACGTCCGGAGCGGCTTCGTCGAGCACTCGCAGCGCCTCGCCCCAGGGCCAGGACGCGGGGACCGGCGCGGGGATCGGGCCGTTGGCCGCCTCCGCCAGCTCGACGTAGGAGCGGGCGTCCACAACGTAGCCCTCCCGCAGCGCCGGGTCGCCGGGGTGGGCAAGGATCTGGTCGACGCCGCGCCCGAGCATCACATCGCCGCACAGGAACAGTGTCACCAGGCTGCCGCCCATGTCCCCACCGTAGGCCGCCTCGCCGCGGGCGTCGTCCGCCACCGCGCCGGTGAAATCCGCACCGCCCGGACGGGTACCCGGACCGGAGGACCGACGGCGCATCGGCCATGGGACAGGCAGCCCTGAGGAAGAAGATGATGTCCATGATCTCCCAGGTGGTCACGGTGCCCGCCGACGGCGCTTCGCTGGTGGGTGACCTGGTCGTGCCGGCACCGGCGCACGGCGTGGTGCTGTTCGCACACGGCAGCGGCAGTTCCCGCCACAGCCCGCGCAACCGCATGGTCGCCGCCGAGCTGCGCACCGCCGGACTGGCCACTCTGTTGATGGACCTGCTCACCGAGCGGGAGGACCAATATGACGCGCTGACCGCCGAGCACCGCTTCGACATCCCGCTCCTGGGACGCCGAGTGGTAGCCGCGATCGACTGGTTGGAGCAGCAACCGGACGTCAGGGCACTGCCCGTCGCCCTGTTCGGTGCCAGCACCGGCGCGGCCGCGGCCCTGGTGGCCGCCGCCGAACGACCCGACCGCGTGGTGACCGTGGTGTCGCGAGGCGGCCGGCCCGATCTGGCCGGCGACGCCCTGGGCGCCGTACAGGCGCCGGTGCTGCTCATCGTCGGCGGTGACGACCAGCAGGTGCTGCGGCTCAACCAGGAGGCGGCCCGGCGGCTGCACGCCCCGCACACCCTGCACGTGGTGCCCGGTGCCACCCATCTTTTCGAGGAGCCCGGTGCGCTCGAGCAGGTCGCCGACACGGCGCGGGAGTGGTGCACAGAGCGCCTGCGGTCCGCCCAAGAGGCCACGAAGGGGCGTTGAGCGGCGGGTGTCCGGGCCGTGGGCCGCCCCTGGGTTCGCCGGAGGCGGCCGCGGCCTCGGACCGCGGAGCCGCAACGGGCCCCTGCCTTGCCTGCGCCTGGCACCTGGCGCAGGCTGGTCGCATGGGTGCTCATGACGGCCCGACGCTCATCACCTCCGTGCAGCGGGCCTTCCGCCTGCTGGAGGCGGCGAGCGCGCACGAGAACGGCGCGCCGGCGAAGCAACTGGCACGCGAGACGGGTCTGCCCCTGGCCACCGCCTATCACCTGCTGCGGACGCTGGCGCATGACGGATACGTACGGAAGCTGGACGACGGCGGGTTCGTCCTGGGCGACAAGCTGCAGGCGCTGCAGACCGCGGGCAGCGGGCAGGCGCTGCTCAGCCGCGTCCGTCCCACGCTCGCCGCTCTGCGGGACGAGTTCGCGACCGCCACCTACCTCACCTTCTACGAGGAGGGGGAGATCCGGGTCGCCGAGATCGTCGACAGCCCGCGGGCGCCCCGCGTCGACCTCTGGGTGGGATTCCAGGACGCGGGACACGCCACCGCGCTGGGCAAGTCCGTGCTGCGAGAACTGGACGAAGAGTCGCGCAAGGAGTACCTCTCCCGGCACACCCTCGCCGACCTCACCCCACGGACGATCACCAGCCCTTCGGAACTGCTCCGGCGGCTCGACTCCTCACCCGTGGCCCCGGCCGTCACGGACCTGGAGGAGTACGCCCTCGGCACCGTGTGCGTCGCTGTGCCCGTCTACAGCGGGGACAGGATCGGCGCGCTCGGTGTCTCACTGCCGGTGGACCGGTTGTCCCGACTTCAGGAGATCCGGGCGCGGCTGCTTCCGACCGCGAGTCGAGTGACCAGGAGCCTTTCGCTCACTATCTGAAAATCGTGGCCTTGTGATGCCCGAGCCGAACCCGTTTCCTGGATGAAGTCGGACAAGTCGGGAGCGCCCCTTGTCGCTCCCTCGCACAGGTGAGGATTGCGGACGAAGCATGCGTCATGCCCGGGACCATGGTGGCGGCCACTGGCCGATGAGGCCCTTCAGGAACCGAGCATCAGCCCACCGGCACGCCGCACAGCTGGCTGCCGGTATGCCCGTACTTCCCGTGCTGATCGTCTCGGTGGCCGTGTTGGTCGCCCTCTTCTGCGGCGCAGGGATGATCTGGCTGCCGCTGCTGGTGGCCGGGCCCGCGCTGGCCGCCACCACCAACGGGCCGCGCGGCGTCCTCTGTGTCGGTCTCCTCGCCCTGGCGCTGGGCGCCGCGCTCGGAGCCCGGGAGGGTGTTCCGGGCTCCGAACTGGCGGCCGTACTGTCCGCTGTGGTGATCGTCACCCTGGCGGGTGGTCTGGCCAGCGTGCTGCGCGGACGTCGTGAGCGCGTTCTTGCGGCCGTTCGCTCGGTTGCGGAGGCCGCTCAGCATGCGCTGCTCAAACCCGTACCGGAGACTGTCGGCCCGTTCCGGGTGGCCGTGCGCTACAGCGCTGCGGCGGCGGAGGCTCGTATCGGTGGAGATCTCTACGCGCTGGTGAACACGCCGTACGGGGTCAGGCTGATCGTCGGCGATGTGCGCGGCAAGGGGCTGCCCGCCGTGAGCACCGCCGCACTGGTGCTCGGTGTCTTTCGCGAGGCCGCCTACGACGAGCCCGATCTGCTTGCCGTCGTCGACCGGATCGAGCGCAGCCTAGCGCGCAACCTCGCCCATGACGACTTCGTCACCGCCGTGGTCGCCGGATACCCGCAGACCGGGCAGCTGGAGGTGGTCAACTGTGGACACGCGCCGCCGCTGTTGGTACGCGGGTCGGGCAGTGTTGTGGCGGTGGAGCCCACCCGTCCGACGCCACCGCTCGGACTGCGTGCCCTCTCGGGCGAGGCCCCCAGCCTCCAGGTGCTGCCCTTCGCCGAGGGGGACCAGCTGCTGCTCTACACCGACGGGGTCACCGAGGCCCGCAACCATGGGCGTGAGTTCTACCCGCTGGCCGAGGGGCTTGCGCGACACGTGTGCGACGAACCGGCACGCACCCTCACCGGGCTCCATGACGAACTGCTGGCACACGTGGGCGGCCGGCTGCATGATGACGCGGCGCTGCTCCTGCTCCGCAAACCGGCCCTTGCCGAGACCGGCGAAGGGGCGGCGGACCCGGTGTCTCCCACGCTGTGTTCATCCGGGGCCCCATCGGCCCCGCTCAGCCGCGCCGATCAGGCTCCGTAGTCACGCCGCGACGAGATCGGCCCACCGAGTGACCCCGCCGGAGTGGACGGACATGCCGTGCCGGGTCGCCAGTGCGTGGACGATCTCCTCGCCCCGGCCGTGCTCGTCCGGGTCGATCTCCGCAGCCGGCTGCCCCGCCGGACACGCGGGTCCCGCGTCGGTGACTTCGATACGCAGGGTGCCGAGTCCGTCGCCCCGGGCCCAGGACAGCCGCAGCTCCGCCGGGGGCAGGGCGTGGACGATCGCGTTGGTGAGCAGTTCCGATACCACGAGGAGACAGTCCTCGACGAGCTCCGGGAAGACGTTCCAGTCTGCGAGCAGCGCCCGCACGCGTCCACGCAGGACCGAGACCGCCCCCGGGGCGTGCGGGAGCGGACAGACCATTGCGCATGCCGCCCGAGGCGATGTGTTGAGCTGTACCGCCATCTGCTCTCCTCTGTGAGCGCTGTGGGCCGGACGCCGGGCCTCAGCGCGTGCAGCCGGGCCTCGTTGCACGCTAAAGAGCGAAGCGAGGCCGGTCAACGAATGGCGGTCGGCATTACCGAACGTCGACGCCCATCCGCCTGATGAAGCGGCGCCCGGCACGTACAGCGGACGCCCCATGGCGGGGCTACGCTCGCTTTATGGCCGGCCCGGTTCAGTCGATCGAACGGGCGGCGGCGATCCTGCGTCTGCTCGCCGGTGGGCCCCGTCGACTCGGTCTCGGCGAGGTGGCGGCCTCGCTCGGGCTGGCGAAGGGCACCGCCCACGGCATTCTGCGCACACTGCAGCACGTGGACTTCGTGGAGCAGGACGAGGCGACCGGGAAGTACCAGCTCGGGGCAGCCCTGTTGCACCTCGGCACCAGTTACCTCGACGTGAACGAGCTGCGGTCACGCTCGATCAACTGGGCCGATGCTCTCGCCGCCCGCAGTGGGGAAGCGGTCCGTCTGGGCACCCCCTTGGAGGGCAAGGTCCTGATCGTCCACCACGTGTTCCGGCCGGACGACACACTCCAGACCCTGGACGTGGGCGCGCTGCTGCCCCTGCACGCCTCCTCGCTCGGCAAGGTGCTGCTGGCCTTCGGGACCGAGCCCGTGGAGTCGGCCCTGGAATCCGGGCTGGAGGCGTACACCCGGCACACCCTGGTCGCCCCGGAGCAGCTCACCCGGGCGCTCGCCGAGGTCCGGGAACTGGGATGGGCCGCCGAGGTCCAGGAAATGAGCATGGGAGATGCCGGCGTCGCCTCGCCGATCCGGGGGCACGGCGGTCTCGTGGTGGGCGCCATCGGACTGTCCGGCCCGGTCGAGCGGATCTGTGACAACCAGGGCCGACCCCGGTCCAGCCTGGTCACCCTGCTGCGCGAGGCCGCACGGGCGATCTCCAGAGACCTGGGCGCGGCCCGCTGGTAGTCCCACCGCCCCTCGATACATCGGAAGGGAGACCCGATCATGGTCGAACGGTATGTGATGTCCATCGATCAGGGCACCAACTCCACCCGGTGCATTCTGTTCGACCACCATGGTCGGCTGGTGTCGGTTGCCCAGCGGGAGCATCAGCAGCACTTTCCCCGTCCCGGATGGGTCGAGCACGACGCTCTCGAGATCTGGCGCAATCTGCAGCGCGTCGTACCCGAGGCCTTGTCCGTCGCCGGTGTCGCGGCCGGGGACGTCGTCGCCATCGGCCTCGCCAACCAGCGCGAGACGACGGTGCTCTGGGACCGGCTCACAGGTGCCCCGCTGGGCAGGGCGATCGTCTGGCAGGACACCCGCACAGCGCCGCTTGTCGAGGAGCTCAGACACCGACCCGGAGACGAGTTCTTCCTCGAGCGGTGCGGCCTGCCCCCCTCGACCTACTTCTCGGCGTTGCGCATCCGCTGGCTGTTCGACCATGTCAACGGGCTGGAGCAGCGGGCCAAGGACGGCGATGTGCTGTTCGGCACGATGGAGAGCTGGCTGATCTGGAACCTCACCGGCGGTGCGGACGGCGGCCTGCACATCACCGACGCCACCAACGCCAGCCGCACCATGCTGATGAACATCCGCACCCTCATCTGGGACGAGGAGCTTCTGGCGTTCTTCGGGGTGCCCCGCCCCATGCTGCCCGGGATCCGGCCTTCCGCCCAGAGCTACGGCGATGCCCGCACCGTCCTTCCGGGGATCCGTATTACTGCCGCCCTCGGTGACCAGCAGGCCGCCCTGTTCGGCCAGACCTGCTTCTCCCCGGGTGAGGCGAAGTGCACGTACGGAACGGGCAGCTTCCTGCTGCTCAACACCGGGACCGACATGGTGCGGTCCCGGCACGGACTCCTCTCGACCGTCGCGTACAAGATCGGGGACCAGCCCCCCGTCTACGCCCTGGAGGGTTCGATAGCCGTCACCGGCTCGCTGGTCCAGTGGTTCCGTGACCGGCTGGGACTGATCAGCAGCGCCCCCGAGATCGAGACCCTCGCGCGGACCGTCGAGGACAACGGCGGCTGCTACATCGTCCCCGCGTTCTCGGGTCTGTTCGCACCCCGCTGGCGCAGCGACGCACGCGGGGTCATCGTCGGCCTCACCTCGTACATCACCAAGGGCCATCTGGCCCGAGCCGTCCTGGAGGCCACCGGCTGGCAGACACGCGAGGTCGTCGACGCCATGAACGCCGACTCCTCCGTCGCCCTGAAACAGCTCAAGGTGGACGGCGGGATGACCTCGGACAACCTGCTCATGCAGTTCGTGGCCGACGTACTCGACGTGCCGGTGGTGCGGCCCATGGTCGCCGAGACGGTCTCCCTCGGCGCCGCCTACGCCGCCGGGCTCGCCGCAGGCTTCTGGCCGGATCTGGAAGTCCTGCGCCGCAACTGGCACCGGGCCGCCCAATGGCTGCCGGACATGGACCCTGAACATCGGGAGTCGGAGTACGACAACTGGCAACGAGCCGTGGAGCGGTCGCTGGGGTGGATCAAACCGCCGAGGCGCACTTGAGGGTGAAGGCGTCCTCGGATGCTGTGTGCATGCGATCTGTACGGGTACCCGCGCGGCAGAAGGAAGCCGTGAACCAGCAGTTCGCGACCTGCTCGTGGCCGGTGAGGACGAAGACATGGCTCAGCCGCAGAAGAAGGACCTGGTGGAGGTGCTGCTGGACCAGTACGGGCGGCACAGCCTCGCTGAAGAGGCAGAGATCCACCTCAGGAACTGGCCGCACGCGCTGTTCCAGTTGCTGCAGCTGGCAGCACTGACCGACGCCGGAGTGACCCCCGAGACAGCCGTACGCACGTTCATGACCCTGCGCGGTCACCACTGGTCGACCGCAGGAAAGGTACGGCAGGCCGGGCCCGCCAAGATCGCCGAGGTCCTCGCCGACGCCGGATACCCCGAGGGTGACCGCAGGCGCATCAGCACGGCGATGACCGATGCGGCACTGCACCTGCAGGAAGACCACGGAGGCGACCTCGGCGAACTGCGCGACGACGCGAAGATGGACCCGCAGCGGGAACGGGAACTGCTCCGGCACTTCGCGAACGTGGACGACGACGTGGTGGATGCCTTCTTCCGGGAGGCCCAGCTGCTGTGGCAGGAGCTGGGCCCGTTCGCCGACAAGAAGGCGCTCGACGCCGCCGACCGGCTCGCCCTGGGCGATGACGCGGACTCCCTGCGCTCGCTCGTGGACGACGACCGGCAGTTCGTACGGCTCATCGACGCACTGGTGCGGATCCGTCACGACGAGGGCGGCTACCAGAAGGTGCGGGAACTGGCCGGTCGGCAGAGCTGACAGCGGGCGTCGCCGGCCGGCGAGGGGCCGGCTCGTCGGTGCCCAGTGGGGTCAGGGCGTCGGTGCGGTCGAGGTAGCAGAAGGCGTCGTAGCGCTGGGCCAGGACGGTGGGTACGTAATTGCTCACGGGTTCGTACTGCGCCCGGTAGACGACGCCGATGGCCCGGTGGCCGCGCTCCTGGTGGAACCACTCGCGCCGGCCGGTGACGGGCGGCCTCTGCAACTGCACGTGAGGGAAGACGAACAGCGCCCGCTGCCCGGGCAGCGCCTGGTGCAGCAGGTCCTCCAGGCTGCCGGCGTGCGCGGGCGGAACATCCATGATCCTCGGCACGTCTCCCCACCTCTCCGCGGCGATCACGGTCCCGGAGTGCGAACCGAAGCCGACCAGCACCACGCCGTCGCCCATATGGCGTTCACGCACCAACTGGCCGACGTTGACCAGGCCCCTGTCGGCCATGTCCGTGGCGCGGGCGTCCCCGATGTGGGTGTTGTGCTCCCACACCACGGCCTTGGCGCCGGAACCGTAGCGCTCCATCAGACGGTCCAGCGTGTCGGCCATGTGATGGTCGCGGATGTTCCACGACTCGGGGCCGCTGCTGAGCATGGCCCGGTAGTAGCGCTCGGCGCCGGCCAGCACCTCCGCGTTCTGCCGCGCGGCGAACTCGGCGAGAGAGCCGTCCGTCACCGCCGTCTGCGCGGTCCGCTGCCGCAGCTCGGTGAGCAGGGACACCACCTGCGGCTCGCAGCCCTCGGGCAGGATGCGGGTGGCCACCGCGTAGGACTGCGGGTCCTCGGCATACGGCTCGAAGCAGCGGTATGCCTCCAGGGCATGGTCCACCCGGTCGGGATCGTGCTCGCGCAGGTGGTCGAGCACCGCGTGCAGCGACTCCCACATGCTGTAGACGTCCAGTCCGAAGAAGCCGACGCGCCGCTCCGGCGGCCGTTCCTCGTTGTGCCGGCGCAGCCACCGGGCGAAGGCGGCCACGTCCGTGTTGCCCCACAACCACGCCGGCCACCGCCGGAAGCCCGCCAGCACGTCCCCGGGATCCTCGGGCGAGCCCGGCGCCGCGACCACCGAGCAGTGCACGGCCTGGCAGTCGGGCCAGTCGCCCTCGACGGCCACGAAGGAGAAGCCCTTCTCCTCGATGAGCCGACGGGTCAGCACATCACGTACCCGGTAATAGTCGGCCGTTCCGTGGGAGGCCTCGCCCAGCAGCACATAGCGGGCATCGCCGATACGTTCCAGCAGCGGGTCCAGCGACGCCGCCTCGGCCAGGGGCAGGGCCTCGTCCCGGATGCGGACCTGGTCGGTGTCGGACACGGCTTGTTCCCCTTCCGCGCGCTTGTCCTATCCCGCCCATTCGAGGAGGGGCTCGTGGCGTTCGGGAGCACGGAGTTCTGCCAGTGCCTGCTTCTCGAGCTGGCGTACCCTCTCGCGGGTCAGCCCCAGGTGCTCGCCGATCTGCGTGAGCGAGCGCGGTCGACCGTCGTGCAGGCCGTACCGCAGGGTGAGGATCATGGCATCTCTCGGCGGGAGCGTTCCGATAATCGCTCGCAGTTGTGCTGCGAGCGCGCGATACTCCACGACGTCGGCGGCCTGCAACACCTCGGTATCCTCGATCAGGTCGCCGACCACGGTCTCGCCGCTTTCTCCCACAGGGGTGTCGAGGCTGATCGCCTCACGCCCCACACGGCGCAGTTCCGCGACCCTCTCGACCGAGAAGCCGGTCTCCGCAGCGACTTCCTCCACCGTCGGCTCGCGCCCCAGCCTCCCCAGCATCCGGCGTTCGACGCGGCCGAGTTTGGACAGGTTCTCCACCACGTGCACGGGCAGCCGAACGGTGCGTGCATGCTGGGCCAGTCCGCGTTCGATGGCCTGCCGGATCCACCAGGTGGCGTACGTCGAGAACTTGTAGCCCTTGGTGTAGTCGAATTTCTCCACCGCCCGGATCAACCCCATGTTCCCTTCCTGGATGGTGTCCAGGAAGGGCAGGCCACGGCGCGCATGCCGTTTGGCCATCGCCACGACCAGCCGGAGGTTGGCGCGGATCATGTGGTCCTTGGCGTGCTGTCCGTCACGGGCCACCGCCTCCAGGTCCCGGCGCCACTGCGGGGCGAGTTCGCGCCGGTCGGCTTCTGCCTCCCGCAGCAGCTCCTCGGCGTACACCCCGGCCTCGATCCGCTTGGCCAGATCGACCTCCTCAGCAGCGGTCAGCAAGGGAATGGATCCGATCTGGGTCAAGTACTGGCGTACCAGGTCCGGCTCCTCATGGGGTTCGCCTGGTCGCGCCTGGCGACTGGTGGTACCAGCGTGCGTCTCGGGCGGCATGGTCATCAGCCTCCAAGGCGGAGCACCGCAATCGCCGTTCGGCTCCTGCCCATCATGAGTCCGCCTGATCTCCGCCTACCCCGCCCGGTCCTCGTCACGCAGTACCACTCGTCGTACCGCCAGGGGCGTGATGCGCAAGGTGGGCTCAGTTCGTCGAGTGCCAGATGATCTCGTCATGGGCGTTGAGGGCCGCAGCAGCGTCCTCGGCGTCGAGGGGCAGCGGTAGCGGACAGAGCGTGCGGATCTTGCTCAGCTCCCGGTGCGAGCGGACCAGGCCGGCGAAGTCGCGGGGGTATACGCAGGCATCTGTGCCGGTCAGGACGCCGATCTTGCGGGCGCGGGCCGCAGTGCGTGCCAGTCCTCGGCGCCGGCCAGCCCGATGGACTCGGTGCCGTGGTTGAACAGCAGGACCCGGATCTCGTCGTAGCGATCGGTGGCGTCCAAGTACGCTTCGAGGCCCGCCCGGAACATCTCGGTGCCGAAGACCGCCCAGTACGGCGCCGAGCCGGTGCGCAGGGCCAGCCAGGGGTTGTGAGCTGTTGTTGGTTGAGTACGTGTGAGCGCGTTCTGGCGTGGGTGAGTGCGTGTGCGGGCTGCGGCGTGCGCAGTTCCCGCGGGGGAACGGGGGTTCCCGGATCGAATGCGTGACCTTTTCGCGGGTGCGGTCGTTGGGTGTGGGTGGCAGACGTGTCCGGGGCGTGCGGATGGGGGGCGGGGTGGTGGGTGTGCCGCGTGAGCTGTCGGCGCCGTTCGTCGTCCTCGGCCCGTCCGGGGTCGCGATCCGTACCCGGCTCAAGGGCCTGACCGCTGGCGACGAGGAGGTGCTGCGGCTGGTCGGTGCGTATCTCGGGTCGCTGGCTTCCCGTGACCTGAAGCGGCGCTGTGCCGAGGGGCTGGGGCACTCCACGGACACGTGGGCGCAGCGCAAACGCGCGCTGACCGAGCAGTCCTCGTCGCGGTGGGCGGGCAGTATCACCAGGGCCACGCATGACCAGTGGGCGCTGTCGCGGCGTGCGCAGCTCGCCCACATTCAGGGCCTGGAGGCCGGGGTGCGCACGATCGCGCACCGGCTGTCGCTGCCGGTGGGCGAGAAGGGGACGAAGCGGGCGCCGGGCGGCTACCGCTCCCGGCAGGAGTGGTTCGCCAAGACCCGCCGCCTGCACCTCCTGGAAGACCGGCTGGCCGCCGAGCGGGCCGACCGCGACGCCGGACGCGTCCGCGTGGCACGTGGCGGCAAGCGGCTGGCCCGCAACCGGCACCACCTCGAACAGGCCCAGCTCACCGAGGACGCATGGCGGCAGCGGTGGGAGGCCGCGCGCTGGTTCTGCCAGGCCGACGGCGAGAGCGGGAAGCGGTTCGGGAACGAGACGATCCGCGTCACCCCGGACGGGGAGGTGAGCATCAGGCTCCCGGCGCCGCTCGCCCACCTGGCCAACCGCGGGCACGGCCGGTACGTCCTGGCCGGCACCGTCGCCTTCCGCCATCGGGGCGAGGAGTGGGCCGACCGGGTGTCGGCGAACCGGGCCGTGGCCTACCGCATCCACCTGGATACCGGCCGCGGCCGCTGGTACCTCACCGCGTCCTGGACGATCCCGCCGGCTCTGACCGTTCCGCTGGCTCAGGCCCGCGCCGATGGTCTGGTCGGCGTCGACACCAACGCCGATCACCTCGCGGCATGGCGCCTGGACGAGTACGGCAACCCGGTCGGCGACCCGCGCCGGTTCTTCTTCGACCTCGACGGACCAGCCACCTACCGCGACGCCCAAGTACGACACGCGCTGGTGCGCCTGCTGCACTGGGCCAAGCGGCACGGCCTGAGCATCGCGATCGAGGACCTGGACTTCCAGGTGGAGAAGACACGGGAGAAGCACGGCAGACGGAAGCGGTTCCGCAAGCTGATCTCCGGCATGCCGGTGTCCAGGCTGCGCTCCCGGCTGGTGTCGATGGCGGCCGAACTCGGCATCACGATCGTGGCCGTTGACCCGGCATACACGTCCCAGTGGGGCGCCCAGCACTGGCAGAAGCCCCTCACCAGCAACAAGCGCGCCACCACGCGGCATGATGCCGCCTCGGTGGCGATCGGAAGGCGCGCCCTCGGGCACCCGATCCGGCGACGGACGGCACCGCCCCACGACGACCGGAGCGATCGTCGTGGGCATCGGACCACCCAGGCCGGACCGGGCGCCCGGAGGCGTGAGGAATCCCGCCCCCGCATCCCCGGACCACGGACACGATCCGTGCGCGCCGGACGCGGAGCGAACGCGGTGGACCAGTGTGCCCAACACCGTTCGGGGCACGCGGCTGAGCATGGGTTCTGGCAACAGGACTCACTCCCGCTCAGCCCGTAGGAACGGTCTGCAGTCCGGCCTCCTCGATGACCTCGCCACCTTCACCCGGCAGCACGGCCTCGACCTGGACCTCCTGCGCTTCGACATGCCGCAACGGCTCAGCCCTGCCGTCGCCGACCTCTACCGCCGCTGGTACGCAGATCGTGGCCTGCCCGCCAACCGCCTCCTGGTCGAGTCGTTCCTCCTGCTCAACCCCATTCCGCCTCGGGACTCTCGCCGTCGGGGGCGGGCGGGTTCCACCAGCGCACCGGGGAACCGTAGCGGGCGAGCAGTTCGGCGACGCGAGGACCGCCGTGACGGTATTCCTCGGGAGTGGCGTCGCCCAGGGCGCCGAACTGGAACACATAACGGTCGTCCACCCTCGTGGTGGGCCAGCGCAAGGTGCAGTCGTCGTCGACGACCCTCCCGCCGGGAGCCAGGCGGTCCTGAATGAACCGACGGTAGGGCTCGGGCAGCCGACGCCACTTGACCCGGAAGTACGTCATCCCGGCGATCATGAGACGGTCCTGATGGGGATCGTGCATGTGGTGCAGTACGAGGTCCGGGTTGGCGGCGAGCAGAGCCCGGCCCGCACCTTTGGTGGCGGCCAGGTCACCTCGCGGATCGTCCACCGCGACGCCGCTGCGGCGCACGGGCAGCAGCAGCAGCGTCTGCGGCAGCCACGCCGCATCCAGCGCCGCCGCCAGATGGACCAGGGCGCCGTTGGAGGATCCGATGAAGATCAACGGGTAACGGCGATGGGGACAGTGACCGGTCACCCACGCAGCGAGTGCGTCCGAACGCACCTCTCCGGCCTTGCGCAGTGGAATGGCCCCGGTCCAGCCGCTGGCTGCGTACGCCCGCTCCTGGGCGGCCGTCGGTAACCGGTTGAGCGTGCCCAGCAGGCCGGACAGCGGCAACTCCAGGGTGGCTGGCATCTGGCCGACGGCCGGGACATTCCGGCCCGCGAGGAACCGTGACAGGGCACGCAGCATCCCGGTGGCCGAGTCGAACGCGGCTACTGCCCTCTCCGCCCTCATACAACCCGCCACCGACCCGCACCTGTCCACGTCCGAGGTAAAGGAGGGTGGCCGAGCCGATGACGATCATGGCGATGATCACGACGGTGAACATGGCTGCCTTCTTTGGCTCTCGGTTCGCACGTTGGTCTGCTTCATTTCCGTCAATTCCCGTCGGCTCATTGAATGTTGAGGCCGACCGGGTGGTGTCCACGCGACGTAGGCACCACCCGGGGCATTTGCGGTCAGCGCCTGAAAGCGTCCTTGGCCTTGTCGCCGGCCTGCTTCAGGCTTCCGGAGAGCCGGCCGGTCGTGCCTTCGCGCTGCAGTCGCCGATTGCGGGTGGTCCGGCCGATGCG
Organism: Streptomyces sp. NPDC127197; assembly: GCF_042672405.1. NCBI lineage: Bacteria > Bacillati > Actinomycetota > Actinomycetes > Kitasatosporales > Streptomycetaceae > Streptomyces > Streptomyces sp. NPDC127197. Next base: position 58,418 of record NZ_JBHXVG010000018.1, on the reverse strand, counting down.
TTCGGTGATCCGGCCCTTGAATTCCTGTGCCTTGTGCTTGATCGTCTGTCCGACGCTCATGATTGTCCTCTGCGTGTCCGCTGGATGGGCTCCCGCGCGTGATCGCCGTACAGGCGGTCGTTCCCGCGGGGGATGGGGCGTGGAGTGGATTACCTGCGGCTGCGGCTGTACCGGCGCCTGCCACCGTTGCGTCCGCGCACGGCGAAGCCGACGATCCAGAGGACCAGCAGGACGGCTGCGACCCACCACAGGATCTGCAGGGTGAAGCCGAACCCGAAGACCACCAGGATCACCAGAAGGAGAAGAATCCAGAACATTGCCGGGCCTCCAGATCGCGGGGATTTCCTTGATTCCGCGGGGTCCGGGCGAAGCGGGAAGGTGGAATGCTGCGGCCGAATAATCCGGAGTGGCACAGCCCTACGCCGTGCTGCCAGTCAACGCCCGGCAACGTCCCTTGTCAACGCAGCGCCGACACTGAGGAGTTCTGGGAGCTGGGCAGGAGCCGCCGGGGTGAACGGAGCCCCGGCGGGGGCTTCGGCCGACTCGGTCGGCGGCGTCGGCAGGATGTGGTCCTCCCACCAGGACAGGGCCATCACGGTGGCGAGCAGGACGAAGGGGGGCGAAGCGGGAACGATCAGCGCGTACATGTGTACCGCCTGGTGTGGGATGCGTGCGACGCGGCGGGCAGCAGATCGGTGCCCGCTCGGGGCGTGACCGGGATCGCGTGACGATGGGCGCGTACGGGAACGGCCTCGTTCGTGACGCGGCGGGTTCCGGCACCGATGCGCAGGGTGCGCCCCCTGGGGAGCGCGCTGGCGGTGCGACGCTGCCAGGGGCAGGGGCGGCATGTCGCACGCTAGACCTCGCCGCAGCTCCCCAACAGGTCTTAAGCAGCCATCCATGCCGGGCAGGACGCGCTTACGTCGCACGGTATCCACAACCGTTGGACAGGGCTACGCTGTGGGGTGAGGCCCCAGTCCCCGGTATCGATGCTGTGTCCCGCTCCCGGGGAGGCCCACCGTGTTCGTCCTGCTCCTCATTCTCATCGCGGTCCTGTTCGGCTTCGGCTTCCTCAATCCCATCTGGTGGGTGGCTGCGGCGGTGCTGGTCTACGCCGCAACCCAACACGGCCGCGATCGTGGCGGAGGCCGGAGCCCTGGAGGCAGTTCCGATCTCGGGGACTACCGGGACTACCAGGAGCGCCGGAATCGTCAGGAACGCTGGGACCGCCGCTACAGCCGTCAGAACCGGGCGCGCTGGCGGCGCGAGGACCGTCGGGACCGCGAACACCGCAGGTGACCCGTGACGTTGCCCGGTGCGGGTTCCGGGACGGCGACAGCCAGGCCGGACGCGTCGAGATCGTTGAGAGGTGTATGCCATGCAGCGCACCAGCGTGATCCAAGAGGAGTGGTGGGATCTGCGGGTCGAGGCCACGTGGGGGAACGCGTCGGCGGGACAGGATGTCGTGGCGCTGCGCGCCGAGAACGATCAGCTGCGGCGGGCGCTGGCCGGCCGTGCGGTCATCGACCAGGCCCGCGGCATGGTGATGGTCCTGACTCCCTGCCGCCGCGGGGCGGCCAGGGACCTACTGGTGGATGTCTCTCGGCAGTGCAACGTCAAACTTCCGGAGGCGGCCGCGGTCCTGGTCGCCGCCTGGGAGGGCAAGCCGCGCCCGGTGCGGATGCAGCGTGCGCTGCGTCGATTTCACGCGGAGAACCAGAGGTGCAACTCACGACCGCCAGGCGGGTCGTCCAGGTAGGGAGAGGTCATGATTCACGCAGCCGACGTCCGAGAATGGCGCAACCTCGATGTCGTCGACACCGAGTCGCACAAGATCGGTGTCCTGGAGGCGGTCTATGTGGACACCACCACCGATGAGCCGGCCATGGCCACGGTACGGACCGGACTGCCCACCCGGCACCGTCTGGTCTTCGTCCCTCTTGAGGACGCGATCGCCGGGCCGGGCTATCTCAGGGTCGGCTATGTCAGAACGCTGGTGAAGCAGGCCCCCTCGATCGGCACCGACGGCGTGTTGCCCGCCGAGCAGGAGGAAGCGATCTTCAAGCACTACGGACTGCCCTACAAGCCGGGTGCGGCCGGAGAACGGCAACTGGCGCGCCGCTGACCACCTATGGACGGGATGACTGCCCTGTGAGGTACGGACCATGCACCAGGTGACCCCGCCCCGTGAAGAACAGCGGCTGTTGACGGCTGTGCCTTCGGCGGGGGACGCGGCTTTGCTGGCCGAGGTCGTCGAACTGCGTGCCAGGAACGAGCAGTTGGGGCGGGCGCTGGCGAGCCGTGCGGTGATCGACCAGGCGCGCGGCATGGTGATGGCCCTGGCGCCGTGTTCCAACGACCGGGCCTGGGACCTGCTGGTGGACGTGTCGCAGCACTGCAACATCAAGCTACGTGACGTGGCTGCGGCTCTGGTCGCTACGACGAGGGACCGGACGCTCCCGGAACCGATACAGCGGGAGCTGCGCCGAGCATTGCGGCGCCTCCATGCGGCGGACCGGAGATGACGGCGTGCGCGCCCAACGGACGGCACCGGGAGCTGCGAGCTCAACTCTCCGGTGCCTTCGTCCAGGACGGCCGTCGGACGCCTCTGTTGTGTAGCCCGCCTCGTGGATCCCAAACACCGGTGGTGCGGTTCCTCGTCCGTTCTGCCCTGATCACTGCTTCGCTGTCGACACTTCGCCGGACGGCATGACAGGCCCACCGGCCCTCTCCGCTCCACATCCCCTGTAGGCAGGCGCAGTTGCCCCTGTTTGAAACCGGGCTGCCCGGGAACTCATTCGATGTGCTTCAGACCGGAGGCACGCCCGTGGGAGCAGCTGTCGCTGCTCCCCAGCGTGCTGCGGTCCGACGGCTCCCACGGTGAGCGACGCCACCGATCAGGGAGACACGTGCCCATGCCGTACGCACGCACCCAGAGCCCACGAAGCGCATACCGCTACGACGACGCCCTGGACACCGATGCCGCGTTCCGCCGTATCGCGGCCCTGCCGGACGGCCCGGAGAGGACCGCGCTGCGGCAGGAGGTGGTGTGCGCCTGGGCGCCGATGGCCGTACGTCTCGCCCGGCGCTTCCGTCATCGCGGCGAGTCCTTCGAAGACCTCAAGCAGGTCGCCCAACTCGGCCTGGTCAAGGCAGTGACCCGCTTCGACCCAAGCCTTGGCAGCGCCTTCCCGAGCTTTGCCATACCGACGATCCTGGGCGAAGTGAAACGGCACTTCCGTGACCACCTCTGGGATGTGCACGTACCGCGACGCGTACAGGAGCTGCGCAGCCAGGTCCGCTCCGCCGGCCACGAGTGCGCTTCGCTCTACGGCCGCGAACCCTCCGTCCACGAGATCGCCACGCACACCGGCCTCACCGAGGCGGAGGTACGGCTGGGCGAGGGAGCGCTGGAGAGCTTCACCTCCCTGTCCCTGGATGCCATACCCGGTCACTCCGAGCACAGCCACCCACTGACCGACACTCTCGGTGGCACAGAGCCCGGCTTCGACCTGATCGTCAACCGTGAGGCGCTCCGTCCGCTGCTGCGGGCACTGCCCGAACGCGAACGGCAGATCCTCTACATGCGGTTCTTCTGCGAGATGACGCAGAGCCGCATCGCCCTGCAGCTCGGTCTCTCGCAGATGCACGTCTCCCGGCTGATCATCCGCACCTGTGCGCGCCTGCGCGACCAGGTGATGGCCGAGGCCCACGATCGCAGGAGGACAGTGTGACGACGTCCCGGGTGCACGGGCGGCGCCGGACCGCCAGGGGGCGGTGTGGGCCGTTCCCTGGCGCGGGCGGTGCCCTGCGGGCAGGGGCGATGCCGTTCGTCTCCATCGAAGCGGGCCCCGGCAAGGGCGTGGATCAGGACCCCAGACCGGTGAGGGGTTCGGAACTGTCGATGAGGGCACGGGCCACATCGGCCAGGCGCCGGTTGTGGGCGCGGGCGTAACCGCGCAGCGCGCTGAACGCCTGCTCCATGTCGATGCCCTGGCGTTCGGCGAGTTTCCCCTTGGCCTGTTCGATCAGTACCCGGCTGTTCAACGCCGTCTGCAGTTGTTCGTTGAGCACCGTGCTGCGCTGAGCGGTGCGTTGTTGCAGCAGGCTGATGGTGGCGACATCGGCCAGGGCCTGGGCGACGGGTGTGGCGGCCGGGTCGAAGGGGCGGGGGGTGGTGCGGAAGAGGTTCAGGGCGCCGACGATCTCGTCCCGTAAACGCATGGGCAGGGCCTGGACTGCCCCGAACCCGCTGCGCTGGGCCGCCACCGCGAAGCGCGGCCAGCGGGCGGTCACCGTACCGAGGTCGGGGACGATCACCGGTACGCCGGTACGGAAGCACTCGAGGCAGGGGCCTTCGTCGTTCTGGAGCTGGAAGAGCTCCAGCAGGCGCACCCGTTCGTCGGAGGCGGCCATGACGCGGAGTTTGCCGTCCCGGTCGGCGAGCAGCACCCCGGCGGCGCTCGCATCGAGCATGCCGACGCAGCGGTCGGTCAGCAGGCGCAGGAAATCGATGAGGTCGAAGTCGGCGACCAGATTGTCGGCCAGCTCGACGAAGGTCTTGGCCAGAAGCTGTTGATCCATCGTGGGCACCCTTGATTGAGACTAGTCCCTGCCCGAAGGGGCGGGAAGTACGGCACGTTCCTCGGCCGGGACCGAACGTCAGGTTTCTTCCTCGGCCTGATCCGGCTCCGCGTCCGGGGAGAAACGAAGCCGTCGGGCCACCACATCGGCGGCCACGTCCGCGAGCCGGCGTCCCTGCCCATAGGCGTAGGCGCGGAGCCGGACGAAGGCTTCTTCGATGCCGACTCCGAGCTGAACCGTGAGCATCCCGCTGGCCTGGTCGATCTCCGCTCGGTATGTGCCCAGGTCCTCGAAGCTGCGGTCCGGCATCGGCCCGTCGGTCGGTGCGCCCGTCTCGTCGATCCTTGTGTCGAGCAGGAGCAGCGTTGCGAGATCGGCGAACGCCAATGCGTCGGCCAGTTCCTCCGTGTTCAGTACGGTCGGAATGCTGGCGTACAGGTCCAGAACTCCCGGGCTGATCGCCCCCTTCTGCAGGGGGAGCGAGAACACCGCGCGGGCTCCGGCTTCCAGGGCCGCATCGGCGAACACGGCCCAGTGATCCTGAAGTTCAGTGGTGAGCAGATCGGGTGTCAGGACGGCCGAGCCCCGTACAAAGGCGTCCACGCAGGGCCCCTCACCCAGCGTGAGCTGGAGCTCTTCCAGTTGCTCGCTGATGTCGTCGGTGCTGCACAACGGATGGCTCGCCGCGGCCTTGGACATCGCCGACAGCCCGGCCCCGCCGACCGGCAGCGCGGCCACAGCCGCGGTGCAAACGTCCACCACACTCACTCGGGCACCTCGTCGGACCGCCTGCTCGGCCACCAGCATCCGAATGCGGGCCGACCGCCTGTCAGACCCCACTGGGGCCACCGCCTCCAGGCATCGTGACAAGGCCCTCCAGCCTCGCCGTGGTGCGTTCCCCGAGGGGAAATACCAGCGCGCGGAACGTGGTGGCGCCCGCCGGCCTGCGAAGCTCTCCGATGTCCAGCCACCCCCAGGAGCGGAGCGCAGCGAGGGTTGGGCGATCGGCCCGGTCCACCAGGGCGGCGCCGAGCGATGCCTGATGGTCGGTCAGCAGCCGCTCCTGCACACGATGGGCGAGTTCCCGGTCCTGAGGGTGCGGCCGGATCAGGATGTCGGCGAACGCGAAGACGTTGCCGGACACTGTGAGTTGCTCGATGCTGCGCGGCAATGCTCCGTCGAAGCCGAGCCACCAGGAGCCGTCGCCGCGTACCGGGAATCCGAAGGCGCATCCCATCAGGCTGTCCGTCTCGGCGATCACCATGGCGAATCCCGGTCGGCGCATGTCCGCGGTGAGACGGTTCAGGAAGTTCTGGCGGCTGGGACGGCGGTATGGATCACCCGGCGCCGTTGCGCGGGACTCCACATACAGAGCCGCCAGATCCTCACGCAGGCCCTCCACCAGCCAACGGTTCAGCCGACGCAACCGCACCGGAGCCACGGCCGACGGCTCGCCGTCCCCCGGCTTCCGTGACTGTCCCCGCCCGGGTTCGGCCGTCATCGCACATCACCCGAGAGAACAGGCGCAAGCGGGACAGATCGGTGCGGCGAGGCTGGACGGGGCGCGGCCGGGGTGTCGCCGAGAGGAGGTGGCAGGTGGCCGAACGGACGGCCGAGGAGCAGGAACCCGCAGCCGGCGAGGCCGAGAATCCGAGCCGGCGGCGTCGGCGGATGGTGCAGTCGCAGGGTCCCGCCGGCCACAGTGGTCTGCTGCGCAGCGTGGAGGAATGCGTTGAGTCCGCTGCAGTCGCAGAAGGTGACGGGGGTGAGGTCGACGTCGATGATGCGGATACCGTCCCGCAGGCACCGCGCCAGGGACACGCGTACCAATGGCGCGGACTCGAGGTCGATCTCACCGGCCAGGGTGATCAGCGCCTGCTTCCTTCGGTCATGGCGGTAGACGGTGAGCTGTAAGAGGGGCATGACGCCTCGGTTCGGAAGACCATCCGGCAGCGGGCACGGTGGGCCGGAGTTCCGGCCCCTGGGCGCGCTCCCGGCAGGGGCGTATTTTCGGCGGAGGCAGAGCAACGGCCGGTCCGACAGCCTGCGCAGCAGGACAGAGGACCCACCCAGTTCTCTCCAGGGATGCGCCAGGTGACAGACGAAGAGTCCGCACCAGGCAGCCATCTGGGTTCAGCAACAGCATGCCGCCGGGGTCTGGGACGTCTACACAGCAGCGTAGTCCTCGCGTCGTGTGACGGATGGTCCGAAGCAGCCCAATCCCAGGATATGGACGGTGCAAAAAACGCGGTGGCGCGTGTGTATCCGAGGCACCGCACGGTACTCGTGCCTGAAGTACTCATGACGGCCGCCCGAGTAGGGCACTCCGTGCACCGCCCCAGGAGGTGGCTCGCATGACGGAGCCGAACAGTTCAGTTCTGCGGAAGCCTGATCCGGCTGAGTCCCACCCTGGCCTGGGCACGATGCTGCCGGCTGCGTCGGAGCCCCGTGGCAAAACGACCATCGCGGACGGAGTGGTGGAGAAGATCGCCGGGATCGCCGCACGGGAGGTCCCCGGAATCAACGCACTGGGCGGCGGATTCACCCGCACCATGGGAGCCATGCGCGACCGGGTCCCGGGCGGGCGCCCGAGCGCGGGGCGCGGTGTCAACGTGGAGGTCGGTCAGAAACAGACCGCCATCGACCTCCAGGTCGTCGTGGAATACGGGGTGAGCATCACCGACGTCGCCGCAGAGGTCCGCGAGAATGTGATCGCGGCGGTGGAACGGATGACGGGCCTGGAAGTCGTCGAGGTGAACATCGCGGTCAACGACGTCCATTTGCCGGACGAGGGCAGTCCGGAGACCAGTGAGGGGCGAGTGCATTAGGGCGACGCCTCAGAAGCGGTAGGCGTGATCGGAGGTACATGCCCGAACCCTGGGTGACGGGCCGCGTCGAAGGCCCTGCGGTAGCGGGCACGCTCCTTGTCGCTCGGATCCGGGATCCGAAGGAACCGGCCAGCTTGCTGCACTTCCGCGATCAACGCCGCTCCGACTTCCGCAGGGGACGGCCGTGGCGGCTTCACAGCACGCGCCGATCGACATCGCCGGGATGAGGCCGCAGCTGATGCGTGAGGGGCAGTGCGTTCTTTGGACTCGGGCGTCAAGGAACGTTGCGTGCGCGGAGCCCGCTCCGGCCGGTCCGGAAGATGGCCGTGCTCCAGGTAGAAGCGTCCGCGTCAGCGATCTCCGCCTGCCACTTCCCACCCTGCTTTCGAAGACCGCGGGCAGGAGGGCCGGCTCATCAACTCCTTCCTCGGCGTCGCCGTTCCGGCCCGGTCCATCACAGGAGCACACGATCGGAGCCGGTGTCCGCGAGGAGCCGGGCGGTCTGCGGGGACGGGTGGTGCAGCCGGAGGGACGCGTGGGTCTCGGCGGCGTGCCGCGATGCGTCGAGGAAGACGCGCAGGCCGCTGCTGTCGCAGAGGCCGACGGTGGTCAGATCGACGTCGATGGTGGTGATGCCGTCATGCAGGCACCGCTCCAGAGCGGTCCGCACCTGGGGCGCGGTGGCCGGGCCGATCTCACCGGCCAAGGTGATCAGTGCTCGCCTGCCCCGGTCGTGCCGGTAGATGTTCAGCTGCGGAAGAGTCATGACGCCTCGGTTCATGGGTCCCGGCCGCTCCTCGCGCGGTCCATGGCCGGGTGTACGTTCGCGGGCGCACGTGTCGGTACGAGCCGAGTCGACGGTCCGTGTGCGAGGCCGGTGATGGAAACCGGCTGGTCACCTGCGGTGAGTGGTACGGCTGCGGCGGCGGCGCGGCGGAAAGCGGCCGCGGCCGCCGTCGCGGTGGTCCCGCCGTTCGCCAGTGGTCGGCGACTCGGACCGGTCCGGTCCCACCGGGGGCTGCGGCGTGCCGCGGCCGCGGCGGCCGGGCAGGGGGCGCTGTACCGGTGCACGGCGATTCTGTCGGCGTGCTGGAGGTTGAGCTGGTGGATCACGTATGCCGCTGCTGCGATGAGAACCACGAAGGCGGCGGCTGTCAGGAAGGCGTTCATGGCGGCCACCTCACATACCGATGATCAGGCGACTGGCCCGACCGGGCGGACCGGTCTGCTCCGGAACGGCTGCGGACACCGCGGAGGCACCGCCTTCGTACTCCCATGACTCGTCCGGGTCCAGTGGCTCGTCGGTCGCGGAGACGCCGTGCCGGGCCTCGTCCGCGGCGATGAGCGCGCTCGCGGTCAGTGGCGGGCCGTCGTAGTCGGACGCGGCAGCCATCAGCCGGGCCGCCGACTCCGCCCCGGTTTCGGGCGGGATGACCAGCAGGTCCCAGCGTCCGGTGCCGTAGGAGAGCAGCAGCAGCTTGTGCGGGTCGATTTCCGGGGTGAACCAGCCGACCTTGACGATGTGGCCGTCCACGGGAACCTTGCGGGGGATGACCGGCCAGTACTTCGGGTTGACGGCGATGCGGGTGATGCGGCCCCACAAGGGGTCCAACACGTCGGTCAGTGTGGGCAGTTCGCTCAGCAGATCCCGGGAGCGGGGCCACCAGGCACCGTCCAGGAGTCCGCGGGACGTGCCGTCGGTCTTCAACGCGAGACGCGCGGCCGGGGCTGCGACGGACTCGTGGTGCGGCGGGGATGGGTACAAGGTCGCCGACATGATGCGGACCCGTCTCCGGGCCGCCTCTGCGGCGGCCCGGGTTTCATCGTTCGCCGAGAACGACCCAGCGTGGAAGCCGGCGTGCGAAATGCCCTCGGTACTGTCCACACTACTCCGCGCTCCGCCGCAGCGCGGAGTAGTGGCCGCCTAGATGTGGAGCAGTCGCTGGGTGATCTCCCGGTACTGCCTCAGCGCGAGCCGGAGTTCGTCGGCCCCTGCCTCGGGATCCCGGTCCTGCCAGCCGGCGCGCAGGACACGCCGCCGTTCCGCAAGGGCGTTCACGAGCTGGGTGGTGGCTTCGTCGTAGGCGCTCTCGGCCTCTTCCAGCGCCTCGCGCGGGGTGTCGGCGAAGGTGTTGAGGGCGTGCCGGAGACGCTGGACGATCTTGTCCTGTTCATCCGACGGGAACAGCGGATCCGGGCCCGGGCTGCGGCGCTCGGCGGGGCCCGGGGTTCGGCCCGCGGGCTGCTGGGCGCGTGCCTGGTCGTACATCATCGGGTGCCGCTTCCGTTCCGCCTCAAGGCGTCCTTGGTCTTCTCGACGGCCTGTGTCAGGCTTCCGGAGACCCGGTCGATCCTGCCCCGGCGCTGCAGTCGCCCGTTGCGGGTGACCCGGCCGAGCTCTTCCGTGATCCTGCCCTTCATCGTCTGCGCCTTGTTCCTGATGGTCCGTGAAACGGTCATGGCCGGCCTTACTGTTGTCCGGTAGGTGAGTTCCCGCGGGGTCTGGGCGAGGCGGGAAGGCGGAATGCTTCGCCGTGTGTTCCGGAGTGGCATCGCCCTGCACCGTGCCGCCAGTCAACGTCCGGCGACGGTCCGTGTCAACGCGGTGGCACGCGACCCGGCCCGCCTCGTTTCGGAGCGTGCGGGAGTACGGTGGAGAAAGCGAGGTCTCTTCGTATGCCGGTGTCCGAACCGGCCCCGTCCTTGCGAATCCCATCACAGGGGCAGCCCGTGACCCCGGCCGCGCCATCCGCATCCAGGCCGAGGAGCCACGTATGCCACTCAGTCCGAACACCTCCACGACGGTCACACCGTCGGACACCGTCCCGCCGCCCCAGGGCTACGACGGGACGTCCCCCTTCCCGCCGGACGGCCCGGCGCCCGCGCGCAATGGCGGTGAGCGGCTGTACGTCACGGTGACGGCGGTGATCGTCGTGCTGCCGTTCGTGGCGATCGGCCTCGCAGGCTGGCTGCTGTGGGGGAGTCTCATCCATCCCGCCGACATCGTGCTCGCCCTCGTCCTCTACACGATCACGGGTCTCGGCGTCACGGTCGGCTTCCACCGCGGCCTCACCCACGGCGGCTACCGGGCCGTGCGTCCCGTGCGGATCGCGCTCGCGGTGGCCGGTTCGATGAGTTTCCAGGGCGACGTCATCGGCTGGGTCGCCACTCACCGCCGCCATCACGCCTTCACTGACCGGCCAGGCGATCCGCACTCCCCGTACCGCTACGGCACGCATCTGCGCGGCCAGTTGCGCGGGCTGCTGCACGCTCATGTCGGCTGGCTGTTCCGCAACGACCGCACACCTGCCGACCGGTACGCCCCCGACCTCCTTGCCGACCGCGACATCCGTGCCGTCGCCCGCGCATTCCCGGCGCTGTGCGTCCTCACGCTCGCCCTGCCGTTCGCGGCGGGCTGGGTCATCGGCGGTACGTGGCTGCACGGCGTAACCGCCCTGCTGTGGGCGGGACTTGTGCGCATCGCGCTGCTCCACCACGTCACCTGGAGCGTGAACTCCCTCTGTCACATGATCGGTGAGCGGCCGTTCCGCACCCGGCGCCACGACCGGGCCACCAACCTGTGGCCCCTCGCCCTGCTGTCGTTCGGCGAGAGCTGGCACAACCTCCACCACGCCGACCCCACCAGCGCCCGCCACGGCGTCGACCGCGGCCAGCTCGACCCCTCCGCCGCCGTCATCCGCCTCCTCGAACGCCTCGGCTGGGTGCACGACGTGCGCTGGCCCACTGCGGAGCGCGTCGCCGCTCGCCGCGTCTGACACCGACCACTCACCTCCTCTGTCGCACAGCAGTTGACAGGAGCTTCCATGACCACCGCACTGCAACCCCCGCCTCCCTCCCATCCCCTCCTTCGCCTGCGCCTGGCCCCCCACGGCGGCATGCCCCGGCCCATCGACGGAGCGTGGTGGCCTCGTTCGTACGACCTGCTCGCCGAACTCCCCCGGCTGCTCGCCGGGTTGCCGCGCGCGTGGGGCCACATCACCAGCGTCACCGTCAACGGGGCGGTGTGGTCCGCTGTGCCCGGCCGGATGCTCGTCTTCAACCAGGTCGTACGGCTGCGCAGGACCGTGGCGGCATCCGCCCCGCACACCATCGTCCTGCTCGCCCCCGGTCGGGGGCGCTGGGACCTGCTGGTCGTGCCTCCGGATACGACCGAGGAGGCCGCGGAACCGCTCATGGCAGCCGCCGCAGGCGATCACGTGTGACTGGACCCGCCACGCACTGCCCGGCCGCGGCGGCCGATGCGTTCTGCGTGCCGGTCATATCCCCACAGCGCGCTGCTGATTCCGGCCGTGTGACGAGAAAGCACTGCCGCTCCCGTCCTTCCCGGCCTCCGGGCCTCCGTGGCGGGCCCGTTCCGCCGTGATGAGCGCGGTCGCGGTCATCGACGGACCGGTGTCCGCACTCGCGGCGGCCATCAGCCGGGCGGCCGAGGGGGCACTGGTCTCCGGGGGGATCACCAGAAGGTCCCAGCGGCCTGCGGTGTAGGACAGCAGAAAGATCCCGTGCGGATCCAGCTCAGAGGTGAACCAACCGATCTTCACCACATGGCCGTTGACGAAGATCCTGGGTGGGAGGATCGGCCAGTGGCGGGGGTTGACCGCGATACGGGTGATCCGCCCCCACAGCGGATCCAGCACGTCCGCCAGAGCGGAGAGTTCGTGTGTCAGGTCACGTGAACGAGGCCACCAGGCGCCGTCCAACTCGACGTGCCCTGGTGAAGGGCTCTCGGATTTCAGCGCGAGGCGTGCGGTCGGGGCCCGGAAGGGAACGGCCCGTAGCGGGGGATGAGGGGTGGTCGCGGACATCACGCAAACCTGTCTCCGGACCCCTGCGCAAAGCGCGGCCGCCCGGTGTCGTCGCTCACCGGGAACGACACCGGCATCGGGGCCGGTGTGCGAAGTGCTCCCGATGAGTTCACGCTACTCCCCGAAGAGGCCGGACGGACCGCTCCTGGACGTCGGCTCACTTCCGGCGGCGGGCGTCCTCCGCGGAGCGGCTGGTCTCCAGCCAGGACCGTGCCGGTTCTGCCGGGCGGGTGGTGTCCACGGTGAGCTGGAGGCGGGTCCCTCCCTCGGTGTCCGCGGGATAGCTGCGCTGCTCGGTGGCGGCGAAGCAGTGGCGGAGAACCTCCGCGACGCGACGGGCGACCTCGGGGGAGGCGGCGACGATGTTGACCTCGGCGTGCCCGTCCGGGGGTGTTGCCGTGGGCTGCATGGCGACCTCGTTGTGTGGGCACAGATTGGCGGACCGGATCTTTCACTCTACTCCGGCGTCCGACTCCGGCTCCCCGCGTGTGACCAGGCTCCTGCCGGACGCCGTCCACCAGGCCGTGCAGCCCGGGACGGCTGTCGTACGGCTGGAGACGACGCACGACCGCTGGGGTGTTCTCGACGGGGCGTGGCGGCCGCGTTCCCGGGACATCGCCGCGGAGCTCCCCGCCCTGATCGCCGCGCTGACCGAGTACCTCGGGCCGGTCACGCGCGTCGGCCTGGACGCCGATGCCTGGGAAGGACTGCCGACGAGGCTGGTCATCGATGACCGCGTCGTGCACATCGACTCCTTCCCGGTCGGCGACGACACCGTCCTCATCACCCGGGGCGATCAGGACCACTTCTCCCTCCTCGTGGTCCCGCCGCACGCGACGCCCGGCGCGGCCCGTGCCGCGATGGCCGAGGCCGTCCGCGCCGACAACGTGATGCCGGCCGAACAGATCCTCATCGACACCGGCACCGACCGAGCAGCGCCGGAGATGTGAGAGCGGGGCAGCCGCGGCGGTCCTCGGGCCGGACCGGTGCGGGTGCCGGGATGGCCGTGGTGTCGAAGTCGCCCGGGATGATCCGCGTGGCGAGGGGACTTGACCGATTCCTCCGGATCCTTCGGCTTCAATGGAACGGCACCGCAGCTCCGTTCCGAACCACGGAACCTCGGCGAACAGCCCGTTCCGGATCGGGCCGTGACGGCCCGTGCCTCAGCCGAAGGCGAGCGCGCGGAAGGCGTTGCGGACGTAGGTCAAGGGTTGGCGGTCTCCACTCCGGCGCCGGTCAGCTGCTGCGGACCAGTGAGGCGGCACTTGGTGGGCGACAGCTCGTGGATCTCGGCGCCGAGGCGGGCGAATTGGGGCAGTAGGTTGCCGTGGCGGCCGGGGTTGATGGTGTCGGAGAAGAGGTGCGTGCCGGAGCGGGTGAGGGCCAGGGCCATCAGGGGTGGTTCGAAGTCGGCGTCCAGGCCGCCAGGGGCGAGGGAGGCGACGGCTCGCAGCGGTCGGCTGGTGGGGCGGGTGTCTTGGGCCCGGACGGTGAGGACGTCGTCCTCGGTGCCGGCGGACACGCCGAGCCATCGAAGAGCGCTGATCAAGGGAGCGACGTCGTCGCCGCGTACGCCGCAGATACGTGCGTCGCCGCCTGTCGCTGCGACGGCACACGCCAGAGTGCCGGCCTCGATCTTGTCGCCGGGCACCTTCCAGGCGATGGTCTCCACGGGGGCGGACGGGGACGGCGCGAGCGTGAGGAGGGACTTGCTGACTCGGCACTGCCATCCGGCCGTCTGTAACGCCTCTACGACGCTGAGCACTTCTGGCGAGAGGTTGGGCAGCCCCAGCTGCAGCGGTCGTCCGGCCACGACCGCGCGCAGGAGAGCGGCGATACTCGCGCATCGGGAGCGGAAGGGCAGCATGATCGAAACCGTTCCGGTCCGTGCGGCAGCTGCTTCCACGAGGTAGCCGCGGTCGTTGACGGTGGTGCCGTCACCGAAGCGCTCGTAGACCTTGAAGTGCTGCTCCATTCCGCGTTCCCCGATCCGGCAGCCGCCTGGCCAGGGGAGTCGGGCCCTGCCGTATGCGCCCAGCAGTGCGGGTACGAGGTAGTACGAGGCTCGGATGCGTGTGGCGATCTCGGGGTCAGGTCCCGGTTGCGGCTTGTCGCTGGGCAGGATGACCGTGGTGTGCGGATCGCTGAGGGGGCGGGCAGTGTGCCAGCCGGCCTGCTGGAGCAGGGTGAGCATCGTTTCGACGTCCGTGTTCGCCGGGACGTTGCCCATGTGCACCGGGCGGTGCAGGGCCGCGGCGGCGGCCAGAAGCGGTAGGGCCGCGTTCTTGGACCCGTCGACAGCCACGGAGCCGGCAAGGGGGGTGCCGGGCCGGGTGGCGACTACTTCGGCGGCGACTGGGGGGATCCGTACGGCTGTCAACCGTCAACTCCTTTGGAAGGGAAGGCGTTGTGTGGGCTGGTCCGGGCCGCTGACCTTGAACTCGGCCCAGCACCGCTTGCCGGACGGCAGCGGGTCGATCCCGTGGCGATCCGCGAGGGCGGCGACGAGGAACACGCCGCGCCCGCCCTCTTCCTCCGCGTCCGGCAGCCCGGCCCGTGGGACCTTGGAGCTGGCATCGGTCACCTCAATCAGCAGACGTTCGTCGTTCAGGCGGGCGCCGGCCGAGATCGGCCCGTGGCCCCCGTGCCGTACCGCGTTCGCCAGCAACTCGGCGGCGACCAGCTCCGCTGTCTCCAGCAGTTCCTGATCGAAGGAGGCATCCCAGGCCCGTATCCCGTTCGCGAGCTGCTGCCGCGCGGACCTCGCGGCAGCGGGTGTGCCGGGAACGGGAAAACGGATCTGATGCGCTTCCATGAGCGGCCTCCTGGATCGGTGCGGCTACTCCACGCAACCGCTCCAAGGGCAAGCGGGACCACGCCGTGTGCCGGGGCTGCATCACTTATGCATGAGCTGCATCGCGGTCAATTGCCGCTCGGTTACGCTCGGTTGAGCAGGCAGGATCGGCGACGGCAGG
This sequence comes from Streptomyces sp. NPDC127197, assembly GCF_042672405.1. Taxonomy (NCBI): domain Bacteria; kingdom Bacillati; phylum Actinomycetota; class Actinomycetes; order Kitasatosporales; family Streptomycetaceae; genus Streptomyces; species Streptomyces sp. NPDC127197. The sequence goes on along the minus strand of NZ_JBHXVG010000018.1, from coordinate 43,205 downwards.
AGGGGCCGTGGCACAGATGGCCGACGCACAGAGTGAAGCGAGACGGATCGGCGAAGTGATCCGTCAGGCACGCGTGTTACAGCGGCGCTCGCAGAAGGACGTTGCCGCCGCACTGGGGTATCGCCAGTCGAAAGTCAGCCGCCTGGAGAGCGGCAGGGGTACGGAGGACGTGCGCGTGCTGCGCGAGATCGCGCAGGTGCTGGACATTCCGCCGCACCGCCTCGGCCTCGCCGCCGCCCCCGACGCCAGCCCCGCCGACCCCGGAACAGAGGACATGCACCGCCGTACCTTCCTTGCCGCGAGCGTCGCTGCGCTCGCGGCTCCGCCGCCGTCGTCGACCGCAGCGCATCACGACCTGATCCAAATCCTGCTGCCGGGCACGAGCCCTGTTGTCACCGGACAGCCCTTGGGCATCGATGAGCTGCGGGATCGGGCACGGGCCGTACGCCGGATGTTCTGCATGTGCGACTACGCGGAGCTGGAGCGGACCCTGCCGGGTCTGATCGCCGACCTGCGCCAGGCTGCCGGTGACTCATCCGGCTCGGCGGAGGCGTCCGGACTGCTCGCGACCGCCTACCAGACGTCGGTGAGCCTGCTGCTGAAGCGAGCCGATCAGGGCAACGCCTGGCTCGCGGCCGGCCGGCCGGGCCATGGCCGAGGCGGAGCGGTCCGGGGATCCTGTCGTCCTCGCCGCCAGTGTCCGCGTGCACGCCCACGTCCTCGTGCGCGAGAAGCACACCGCCCAGGCCGTGAACATCATCCGCCACACCGCCGACCAGCTCACCGGCTCCTACGACCAGCGCTCGCCCCGGTACCTGGCAGCGGTCGGTCTGCTGTTGCTCCGCGGGGCGACTGCCGCCAGCAGAAACGGCGACCGCGGCACCACCCAGAGCTTCCTCATCGAGGCCAAGGAGGTGGCTCGCTACGCCGCCTTCGACCGGCCGGACGCCTGGGCGAACTTCAGCCCCACCAACGTTGCACTGCACGAAGTCAGCGCGGCCGTCTCCTTCGGCGACGCCGGCATCGCCCTGCAAACCGCACGGCCGCTCATGCGGCGGCACATTCCCGTTCCCGAGCGCCGGGCCGCGCTCTGGGTGGAGACCGCCCGCGCCTACAGTCAGCAGGGCAGACTCGCCGACGGCTACCAGGCCCTGCGCATCGTCGAGAGCTGCGCGGCACAGGACATCCGCCGCCCGGCCGTACGCGAACTGGTCGCCGACATGGCAGCCCGCGACCGCCGCCGGGCACTGCCCGAGCTGCACCACTTCAGCCGCCGACTGGGAGTGCCCGCGTGAGTGATCAGCCCGACAAGCCGTTCCTCCAGATCGTGGTCTGTGCGGTCGGGGTCGCCGCCGACGTCGGCCGGCTGATCAGCGCAGCGCAGGAGCGGCACTGGGACGTCGGCGGCATCGCGACCCCGCAAGGACTCGGCTTCCTTGACGCGGAGGCGGTCGAGGACCAGGCCGGCCGCCCTGTCCGCTCGGCCTGGCGATCACCGGGTGAACCGCGCCCGACTCGGCCTGCGGATGCCATCGCGGTCGCCCCGGCCTCCTTCAACACCGTGAACAAGTGGGCCGCCGGGATCTCCGACAATCTCGCCCTGGGCATCCTGTGCGAAGCACCCGCCATGGGCATCCCGGTCGCCGTGCTGCCGTACCTGAACTCCGCCCAGGCCGCCCACCCCGCATACCGTCAGAGCCTGGACCGGCTGCGTGAGATGGGCGTCCTGATCGGCTCGTACGAACCCCACCGGCCGAAGCCGGGGGCGGGGCCGACCGTTACCGCTGGGAGGAAGTGCTGGAGCTGCTTGCCCCCAGGCTGTCCGTGCGGTCGTGATCAGTGCCCCCGTGCTTGTTGCGGTTGCGGGGGCAGGACGGCAGCTGCTTGGTGGGCCGACTCCGTCGCCGTGGGCACCGATGAGCCCGCACATTTGGGCGGGCTCCAGCCGGGGGTCCTCTGGGTGCGCGTACGGTCCGAGGATCTTCGAGCAGACGAACAACGTCATCAGCTTGCTGTCCCGGCTCTCGAAGTCGGACCGGCGTTCGTGCCGCACGCGATCGGCCAGAGCCGGGACAGCAAGGGAACTCGCCCACAGTGAGGCCGAGTCCAGCCCCAGTGGCGCGTTACCCCAGTCCTCCCAGTCGAAGAGGCTGAAGGCTGGCGCGGTCATGTTCGCCCAGTTCAGATCCGCATGGGCCGTACCCACGGCTCGACGGTCGTATCGAACTCGCCGGAGAAGACACCGTGGATGGACTCGGTGACGAGGGCCTGGGTGATGGTGACGGTGTCCGGCGTGGCAACCCGCCTGGTGTCTTGAGCCGCCAGCGCGTCCGGTCGGGTGGCCGGCCGGGCCGCCCTACCGGACGCGGGGCCTGCGGCTGCGCCCCATCCGCGTTCTGAGGAGGACAAGGTCGGCGATGAGCACCATCACCCCGATGATCAGCAGGTAGAGCGTGTCCCTGCCGAGCGCACCGATGACGCCGAGCGCAACCGCCACGATGAGCAGCAGAAGAAACAGCACCACGTCAGCCTCCCGGCATCAGCGGCGGGCCAGCCGCTGTCCGCCGTCCGCGTAGACGGCGCGCTGATGACGCACAACGGCCCCGGCGTATACACACCGGGGCCGCCCTTCCGGGTCGTTGCACGTGAGAGTGCACCAGCCCACTCACCATGGTATGCCCGGTAGGCCATTTCAGTCATATGGGAGGACATGGCCGTAGTGACCGGCCGGAGCCCTGAAGGGCGGCCTGGGCCGTGTCAATCACTGTCCTTCTCCTCGGTCTCCATGAGCTGGATCCCCTTGTGCGTCAGTGTGACCATCGCGGGGGTGTTTCCTCGCGCCCAGTCGACCTGGATCAGTCCCTCGGCCGCCAGGTACGTGCAGGCGGCGGCCAGGTCCTCCTCGGGCATGGAGAGGTTCTCGCGCAGCTGCTCCCCGGTGAGGCCGAGGAGGCGATTGCCTTCGACGGCCTCGTACAGGGTCTTCATGATTGCCTCGCGGTAGTGCTCCCGCTCGTGCAGCGTCGCCATGGTCGCCTGCCTCTCGTGCCGGCACTGACGGAAACCCGTACGTCTGGGGCGGTGTCCTCCTTCCCTGCTGAGGGGCATCCTCCTCAGATTTCGTCCGGCTGTGTGTGATCGTCCCGGGAGGACTGGCTGGTCAACAGCCAGGAGCGCACCGGCTCCGCTATGCGCGTGGTGTCCACGGTGAGGTGGAGGCGTGTTCCGCCGTCGGGGTCTGTGGGGTAGCTGCGCGTTTCGGTGGCGGCGAAACAACGGCGGAGAGTCTCCGCGACATGGCGAGCCGCCTCCGGGTCCGCGGCGACGATACGGACCTCCGCGTGCCCGGCCGACGGCAGTTCCGGTGACTTCATGGTGACCCCTTGCTCCTTCAGGACGACGTGCATCAGGGGCGACGTGCCGGTGGGTGTGACGGCCGTCGCCCCACACCCACCCCTGGCTGGAAGCAGGTCTGCGTCATCAGCGGCTCCCCTCTCGGTGCTCACGGCGTGTGGCGTCGGCAGGAGGGCCCTTCGGCACGGTGGCACGTGGGCTCTTACGGGTCCGCCGACCGATTCCCGGTAGGGCGTCGCTGTAGTGGAACGCTCCGATCCTTTCGTCATGCTGCGCGTTGAGCCGGTGGATCAGGAACATGCCCGCGATGATCACGAAGACGATCACGGCGACGGTGACGGCGGTCTCCACGTCCTCACCTCCTCAGGGCGGAACTGAGGATCCCGATCGCGGCTCCGGCCGCCGCAGCGGCTCCGCCGTCGGTCTCCCATTCCTCTTCCCGGCTTTGAGCATCTGTCGCCTCGTGGCTGATGGCCTCGTCGGCCATCAGACCGCTGGCGGTGCGGATACCTCCCGGAACGGTTGCTGCTGCCATCAGCCGGGCGGCGGCGGCCGGCTCCGTCTCCGGAGGGATCACCAGCAGGTCCAGGCGGCCCACCGTGTAGGAGAGGAGGATCACTTTGTTCGGGTCCTGCTCGGCGGCGAACCAGCCGACATGCACCGTGTGCCCCGTGACGGGGACCTTGCGCGGGATGACGGGCCAGTGGGCCGGGTTCACGGTGACGTGGGTGATCCGGCCCCAGCACGCGTCCAGCGCGTCTGTCAGAGTGGGGATCTCCCGGAGGAGATCACGGGAGCGGGGCCACCAGGCACCGTCCAGAAGACCTGGAACCGAGCCGGTCGGGGCTAGGGACAGCCGGCCCGACGCCGAAGGCAGGCGCTCTTTGATGAACGTAGGTTCGATGGTCGCGGTCATGACGCGGACCTGTCCCCGGGCCTCCTCTTGGAGGCCGGTGTTGTTGCTCGCCGGGAACGACACCGACATGGCGGCCGGTGTGCGAAGTACTCCCGGTGCTTTCACTCTACGTCGCTCCGAGGCCCCGGGACGTGCGCATGAGCAGGCATTTCACCGACAGGCAACGAGTCCGGAACCGTCGGCGAGCGCAGCCGGTGCGGCGGCGCACGACTTACGGTGAGAGGACGAGGTCCCGCGTTCGGCGGCGACACCGAATCCCGCAGACAGGCGGACATATCATGACCGAATCCGACCTCCCTCGCGCCCCCGGGCTCCTGCCGGACGCGATCCATCGGGCCGCGAAACCCGGACAGTTCTTCTGCGGCTGGAGACGACACATTCCCGGGAAGGCAACCTCGATGGCGCGTGGTGGCCGCGTTCCCGCGACATCGGCGCGGAGTTGCCCGGCCTCATCCACGTGCTGACCGGGCACCTCGGCCCCATCACACGCGTCGGCCTGGACGCCACCGCATGGGATGGACTTCCCACGCGCCTGGTCATCGACGACCAGGTCGTCCATATCGACTCCTTCCCGGTCGGTGATGACACCGTCCTGATCACTCGGGGCGACCAGGACCACTTCTCCCTTCTCGTGGTCCCGCCGCACGCGACACCCGACGCCGCCCGTGCCGCGATGGCCAGGGCCGTCCGGGCCGACAACATCACCCATGCCGCACAGGTCCTCATCGATACCGGCACCCATGAGGCGGGGTCGTCGTCCGCGTGAGCGGCGCTGTCCGGTGCGGACTCGGTTGGCGTCGAGGCTCTAGTCAAGAACGGCGAGGTGGTCGGCGGCGCCCCCGCGCCACTCGATCATGAAAAGGGTGGCGTCGTCGCTGGTGCGCCCACCCCGTTCGTTCTTCAGCATGTGGGAGAGGCGGCGCAGATCTGCTCGCACCCCCTCCGACGGCTGGTCCCTCAGGCGGTTGACACAACTGATGAGGCGTTCCTCGCCGAACAGCTCCCCACCGGCGACGTGCTCCTCGATGATGCCGTCGGTGTAATACAGCACCCGGTCGCCTCGCTGGAGCGTGTGCTCTCTGATCCGGGGCGCCTCACCGCCGAAGCCGATGGGCAGCGTCGTGGCGCTCTCCAGCTGCCTGACGACCCGGCCGTCGCGGATCAGCAGCGGTGCGGGGTGGCCCGCGTTGACCAGCTCCATCTCACCGGTGGCGATGTTCATATGCATCAGCTGCGCCGTGACGAAGTGGTCGGGGCCGAACTGCCGGGAGATGGCATCGTCCATGAACGCGTACTTCTCAGCCAGGCCGATGAACACGCGCCGGGCATGCCGGTAGGCGCCGATGGCCACGGTCGCCATCGTGGCGGCGTCCAAGCCGTGGCCCATCGCGTCGATCAGGGCCACGTGCAGGATGTTGTCGTTGAGGGCGTAGTCGAAGCTGTCGCCGGCGACGCGATAGGCGGGCTCCAGCATGCCGACCACCTCGACCTGCGGTACGGACATCGACAGCGGCGGCAGCAGGGTCCACTGGATCTCCGCGGACACGCTCATCGGTCCCCGGCGCCGGGCCTGGAAGAACTGGTCGGTATAGGCGTTCTTGGTGACCAGCAGGTCAGCGACCAGGCTGGCGAGCCTACTCAGCAGGCGCCGGTCGTCCTCGCCGACAGCATCCAGGGTCAGGGCCATCACGCCCACCGTGTCGCTGCCGTCCAGCAGCGGCAGGTACATCCTCACGCCGCCGCGGGCCAGCGGCGACTCGACGACCTCCCCGCTCAGGAAGGCCCGGCCGGCGGGGGAGTCGATCACCGGCTCGGGCTGGCTGACGTGGAGCTTCCTGCCCGGCAGCGGCACCAGCAGCTCCTGCGCGTAGTCCTGGAGCAGGATAGAGACATCACGACCTCCGACCCTGCCCACCTCCTCCGCGATCAGCGGGGCGATCAGCTGCGGCGGCAAATGGCGCGCCCTGTCCAGCAGCAGGCCGAGCAGCCGCTCACCAAAACCCTCCGACCGGTCCTCCGGGATCTCCTCGCCCATGGCCCTGCTCGCCACCTCGTTCCTCCCCGCCCACCCCCGTCGCCGCCTCCGCACAACGTGACCCGGGAAGCCCGCCCGAGCGGCTCATTACGCCATGCGCGGCATGTCGGCCCACGCCATCCGCAGTTCGAACTGCGTGTCCGGGATCGTCTCGCCTGGCGGGGTGATCAAGCTGCTGGGAGGAAATCACCCTGCCCGAGGACCTGCAGACCAGGCACTCAGCGTCGTACACCCGCGAGGCAAAGGTCAGGACGTCGATGCGAAACATGCGCGGCGCAGGTGGCTTCCAGAAGGCGCGGACGCTCCCGGAACCGGAGGACGTACCCGAGGCGTTGCCCGAGATCACCCGTGCCTGGGGGCATCCGTGCTGAGGGACGTCAAGTGCCGATGTACATGTCCGGGGCCCCGGCACCGCCAGCATCACTCGATCAGGAACCCCGTTCGACTGATCAATACCGCCGAACGGCAAACGGACGCCTTCTGAGCGGCTGCGTGCAGCGACCGCTGGGAGGTTGGGGCACGGTGAGGCTGCACGTCCGGATCACTGCGGTCCTCGGATCCGGCTGGGCTGCGCCTGCGGGCCCGGCTTCAGGAGCAGCAGCCCGAGCTGCCCGTGCCGGCCTGTCCATCGTGGAGGCCGTCGTCGTGCCCGGCGGCGATCCGTGCCCATTGCGCGGTCGGCCGTCCGTCCTTGCGGAACTGCTGGCCGAGCGTCTCGTACGGCTGCGGCCAGCCGGACGGGGAGTCCTCCCAGGCCTCCTGCCGCCCGTGGACGGTCATGTCGAGGATGCCGTAGGACGGCGCCATGGGTTCGACGCCGCGGCCGGTGGTCCAGTACGTCTCGTAGACGCGGTCCCCGTCGCGGAGGTAGCACGCTTTCATGCCGAAGTGGCGGCCGGCGAGGAGCCGTTCGTGGGACTCGGCGGGGACGGAGTACCAGGGCATGTCCCAGCCCATGAAGCGGCGGTAGCGTTCGGACTCCTCGTAGGGGCCCTGGCAGAAGACGGCGAAGGTGACGTCACGCTGGTGCAGGTAGGCCAGTTCGCGGACCTGGCCGGTGAAGAAGGTGCAGCCCTCACACTGGTCGGCGGCGGGACGGCCGTCATGCCACATGTGATACGACACGAACAGCTGGGTACGGCCCTCGAAGACGCCGATCAGGGGAACAGCTCCCTTGCCTCCGACGAGCGGGGTCGAGGGGTCCACCTCGGTCATGGGCAGGCGGCGCCGGGCAGCGGCGATCGCGTCGCCCTCCCGGGCGTGCGCCTTCTCCCGGGCGCGCAGGGTGTCGATGGCGGCCAGCCACTCCGTGCGGGAGACAACCGGCGGCGTGTTCGTTGCAGTCATGCCCGTGCTGACCCGGCAGCCCGCAAGAACTCATCGTTCGACTGATCAAGACCGCCGAACGGAATGCGGACGCCTTCTGAGACGCGCAGGGCCTCGTGTACCCGTTCGAGGGGAGAGTCAGATCGTCAGCCGTTTACGCTCGTTTGACGCTCTGGGCACCTCACACATTCATTGCAGGACCAAGAAGCGGCGCCTGACCTGCTAGTTTCCGAGTTCGCGCTCAGGCCGACACCTTTCCGATGACGCACCATGTGGAGTGCGTGGCGATTCTGGAGCCTGCGGAAAGGGATCTCTGACCTGCGGTCTCTTCTGGCGTGCACTATGGCGACGCGCCGGGGCCCCGGGGCCGGATGGTCGGTGTGGGGTCAGGTCCCGGGCGGCGGCGTCGACGTGGGTGAGCCAGTTCGAGCAGTTCGAGCACGAAGCGGATGGGGTGTGAAAGGCTCGGTCAGCCGATCTTGAGGAGGCCGGCATCGACGACCGTGCGGCCGAACGGGCTCGCCAGTTCTGCGAGGCGTTCGCAGTCCGCATCACCCAGCGCGGCGTAGGCGGGAAGGGCCAGGCGGTCGGTGCGGTCCTCGATGTGCTGGCGCAGGCGTACGCCTTCCGGGCTGAGGGAGTCGCCGTCGAGAAGACCTCGCGTGCGCAGGCGCTCCGCGGCGGCGGCCCACTCCTCCTCGGGCCACGCGCGACTTCCCTTGAGGAAGTCGACGGGAACCTCGCCGGTGGCGGCATGCAGAACCAGGGCCTCCAAGCCCCCGACCCCCTCGCTCAGCAAGCACGCGACATGGCCGTCTCCACGGAACTCCCGGAGCAGCGTCTGGGCGTGCCACAGCTGCAGTACCGGTTCCTCCGGCCAGGGCAGCGCGGCATGGGCGGCGAACAACGGGCGGCCCTGCGCGTGTTCGCAGGCGGCCTCGGCGGCCCGGCGTGTCAGGGCCAGGACCTCGTCCAGAGCGGGGAGTTCGTGGATCCCGGCCCGCCGTAGGGCTTCGCCCGCGGCGGCGTGCCGCGCGTCCAGCACCTGCTGCGGCGTCGCCGCGTCCCAGGCCCCGTCGACCGCCTTCCGTACGAAAGCGGGGTTGAAGTTGTAGAAGGTCGAGATGACCAGATCGGCAGATGCCCGGCCGAAGGGGGCGCTCCGGGAGGCGAAGTAGCCGGTGCGTCCGCTGAGTCCGAGGTCCGCGTACCGTCGCCTTCCCTCGGGGACGAAGTAGATCATGGCGTGTACGGGCTCGAGTCGGCGCCAGGCTGCTCGTGCTGCCTTCATGGGGGTCACCTCTTCTGAGAGTCGACAGACGGGGTATTCGCTGTGGTTCCGGTGGTTACTCGCCGTGCGCTCGCAGATGTTCGAGCAGCAGGCGACTCAGCGTCTCGGGCGCTTCCTCGGGGACCCAGTGGCTGACGCCCTGGAGGGTCTCGAACCGGTACGGCCCGTTGACCCACTGCCCGGTCTCCTGCGCGGCCGCCAGGCCGAACGCGCTGTCCTCCGTGCTCCAGACGTACAGCGTGGGCACATCGATGACGCCGATCGCGCCGTCGGGGCGGCCGGCCCTGTACCAGTTCAGCGCCGCGGTGAGAGCGCCCGGGTGGGACAGGTGCCGCATGTAGGCCTCGACACTGTCCTGCGGGATCTTTCCGGCATAAGCGGCGCGAAGCGCCTTGGCATCGTCTGCGAGCATGCGCTCTTCGGTTGCGGGCGTTTCGCGCCAGTCGATCATGTAGTGCGATCGTTCGCGCTGGTCCGGGTCGGTGCGCAAGGTGGTGGCCAGAGCGCCGGGGTGCGGGGTCGAGACAACCGTCAGCGTGCGTACGCGGCCGGGGTGGGCATCGGCGGTCCACCACGCCACCGCGCCGCCCCAGTCATGGCCGACCAGGTCGAACGACGTCCAGCCCAACTCCTCTGTGATCGCGACGACATCGTCGACCAGGACGCTGATGCGGTAGTCCTCGGGACGCTCGGGGCGGACCCCGGGGGAGTACCCGCGCTGGTCGGGGGCCACCACCCGGTAGCCGTGCGCGGCCAACGCCGCGATCTGCCGTTGCCACGCGAGGCCCGTCTGCGGGAAGCCGTGCAGCAGCAGCACGGGGCGGCCCTCGGGTGGACCTGCCGCGATCGCGTCGAACACGCCCGCAGCAGTGGAGATGCTCAACTCGGTCATGATTCGGCCCTTCATACCGGCTGGTCGGTCACCTTACCGCGCCGTGATTGAACTTGACGCCGAGTTCAACTATAAACGGTCGGGAGGTGAGGCGACATGAGAGAAGCAGTCATCGTTTCGACGGCAAGGACGCCGATCGGGAAGGCGTACCGCGGTGCGTTCAACGACACCCAGGCGCAGGAACTCGCCGCCCATGCCCTCTCGCACGCGGTGCAGCGCGCCGGGCTCGAGGGCGGCGAGGTCGAGGATGTGATCTTCGGCTGCGCCATGCAGCAGGGATCCTCCGGCGGCAACGTCGCCCGCCAGGCCGCCCTCCGCGCCGGACTTCCGGACACCGTCTCCGGGATGACGATCGACCGGCAGTGCTCGTCGGGCCTGATGGCGATTGCGACGGCCGCCAAGCAGATCGTCGGTGACGGCATGCAGGTTGCTGTCGGCGGCGGGGTCGAGTCGATCTCCTTGGTGCAGAACGACCACATGAACACCCACCGCATGGCGGATCCCTGGCTGGTCGAGCACAAGCCGAGCATCTACATGCCGATGTTGCAGACGGCTGAGATCGTCGCCGAACGCTACGGCGTGAGCCGGGAGCGCCAGGACGAGTTCGCGCTGGTGTCGCAGCAGCGCACCGCGGCAGCGCAGGAGGCCGGGCGGTTCGACCAGGAGATCGTCGCGCTCGCCAGTGTCAAGAAGGTCCTGGACAAGCAGTCCGGGGAAGTGCGGGACGAGGCTGTGACCTTGACCCGGGACGAGGGCAACCGCGCGTCGACCACACTCGAGGGCCTGGCCGGGCTGGCGCCGGTGCTGCCGGACGGTCAGGTGACCGCGCATTCCAGCGTGACGGCGGGCAACTCCTCGCAGTTGTCGGACGGGGCTTCGGCATCGGTGTTGATGGAGGCGAAGGAAGCCGAGCGCCGCGGACTGGAGCCGCTGGGCGTTTACCGGGGTATGGCCGTTGCCGGTTGCGGGCCGGACGAGATGGGGATCGGTCCGGTGTTCGCCATTCCGAAGCTGCTGAAGCAGCACGACCTCACCATCGACGACATCGGTCTGTGGGAACTCAACGAGGCGTTCGCTTCCCAGGCGCTGTACTGCCGCGACGAACTGAACATCGACCCGGAGCGGTTCAACGTCAATGGCGGCGGGATCTCGGTGGGCCATCCGTACGGAATGACCGGTGCCCGCCTGGTGGGGCACGCCCTGATCGAGGGCAAGCGCCGCGGCGTCCGGTACGTGGTGATCTCGATGTGTGTCGGCGGCGGAATGGGCGCAGCCGGGCTGTTCGAGGTGGCCTGAGGTGTCGAGCGTGACGGAAAAGGCGCGAACCGCGGTCCTCGTGGACTTCGGTGGGGTCATCACCTCCAGTGTGTTGCAGGCTTTTACCGACTTCGGCGCCTCACTCGGCGGCGATCCTCGGCTGCCGCTGGACCTCCTCAGCCGGGACCAGCCATCACGCACCCTCCTCGCCGACCACGAATCCGGCCGTATCGACGCTGCAGCCTTCGAGCGAGGATTCGCCGAGCGCCTCCGCGCCCACGGCGCCGACGTACCGGCCGAAGGGCTCACGGCCCGAATGCAAGCGGGAATGTCGATCGACCAGGACATGCTCACCCTGCTCGATGATCTCCGCGCCGCCGGGTATCCCGTTGCGCTGGTGTCCAACTCGTTCGGAACCGGAACCTACGACGGCGTCGACCTCGCCGCCGTGGCCGACGCGGTCGTCATCTCTGCCGAGGTCGGGATCCGCAAGCCTTCCCGGCGGATATACGCGATCGCATGTGAACGCCTCGGCGTCGCCCCCGAGGAGGCGGTCATGATCGACGATCTGCAGCAGAACCTCGACGGAGCGGCGCGGATCGGAATCGGGGGCGTGCTGCACACCAGCGCCGCCGACACCCGCCGCCAACTCGCCGAACACTTCAGGATCACCGCCTGACCGATCGACCGACCGCAGCAGACCGGTCATGTGGGATCCGCACCGCATCACCTGCTCACATCCCCGGAAGGCACCGCTCATGCCCAGTGTTCTCGACCCGGTCCGCCGCCACGCGGCTGCAACTCCCGACAACATCGCGCTGCGCGGCGGCGCGGATCAGTGGACCTACCGGCAGTTGTCCGACGCGAGCGTTCGGTATGCGGGCGCCTTGACCGCCGCGGGCCTGTCGCCCGGGGACCGGGTACTGCTGGCGGCGCCGTCGGTGCCCGAATTCGTGGTGGCCTACCTCGGGATCCAGGCCGCGGGCTGTGTCGTGGTGCCGGTCAACACGATGTCCACCCGGGCCGAGGTCGAGTACGTTCTCGGCGACGCCGGGTGCTCGTTGGCGATCGCATGGCACGCCCTGGGCCCCGCCGTCGCGGAGGCGGCCTCGGCGCTCAAGGTGCCCTCCTGGACGCTGTCCCCGGGCGCGACGGTCACCGATGCCGCCCCCGCCCGCGTCGTCGACCGGGACCGCGACGAGACCGCGGCCATTCTGTACACCTCGGGTACGACAGGGCGGCCGAAGGGTGCCCAGCTCACGGTCGGGAACCTGTTGTCCGCCGGGGAGATCGGCGCCGAGTGCAGCCGCGGATCGAGCGCCGACCGTACCGGCACCGGACTTCCGCTGTTCCACGTGTTCGGCCAGGCATCGGTCATGATGGCGACCCTGACCGTAGGCGGCTCGATGTCGTTGCTGGCCCGATTCGACCCGGCGTCGATGCTGGAGATGCTGCGCCGCGACCGGCTCACCATCATGGCCGGCGTACCGACCATGTGGAACGCGATGCTGCACGCGGCGGGCGATGCGAACCCGGCGGACTTCGCCGGGCTCCGTGTCGCCGTCTCCGGGGGCGCGTCGCTGCCCAGGGAGATCGCCCGGGCCTTCGAGGCGCGCTTCGGCTGCACCATCCTCGAAGGCTATGGGCTCACCGAGACCACCGCGTTCGGCACCTTCAACGACATCGACCGCGGCGGCAAGACCGGGTACACCGGCCGAGCTGTCCCGCGGCTTCAGGTCCAGGTGCGTGACATCGACGGCAAGGAGTGCCCGCCGGGCACCGTCGGCGAGGTCCACATCAAGGGACCCACAGTGATGCGCGGCTACTGGAACCGCCCCGCGGACACCGCCGCGGCCATCTCGCCCGACGGCTGGTTCCGGACCGGCGACCTGGGCAAAACCGACACGGACGGCGACCTGCGCATCGTCGACAGGATAAAAGACCTGATCATCCGCGGCGGCTACAACGTCTATCCCGGTGAGGTGGAGGAAGTTCTCTACGAGCACCCGGACATCATCGAGGCAGCCGTGATCGGCGTTCCCGACGACCACTACGGCGAGGAGATCGCCGCGCTCGTCGCCGCCCGGCCCGGTTCGGATCTCGATGCCGGGGACGTGTCGGACTGGACACGAGAGCGACTGTCCGCCTACAAGGTCCCGCGCATCATCCGGTTCGTCGACGCGCTGCCCAAGGGCCCGAGCGGGAAGATCCTCAAGCGTTCCATCGACCGTACGGAGCTGACCCGCGACCCCGCACTCGGCGACGTACCCGCCCGCTGGCACTGAACATCCGTCGACGGACGAGATGCCTCCGCCGCAGAAGAAAGACGCATAGTGAGTTGCTCATGAGCCTGCCCCCCATCCTGCAGGACCGGCTGCGCCTGCCCGTGGTCGCATCGCCGATGTTCATCGTGTCCAATCCGGAGTTGGTCATCGCCCAGTCCGCCTCCGGCATCGTGGGTTCCTTCCCCGCGCTCAACGCGCGGCCGCAGTCGGCACTGCGCGCATGGCTGCAGCACATAACGGAGGAGTTGGCCAAGCACGACGCCGACCATCCCGAGGCACCGTCCGCGCCGTTCGCGGTCAATCTCATCGTGCACAAGACCAACTCACGCCTGGAGGAAGACCTCGCGACCGTCGTGGAGTTCAAGGTGCCGATCATCATCACCTCTCTCGGCGCCCGGGCCGATGTCAACGATGCGGTCCACTCCTACGGCGGCATCGTCCTGCACGACGTCATCAGCAACCGGTTCGCCCGCAAGGCAGTTGAAAAGGGCGCGGACGGCCTGATCGCCGTCGCCGCGGGCGCGGGCGGGCACGCCGGCACGCAGTCACCCTTCGCGCTCGTCCAGGAGATTCGCGACTGGTTCGACGGCCCCCTCCTGCCGTCGGGCTCCATCGCCCACGGCCGCTCGATCCTCGCCGTACAAGCCGCCGGCGCGGACCTCGCCTACGTGGGTTCGGCGTTCATCGCCACCGAGGAGGCGAACGCGGAGGACCAGTACAAGCAGATGATCGTGGACTCCACCGCTGCGGACATCGTGTACTCCGACCTGATCACCGGCGTGCACGGCAACTACCTCCGCGGCAGCATCGAGGCCGCGGGGCTCGATCCGGCCGCACTGCCCGGCTCCGATCCGTCCGCCATGGACTTCGGGAACCAGGACCTCAAAGGGGCCAAGGCGTGGCGGGACATCTGGGGTGCCGGTCAGGGCGTTGGCGCGGTCGGGGCGGTACTTCCCGCGGCAGCGGTCGTCGAGCGCCTCGCCGGTGAGTACGCCGAGGCGAAGAGCCGGCTTCAGCGTTTGTAACGGTGTGTGCCACAGCCCCACGAGTCCGCGCACCGTGCGAACTTATGAGTCTGGCGTCGGATTCAAGTACACTTTCGCGAATGGACACCACTGCGCCCGAGGACAGCGAGCAGGTACCGCCGATGGCGCCCCTCTCGCCACTGCGCGAGCCGCCGACGACGCAGCGCGGAGCGCGGACGCGCGCCGCTTTGGTGAAGGCCGCGCGGAAGGTGTTCGAGCGGGACGGCTACCTCGACACCCGCCTGACCGACATCACCAAAGAGGCCCGATGCGCGGCGGGCTCCTTCTACACCTACTTCGCCAACAAGGAAGAGGTGCTTGCCGCCGTCCTTCTGGAGGCGCAGGAGGACATGCTGCACCCCGGCATGGGCCGGGTGCAGGGTACCGACGATCCGTATGCGGTACTCGAGGCGAGTAATCGCGCGTATCTCGAGGCATACAAGCGGAACGCCAAGCTGATGGGACTGCTTGAGCAGGTCGCACAAGTGGAGCCGGAGTTCCGAGAGTTCCGACGCCGGCGCGCGGATGCGTTCATCCGCCGCAACGCCCGCGGCATCGCCGACCTGCAGGCGCGGGGCGTCGCAGACCGTGAAGTCGATCCGATGATGGCCTCCCGTGCGCTCTCGAGCATGGTCAGCGTCATGGCCTACAACGCCTTCGTGCTCGGCGAAGGGCAAGACGAAGGTACGCCAGTGGACTTCGAGGAACTCGTGTCCACGGTCACCCGGCTCTGGGCGAACGCCCTGCGGTTCCCCGGCCACCGCTGATCCGGCCTTCTCCCTTCTGCCCTCTCAACCCTTTCTCTGCGGATGTGGCGATCGCTTGCGCCTTTTCCGTGTGGTGACGCGCGCCCAACACTTGAACCTGACGTCAGATTCAACTATACAGGTGGCGGAGGTCACGGCCGCAGCACCGCGAGGGCCGTGCCCCGGCACCGCACACCCCGCCACGGAGAGGGTTCGCTGTGAACGTTGCACAAAGAGTCGCCATCGTCACCGGTGGCGGTGGTGGCATCGGCGGCGCGCTGGTCGCACGGCTCGCTCGGGAGGGTGCCCGGGTCGTCGTCGCGGACCTCGACGCGGACACCGCGCAGGCGGTATCCACGAGAGTCAACGCCGGCCATCCGGGAAGCACCGCCAGCGTCGGCGCGGACGCGTCGGACCCCGCTCAGATCCAGGAGTTGATCGACCTGGCGGAGCGCACGTTCGGTCCGGTCGACCTCTACTTCGCGAACGCGGGTATCGCCGGGGCACCCGGCCTCGACGCGGGCGAGCAGGACTGGGACCTCTCGATCGACGTGAACCTGCGAGCCCACATCCGTGCGGCGACGCTGCTGGTACCGCGGTGGCTCGAGCGCGGCGAGGGCTACTTCGTCAGCACCGCCTCTGCGGCCGGGTTGCTCACCCAGATCGGCTCCGCCACGTACGCCGTCACCAAGCACGCGGCCGTCGCCTTCTCCGAATGGCTGAGTGTCACCTACGGCGATCGCGGGGTCCATGTCAGCTGTCTGTGCCCGATGGGGGTGAACACCAGGTTGCTGTATTCCGGGAAGGACTCCGGAGACGCCCTGGGGAGAGCGGCCACCCAGGCCGTCACGTCCGCGGGTGACGTCCTCGAGCCGGACGAGGTCGCCGACGCCGTCCTCGCCGCGATCGAGGACGAGCGCTTCCTGATTCTGCCGCATGAAGAAGTCCTGGACATGTACCGGCAGAAGGGCTCGGACTACGACCGGTGGCTGCGCGGGATGCGCCGCTACCAGAGCTCTCTGCTGGCGCAGGCATGACCGGCGCGCCGGGCGAGCTCGTCCTCGCCGAACACCGAGGGCCCGTGCTGGTGCTCACGTTCAACCGGCCCGCCAAGCTGAACGCCTGGACCGACGAACTCGAAGACCGCTACTTCACGCTGCTCGACGCCGCCGAGGACGATCCGGACGTACGCGCCGTCGTGGTCACCGGCGCGGGACGCGGATTCTGCGCCGGCGCCGACCTCCAGCGGCTGCAGGCGCTCGGCGAGGTCTCCGAGGCGGACCGGGCGCGGCGCCGGCCGCGCGATGTACCGCTGACCCTGCGCAAACCGCTGATCGGTGCGGTCAACGGAGTGGCCGCGGGCCTGGGCATGGTGGAGGCGCTCTACTGCGACATCCGCTTCGGCTCGCCCTCGGCGCGGTTCACCACGGCATTCGCGCAGCGCGGGCTGATCGCCGAGTACGGGATCTCCTGGCTGTTGCCGCGGCTGGTGGGGCGCAGCCGGGCAACGGACCTGTTGCTGTCGAGTCGCATGGTGGACGCCGAGGAGGCACTGCGTATCGGTCTTCTCGACCACCTGGTCCCCACCGGCAGTGTGGTCGATGCCGCTGTCGCGTACGCCGCCGATCTGGCGACGCGCTGCTCCCCGGCCTCCATGGCCACCATCAAGAGCCAACTGCAGGGCGACGCGGACGGCACCTACGCCGATTCCGTGACCCGGGCGGAAGGCCTCATGCTCCAGGCCTTCCGCGGGGCCGATTTCGTCGAGGGCGTGGCCAGTCACCTCGACAAGCGCCCACCGAGTTTTCCCTCCCTCCCCGTCAGGAGTTCGGATGTCCCTGTTTGAGATGTCGGACCGCGCCAAGAAGTACCAGGCGGATCTGCTCAAGTTCATGGATTCGCACATCTACCCCGCTGAGGCGGTGTACGACGAGCAGATGCGCGCGTCGGGCGACCCGCACTTCCAGCCCCCGATCATCGAGGAGCTCAAGGCGGAGGCGCGCAAGCGCGGGCTGTGGAACCTCTTCCACCCGCACCCCGAGTGGGGCCCGGGGCTGACGAACCTCGAGTACGCGCCGCTGGCGGAGATCATGGGGCGCAGCCACATCGCCTCCGAGGCGTGCAACTGCAACGCTCCCGACACCGGCAACATGGAAGTGCTCACCCTCTTCGGCACCGACGAGCACAAGGAGAAGTACCTCAAGCCCCTGCTCGACGGGACGATGGCCTCGGCCTTCGCGATGACCGAGCCGCGTGTCGCCAGTTCCGACGCCACCAACATCAAGCTGCGTATGGAGCGCGACGGCGACGAGTACATCCTCAACGGCCGCAAGTGGTTCGCCTCGAACGCGATGCACAAGAACTGCAGGGTGCTCATCGTGATGGGCAAGACCGACCCCGCGGCGGCCCCGCATCGCCAGCAGTCGATGATGGTCGTCCCCATCGACGCTCCCGGGATCACCGTGATCCGGAACCTCCCGGTGTTCGGGTACGCGGATCGCGAGGGGCACGCGGAGATCACCTTCGAGAATGTGCGGGTGCCGGCCAAGGACGTACTCAAGGGCGAAGGGGAGGGTTTCGCGATCAGCCAGGCCCGGCTCGGGCCCGGTCGTATCCACCACTGCATGCGGGCGATCGGCGCTGCCGAGCGGGCGCTGGAGCTGATGTGCCGACGCGCGCAGTCACGTGTGACCTTCGGTAGCCCGGTTGCCGAACGGTCCAATGTCCAGGACTGGATCGCGGAAGCGCGTATCGACATCGAGATGATCCGCCTGCTCACGCTCAAGGCCGCGTATCTGATGGACACGGTCGGGAACAAGGAAGCGCGCACCGAGATCGCGGCCATCAAGGTGGCCGCCCCGAACATCGCGTTGAAGATCGTCGACCGCGCGATCCAGGTGCACGGGGGAGCAGGAGTGACCGAGGACTTCCCGTTGGCGATGATGTACGCGCATCTGCGGACGCTGCGGCTGGCGGACGGTCCCGACGAGGTCCACAAGCGGGCCATCGCCAAGCAGGAACTGCGGCAGTACCGCGACGCCACCACGGCAGCGGTGAGCTGAGATGGCAGGACTCGATCTCACCGGTCGCACCGCCGTCGTCACCGGCGCCTCGCGCGGCATCGGGCTCGCGATCGCCCAGGCCATCGCCGCGGCCGGCGGAAACGTCGTCCTCACCTCACGGTCCCAGGAGGCAGCGGAGGCCGCCGCGGCCCAGGTCAAGGGCACAGCGGTCGGCGTCGGTGCGCACGCGGTCGACGAAGAGGCGGCCCAGCGCTGTGTGGATCTGACGCTCGAGCGCTTCGGAAGCCTGGACATCCTCGTCAACAACGCGGGGACGAACCCGGCGTTCGGGCCGGTCATCGACCAGGATCACGGACGGTTCGCCAAAACCTTCGACGTGAACCTGTGGGCTCCCGTGCTGTGGACGGGTCTGGCCACGCGGGCCTGGATGGGCGAGCACGGCGGGGCGGTCGTCAACACCGCGTCGGTCGGCGGCATGGCCTTCGAGGCGAACATCGGGTTGTACAACGCGTCGAAGGCCGCACTCATCCATCTCACGAAACAACTGGCCCTGGAACTCTCGCCCAAGGTCCGCGTCAACGCGGTGGCACCGGGTGTGGTGCGCACGAAACTGGCCGAGGCTCTCTGGAAGGATCACGAGCAGGCTGTGTCCGCATCGATGGCGCTGGGCCGCATCGGCGAGCCTGCCGACATCGCCTCCGCGGTTGCCTTTCTCGTCTCGGACGCCGCGAGTTGGATCACCGGCGAGACCATGGTGATCGACGGCGGGCAACTGCTCGGTGACGCGCTCCCGTTCAGGCAGGGAGCCGGCATCAGTGTCTAGTGCGGACATCGTCGGAATCGACGCCGGGGCGGTGAGCCGCTGGTTCGAGACCCTCGGCGTCGATTTCGCCGGGCCGCTTGTCTTCGACCGGATCGGGCTCGGCCAGTCGAATCTGACCTACCTGGTACGGGATCTGGCCGGCCGTAGGTGGGTGCTGCGGCGCCCACCGCTGGGCCACCTGCTGGCGTCGGCGCACGACGTGGCCCGCGAGGCGAGGATTCTGGCCGCCCTGGAGAGCACCGCCGTCCCGACCCCGCGGGTGCTCGGGCTGACCGACGATCCCGCCGTGACCGACGTTCCGCTGCTGCTGATGGAGTTCGTGGACGGCCAGGTCGTCGACAGGATGTCGACCGCGCGGTCGTTGACGCCCGAGCGCCGTCGGGCGATCGGGATGTCGTTGCCGCGGACGCTGGCGAAGATCCACGCGGTCGATCTCGAGGTGACCGGGCTGACCGGTCTGGCCAGCCACAAGCCGTATGCGCAGCGTCAGCTCAAGCGGTGGTCGGCCCAGTGGGAGAGGTCCAGGACCCGCGAGCTGCCCGCCCTGGAGGACCTCACCCACCGCCTTGTCGCGGCCGTCCCGGAGCAGCGCGAACTGACGCTCGTGCACGGCGACTTCCATCTGCGCAACGTCATCACCTCCTACGACACCGGGGAGGTGACCGCGGTGCTCGACTGGGAATTGTCAACGCTGGGCGATCCGTTGGCGGACATGGGCAGCCTGCTGGCCTACTGGCCTGGCAAGGGTGAGAACACCTCGGGCGACTTCGTCGCGACCGCTCTCGACGGCTTCCCGACCCGCGAAGAACTCGTGGCGGCCTACTCGGCGGCGTCGGGACGCGACCTGACGGCGCTGGGCTACTGGCACACGATGGGGCTGTGGAAGGTCGCGATCATCGCGGAGGGCGTCATGCGCCGCGCGAGGGACGAACCGCGGAACAAGGCCGCGTCCGGGACCCCGACCGCAGAGCGCATCGACGCACTGGTGGCGAAGGCCCACGAAGTCGCGGACACGGCAGGTATCTGACCCGATCGCCTGCCCACGGGGCTTTGGCACTCACGCATACAGAAAGGAGCGGTGATGAGGCAGGACGTGATTCTCGGGTGCGCCGCGCAGCAGGGGTCCGCCGGCATGACCGGCATCTCGGTCGGCCACCCGTACGGCATGACCGAGGCGCGGTTGGTCGGACCCACGTTGCTGGAAGGCAGGAGCCGGGGCGCGCGCTACCCCGTGATCACCATGTGCATCGGCGGCGGCATGGGCGCGGCGGGCCTGATCGGGGCGGTGTCGTGAACCCCGCCGCACTGTTCGACGTCAGCGGAAAGACCGTGGTGGTAACCGGCGGCTCACGCGGAATCGGGCTGATGATCGCGCACGGTTTTGTGGCGGCCGGGGCCACGGTGATCATCTCTTCACGCAAGGCCGAGGCGTGCGAGAAGGCGGCAGCGGAGTTGTCCGCGCTGACGTCCGCCGGCGCCGGAACCTGTCTGGCACACCCGGCGGACCTGTCCACCGCCGAGGGCCTCGAGAGCCTGGCCGAGCGGGTCGCGGAGGTCGCGCCGCGGCTGAACGTCCTGGTCAACAATGCGGGAGCCGCCTGGGGTGCGCCGATCGGCGAGTTCCCCGACTCGGGCTTCGACAAGGTGCTCAACGTCAACGTCAAGGCGGTCTTCTCGCTGACGCAACGACTGCTGCCGCAGTTGCGGGCGGCCGCCACCGCGGAGGACCCCGCGCGAGTGATCAACATCGGGTCGATCGACGGGCTCGTGGTCTCCGCGTCCGACAACTTCTCCTACGTCGCGAGCAAGGCGGCGGTGCACATGCTGACCCGCAAGATGGCCGCCACGCTGGCGAGTGATCACATCACCGTCAACGCCCTTGCTCCGGGCCCGTTCCCGACCAAGATGATGGCGCACGTCCTGGACGCCCCCGAGCTGCGGGACGCCGTGGTCGAACGGGTGCCCCTCGGCCGCGTCGGCACCCCCGAGGACATCGCGAGTCCGGCGATCTTCCTCGCCTCCCGCGCGGGCGCCTACCTGACCGGCACGGTGATCCCCGTTGACGGCGGGATCTCCGGGACGCGCTGACCGGTCGCGTGCGAAGGTCAGCGCGCCCCCACCTGAAACACCCCCCACCCTCACCCCCGAAAGGCGGCTTCGGCAGCGATGAGCTGGTTCGACGACAGGCCGTGGACGGCGCAGTACACCGAAAGGCTGCGGGAGGTGGAACCGGTCCCGGCCCGCACCACGCTGGAACTGCTGGCCGACGCGGTGGCCACCGCCCCCGACCGCCCGGCCACCACCTACCTCGGTGGCACGCTGACCTACCGGGAAGTGGATGAGCTCTCCGACGGAGTGGCGCACCACCTGCTCGAGCGCGGCTTCCGACCCGGCGACCGGCTGGCGCTGTACCTGCAGAACATCCCGCAGTTCGTGCTGGCGCTGTTCGGTGCCTGGAAGGCGGGCGGCGCAGTCGTACCGCTCAACCCGATGTACCGGGACGAACTCGTGCACATCCTCACCGATTCCGGGGTGTCGGCGATCGTGTGCGATGAGCAGGCCTGGTCGGAGCACGTCCGTGAGCGGGCCACCGCGGCGGGGATGACGACAGCGCTCACCGCCAGCCCGCTGGACCTGCAATCCCTGGACGACCCACGCGTCTTCGCCGGTCTGGCCCGGCAGCGCAGTGAGGGCGCGGACGACATCCTCGAAGTGGCGAGGGCACGGGTTGGGCGGCGACCCGCCCAACCCGGGCTGACACCCGACGACATCGCACTGATCTCCTACACCTCCGGCACCAGCGGACTGCCGAAGGGGGCGACCAACACCCATCGCAACCTGACCGTCAACGCGGTCCTGCTGCGCCTGTACGACGAGATCCCCTCGGGATCGCCGATCTTCGCTCTGGCCCCGCTGTTCCACATCACCGGCATGGTCGTCCAGTTGCTCAACGCGGTCGACCTCGCGAGCCCCCTGGTGCTCGCCCACCGCTTCGAGTCGGGGGTGGTGATCGATGCGCTGAAGCGGGAACGGCCCGCCTACATGGTCGGGCCGTCCACCGCATACATGGCGCTGATGGCACACCGCGACTTCTCCGCCGAGGCGTTCACCTCGCTGAGGACCCTCAACTCCGGCGGCGCCCCGCTGCCGCCCGCAGTCGTCGAGCGGTTCCGAGAGCAGACGGGACTGTACATCCGCAACGGTTACGGGCTCACGGAGACCAGTGCCCCTTGCGTAGTGGTGCCCGTGGGCAGACGGGCTCCCGTGGATCCCGACTCGGGCACCTTGTCGATCGGCCTGCCCCTTCCGACCGCGATGGTCCGTATCGTCGACGAGGGCGGCAGGGACCTGGGACCGAACGAGGTCGGCGAGATCGCGGTCGAAGGACCCATGGTGGTTCCCGCGTACTGGAAGCGGCCCGAGGCCACAGCGGAGTCGATCCCGGACGGGCGGCTGCTCACCGGCGACGTCGGTTTTATGGACGGGCAGGGCTGGGTGTACGTGGTGGACCGCAAGAAGGACATGATCAACGCCTCCGGGTTCAAGGTGTGGCCTCGCGAGGTCGAGGACGTCCTCTACCGGCACCCCACGGTGCGCGAGGCGGCCGTGGTCGGTGTGTCCGACCCCTACCGCGGCGAGACGGTGGCGGCCTTCGTCAGCCTGAGGCCCGAAGGATCCGTCGAGCCCGAAGAGCTGGTCGCCTACTGCCGCGAGCACCTGGCCGCCTACAAGGCCCCTCGGACTGTCAGCATCCGAGACGACCTGCCCAAGACCACCAGCGGCAAGATCCTGCGCCGAGAACTGCGCGGGGCGACGTCCGCATGACGAGCGAGAGGAGCCGAAGCATGGCCGGTCTGCCAGAGGTCCTGGCCCTCGACGAGATTGCGCCGGACCGGTTCCGGTCCGGCCCGATCCCCAGCGAGTGGGCGCGGACGTTCGGTGGCCAGATCGCCGCCCAGTCGCTGATGGCCGCGGCGCGTACCCTCGACCGGTCGTACTCGGCTCACTCGCTGCACGGGTACTTCCTGCGGCCCGGCCGTCCGCACGAGCCGACCGACCATCTGGTCGAGCGGATCCGCGACGGCGGCAGCTTCTGCACCCGCCGGGTGACCGCAGTCCAGGCGGGGGAGGCGATCTTCACGGTGACGGCGTCGTTCCATCGCGGAGACGACGGTTTCTCCCACCAGGTGGACATGCCGGCGGTGCCGGCACCTGACGACATCCCGGAGTCCGACCGCATCAACGGCTGGGGCATGCCGCGGCCCGCGGAGTGGCGCCACTGGGAGATGCGATGGGTGCCCGGGGGCGAGATCGGCCACGTCCCGGGGGCGCCGGCCTGCCAGCGGGTGTGGATCCGGTACGGACGTCCGCTGCCGGACGACGGTGCCGTCCACACCTGCGCGCTGACCTATCTCAGCGACATGGCACTGCTGGGCTCCGCGCGGCTGCCACATCCCCGAACCGCCGTACAGGGTGCGTCGCTGGACCATTCGCTGTGGTTCCTGCGTCCCTTCCGCGCGGACGAATGGCTGCTGTACGACCAGGTCTCCCCTTCGGCCGAGCACGGCCGGGCGCTCACCCGCGGAAGGCTGTTCGACACGGGCGGGCGTCTGGTGGCCGCCGTCGCACAGGAGGGACTCATGCGCTTCGAACGGCCCCGGCCGACGGAGGGCGGCGACAAGGAAATGTCCCTGTCATCACCCGCTTCAGCCGTCACCGACCCGCGTTGACCACCGATTCGTCAAGGAAGTGGTGCCACCCATGTCCACCCAGTACAGCGTCATCGGACGCACAGCGATCCTCCGCCTCGACAACCCGCCGGTCAACGGGCTCGGGCACGCGACACGGCAGGGCATCGTGCAGGGTCTCCACCGTGCCCTCGACTCCGGCGACGTCGATGCCGTCGTGCTCACCGGCCGCGAGGGATTCTTCTCCGCCGGGGCCGACATCACGGAGTTCGGGACGCCCAAGACCACCGCGGAGCCGACGCTCGGCGACGTCATCGCGGCGCTGGAGGCCGCGGACAAGCCCGTCGTGGCCGCGATCGACGGCACATGTTTCGGCGGCGGACTGGAGCTCGCGCTGGGCGCCCATTACCGGGTCGCGACGTCGAAGAGCAGGATCGGACTCCCCGAGGTGAACCTGGGACTGGTCCCCGGCGCCGGCGGCACCCAGCGGCTGCCACGCCTGGTGGGGGCCGCCGTGGCGGCGGACATGATCAGCGGCGGTGCACCGCGTACGGGGCGGGAGCTCGGAGACCTCCCGGGACAACGGCTCTTCGACCGGGTCGTGGACGGCGACGTGATGGCGGCGGCGCTGGAACTCGCGGCCGAGATGGCCGCGGTACGGCCGCTCCCGCGGGTCCGGGACCTGAGTGTGGGTTCCGGCGACGCGGCCGCGGTGAGCGTGATACGGGAGCGCCTGGGCCGGCGCAGCCGAGGATTCCTGGCGCCGGTGGCGGCTCTCGCTCTGGTCGAGAAAGCGGCGACCACGCCGTTCGAGGAAGGGCTGGCCGAGGAGCGGAAGACGTTCCTGGAGCTGATGAACGGCGAGCAGTCGGCCGCGCTGCGCCACGCCTTCTTCGCCGAGCGGGCCGCCCGCAAGGTCCCCGACGTCCCGCTCGGGACGTCGGCCCGGAGGGTGGACACGGTGGCGGTCATCGGTGCCGGAACGATGGGCGGCGGCATCGCGATGAACTTTCTGGACGCGGGTATTCCGGTCACCGTCGTGGAGAGCAGCCAGGAGGCGCTCGACCGCGGCTTGGACATCATGCGTCGCAATTACCAACATCAAGTGAAGACGGGGAAGTTGACGGCCGAAGGGCTGGAGCAGCGCATGGCGCTCCTGACACCGACCCTGGACTATGCGGACGTGTCGGACAGCGACCTGGTCATCGAGGCGGCCTTCGAGGACATGGACGTCAAGCGTTCGGTGTTCACCCGGCTCGATGAGGTGGCGAAACCCGGCGCGATTCTGGCGTCGAACACCTCGACCCTCGACATCGATGCGATTGCCGCGGTGACCGGGCGCCCCGGGGATGTTCTCGGCATGCACTTCTTCAGCCCCGCGAATGTCATGAAACTGCTGGAGATCGTGCGCGGGGCCAAGACAGTGGACGACGTGCTGGTCACAGCCATGGCGGTGGGACAGCGGATCGGCAAGACCGGCGTGGTGGCCGGGGTGTGCGACGGCTTCATCGGCAACCGGATGCTGGCCAAGTACCGGGATGCCGCGATGGAACTCCTCCGCGCGGGCGCGACACCGGCCGATATCGATTCCGCCGCGGAGACCTTCGGCTTCGCCATGGGCCCGTTCCGGACATCCGACCTGGCGGGCAACGACATCGGATGGGCGATCCGCAAGCGGCGCTACGCGGAAGACCCCGGCATGCCCCGGGACGAGATCGCCGATGCCCTGTGCGAAATGGGCAGGTTCGGGCAGAAGGCCGGTGCCGGGTGGTACGACTACAAGCCCGGCAGTCGCGAGGCGATCCCGAGCCCCGTCGTCGACGAGCTGCTGGCTTCATTCCACACTCAGCACGGCACCGAGCTGCGTACCTTCGAGGCGGACGAGATCGTGCAGCGCCTCGTGTTCGCACTCGTCGACGAGGGCGCGCGCATCCTCGACGAAGGCATAGCCCTGCGTGCCTCGGACATCGACGTGGTCTACATCGCGGGGTACGGCTTCCCGAGGTACCGCGGCGGACCGATGTTCTACGCCGACACGGTGGGTGCCGCACATGTCCTCTCCGGACTCAGGCGGTTCCACGGAGATGACGGTTGGGAGCCCTCGCCGTTGCTGACGCGGCTGGCCGACGAGGCCGGGACATTCAACTGACGCCACCACCGCAGAGGTGGGACCCGGCCGTTACGCGCGGTGCCGGCGCGCGCAGCCCAGGTTTGTCACCCCGCAGGACTTACGAGTTGCCCCGCGATTGCTGTTGGGCCGTGTTGGCCTGGAGGTTCGGCTGGTGTGCACCCGACCCTGCCTGGGTCCGGTGTTGCACTGTCAGGGAGGATGGCACACGTGGAAGCAGCATTCGCCCGTACGGTCTGGCAGGTCCTCGAACCCCTGCACGCGGTCACGTACTTCGCGCCCGAGAGCCGCGAGGCCAACCGCATGGTCGGCCTGCGCGGATTTTGGATGGGCTACTTCGCAGCCCGGGCCGCGCCGCTGGGAGCGGTGGCGGCGGGTGCGGTGGAGGCGGCCTTCTTCAACTTCCACCCCGCCATGGTGCGACGCGCCATCCCCGACGCATGGGGATTCGCCACACCCGAGGCCGTGCTCCGTGCCCGCGCTGAGGCGGCCACCGCAGCGCTGCGCCGAGTAGCGCCGTCGGCGGCGGACGCGGCGGCAAAGGTCGTCCCGCTGTTGGAACGGACGGTTGCCGTTGCGGACGGCGCTGGGCGTCCGTTGTTCGCCGCCAACCGCGGGCTGCCCAGGCCCGAGGACCCGGTCAGCGCCCTCTGGCAGGCCACCACGGCGCTGCGCGAGCACCGCGGTGACGGCCACGTCGCCGTGCTGACCGCCGAGGGCCTGGACGGCTGCGAGGCCCACGTGCTCTTCGCCGCATGCGAGGGCGTGCCCGTGGCGATCCTGCGGGACAACCGCGGCTGGTCCGAGGAGGACTGGCAGATGGCTGCGGACCGCCTCACCGCACGGGGACTACTGGAAAGCAGCGGGCGCCCCACCGCCGAGGGGCGCGGCCTGCGTGCCCACATCGAGGTCCGCACCGATGCCCTCGCCGTCCGGCCCTACCGCGCCCTCACACAGACCGAGACCGCCCAGCTCCTCGGTCTGCTCAGCCTGCTGGCCGACCAGGTCCTCACCTCCGGCATCATCCCCTTCCCCAACCCCATGGGCCTTCCGGCCCGCCCCGCACGAACTTGACGATTTGCCTCGCGAATGATCGCGGGTGGCCGTGACACGACGATGGCCGCCCGGGTTCTTGAGGTGCGAAGATCAAGCAGGCCCGCGCGGCCATGTCGCATCCAGCCTTGTTCGGCGTCACACGCCAGCATCCCGGCGAGTTGATCGAGGAACTCGCGCCACGCTGGGAAGCGCGCTGCGTGTCCGCAGGGCACGAGCGGCGCCGGGGCGCCCGCCGGCGGCAGGCCGGAGGGGGGCCGAGGTATGGGCTGGTCTTCACCGACCGGCTGCCGGCCACCCTGGTCCACCTTCGCACCGGCCTGACCCATGCGCCTACGCCACGGCCGAGAACGTCACCTTGCGCATCGACGGCATGGAGACCCAGGTCCGCCGTCCCAGAGCACACCGCCCCGGCGGAAGCCGATGTGGTCCGCCGCCCGGGACGCCTGGCCCTCGCCGACCTCGGCCTGTGCCCCGGCGATCTGCACCGGTTCCTCGACGAGATCCGCAGCGAGGGCCGCGACTTGGCCCAACTGCTCACGCTCGTCGGACTGGGCGGCTCACCCCCCTTGCTGCCCGCCTCCGTCGCCGCCCCATATCCGCCCTCGGGCATCGTCGACCGGCCGGTCCCGATCACTGCTCTCACGCCTCGCTTGCGCAGGTGGATAGGGATGGCGCGGGAAGAGTACGCCTCATCATGTCCGAGACGTATGCGGCGTCGTGAGCGCTCCGAGAAGAGGGACAGGTTCGCCGCCCCTGTCGTGATGCTGCCGCAAGTCGTAGGTTGCCGTGGTTCGAGCCTCTTCCTGAGATCGCGGACCTGCGTGGGGCTGGGCCACGACGACACGCCATGACCAACCCCGCTACCTACCGGTCATCCCCGTGAAAGGTTTTGGCGCAACTGTCGATCACGGGAGTCGACGTCCGATTCTTGAACCATGCAAACCCCGGCATGGGCCCGGTGGCAGGAGCCCCGGGCCCACGCGCTGAGGAGTGCGGACTCTGCCGTGCAGTCCGCCCACGATGGTCAGTTGTCGACTGCGGCCCGTGTCGGCAAGGTGACGATCATCTTGCCGGTGTTGTCGCCGCGGAGCATGCCGAGGAATGCCTCGACGTTGTTCTCGATGCCTTCCACGACGGTCTCCTCGTAGCGGAGCTTCCCGTCGCGGATCCAGCCGCCGACCTCCTGCACGAACTGCTGCTGCAGGTCGTTGTGGTCGGAGACCAGCAGGCCGCGCAGGGTGAGGCGCTTGCCGATGGCGAGTGCGAGGTTGCGCGGGCCGGGGGCCGGATCGGTCGCGTTGTACTGGGCGATGGCCCCGCACAGCGCTGCGCGGCCATGCACGTTCAGGGCGCCGATCGCGGCCTCGAGGTGGTCGCCGCCGACGTTGTCGAAGTAGACGTCGATGCCATCCGGGGCCGCCGCCTTGAGCTGCTCGGCCACGGGCCCGTTCTTGTAGTTGAAGGCGGCGTCGAAGCCGTACTTCTTGAGGAGCAGTTGGACCTTCTCGTCAGAGCCCGCGCTGCCGATGACCCGCTTGGCGCCCTTGAGCCGGGCGATCTGCCCGACCTGGCTGCCGACCGCACCGGCCGCGCCGGAGACGAAGACGGTGTCGCCCTCGTGGAACTCCGCCACGCGCAGCAGACCTGCGTAAGCGGTCAGTCCGGGCATGCCGAGGACACCGAGGTACGTGCTCAGCGGAGCGTTCCCGGCGTCGACCTGCACGGCGTCCGCCGCGTCGAGGAGCGCGTACTCCCGCCAGCCGAGCCCGTGCAGGACGTGATCACCCACGGCGATGGAGCCGGCGGGGGAGCCATCGCCCACGGCGACGACGACGCCGACCGCACCCCCGTCCATCGGCTGGTTCAGCTGGAAGGGAGGGATGTAGGACTTCACGTCGTTCATCCGGCCGCGCATGTACGGGTCGACCGACAGGTGAAGGTTGTGTACGAGGATCTGACCGGAGCCGGGCTCGGTGAGGGGAACCTCGCGCAGGGCGAAGTCCTGCGGCCGGGGCACACCGTTCGGGCGGGCGACCAGGTGCCATTCGCGGCTGGTGGTGGGGAGAGCGTTCATGGTGGGAATGTCTCTTTCCGCCGTGCTCATGCACGGCTGGGGTGGATCAGCTGAGGGGCTTGGCGAGGACGGCTTTGCGGTGGCTGAAGGTCTCGATGGAGTAGCGGCCGTGGTAGCTGCCCATGCCGCTTTCGCCGACGCCGCCGAACGGCAGGTCGGAGATGGTGAGATGGGCCAGCGGCAGGCCGAACCCGAGGCCGCCCGAGGAGGTTTCGGCCGCCAACCGTTCCCGGGTGGTGTCCGATTCGGTGAACGCGTACAGGGCCAGCGGCTTGTCGCGGTCGTTGATGAAGTCGATGGCCTCGTCGAGTCCGGGCACCTCGACGATCGGGAGGATCGGGCCGAAGATCTCCTCCTGCATGACGGGCGCGTCAGGTGACACCTCGGCCAGGACGGTCGGCGCGATGTACTTCGTCTCGCGGTCGTACGCGCCGCCGGTGACCTGGCGGCCGGAGGTGAGGAGGGCGGTCAGCCGGTCGAAGTGGCGTGCGTTGACGATACGGCCGTACTCCGGGGAGGCGGCGGGGTCGGGCCCATACAGCGCCTCGATGGCCTTGGCCAGTGCGGCTTCCAGAGCGCGTGCGGTCTCACGGTCGGTGAGGACGTAGTCGGGCGCGACGCAGGTCTGTCCGGCGTTGAGGAACTTCCCGGCCGCGAGGCGGGCGGCGACGGTGTCCAGGTCGGTGCCACGGTCCACGAACGCCGGGGATTTGCCGCCGAGTTCGAGGGTGACGGGGGTGAGGTGCCGGGCGGCCGCGGCCATCACGATGCGGCCGACCGTGCCGTTGCCGGTGTAGAGGATGTGGTCGAAGCGCTGCTCGAGCAGGGCGGTGGTCTCCGGGACGCCGCCTTCGACCACGGCGACCGCGTCGGTGTCGAGGTACTGCGGCAGGAGGCGGGCCAGGGCGGCGGACGTGGCCGGGGCCAGTTCGCTGGGCTTGGCGACCACCGCGTTGCCCGCGGCCAGGGCACCGGCGACCGGGGCCAGCAGCAGCTGCGCCGGGTAGTTCCAGGGGGCGATGACGAGCACGACGCCCAGCGGGTCGTACTGCGTCCAGGCACTCGCCTCCCCGATGAACGCGGGGACGGGGGCCTGTTCGGGGCGCAGCCACCCGTCGAGATGTTCCAGGGTGTGGTCGATCTCGCGTATGACGAAGTCGATCTCCGTGCGGTACGCCTCGGTGGAGCTCTTCCCCAAGTCGGCGTGGAGTGCCGCGGCGAATGTCTCCCCCTGTTCGGTGAGCAGGGTACGCATCCGGTGCAGCTGCTCGGTGCGCCAGGCCATGGGCTTGGTCTTGCCGGCGCGGAAGGTGGCGCGCAGCCGGGCGACGAGCTCGGCGGGCTGCTCGGGCGCTGGATTGTTCATGGTTCCCTCACAGGTGCGGTACGGGGACGGGGGCGTTGTCGCCGCGCCGCGGGGCAGCCCGGGCGCCGGCGTCGGGCAAGGGGATCAGCCGCGGTTGAGGATCTCGATGATGTTCCGGGCGAGCTGCTCGGAGGAGGCGGGGTTCTGACCGGTGTGCAGGTTGCGGTCCGTCACGACGTGCTCGCTGAACGGGGCGGCGGCGTGGAAGTCGGCGCCGAGCTCCACCAGGCGGTCCTGGAGCAGCCAGGTGGCCTTGTCGGCGAAACCGGCCGCGGTCTCCTCGTCGTTGGTGAAGCCGGTCATGCGGTAACCGGCGAACGGCCAGCTGCCGTCCTCGCGCCGGGCGGCGAGCAGGGCCGCGGGGGCGTGGCACAGCACCGCGAGGGGCTTGCCGGAGTCCAGCGCCGCGGTGAGCAGGCGACCGGAGTCGGCGTTGACGGCGAGGTCCTCCATGGGGCCGTGGCCACCGGGGTAGAGGACGGCGTCGTACGCGTCTAGGTCGATCTCCTCGACCTTGACAGGGTTCTCCAGGTCGGCGCGGATGGAAGCCAGGTACGCGGCGATGGCGTCGGCCTGCTCCTTGCCGCCGGTGGACTCGGCGGCAAGGCTGACGGCGTCGACGGTCGGGGTCACGCCGCCGGGTGTGGCGATGGTGACATCGAAACCGGCCTCGCGGAACAGCCGGTGCGGTGCGGCGAGTTCCTCGGCCCAGTAGCCGGTGGGGTGCAGGGTGCCGTCGGCGAGCGTCCAGTGGTCGGCGCTGGTGACGACGAACAGAACTGCGGTCATATCTGTCTCCTTTACAACGGTGCGCGCGGGTCGCACGGTGGTGGTGGGTCTTGTTGTCCGGCAGGGTGCCGGTAACTCCTTGGTGCAGTGGTGCAGATCGCGGTGGGGCTTGTCAGGCAGCGGTGGTGGCAGCGGCCGACTCCGTGGCGGGCAGGTGTTCCGTACGGGGCGCCTGCTGTTCCCGTTTGAGGCCGACCAGCGAGAGGGCCAGGACGAAGGAGAAGGCGACACCGGCAAGGATGAAGCTCAGGGTGAACTGGCTCTCGGCGGGCAGCGGGGGCATTCCGGCCGGAAGGTTCTCGATGGTTCTGGAGGCGAGCAGTGAAGTGATCAGCGCGCTGCCGATCGAGCTGCCGACGGACCGGGAGATGGAATTGATGCCGTTGGCGATGCCGGTCTGGTGGGGTGGCACGCCCGCGACGATGAGGGCGGGCATCGCGGCGTAGCCGAGGCTGATGGCTGTTCCGACAGCCATTCCGGCGCCGATGACCGAGGGGGTCGAGGAGTGCGCCGCGGCCAGCCAGGCGAAGCCGGCGACGCCCGTCGTTGCGCTGAGGGCGAGGGTGAGGCGTGGGCCGATCCTGCGGATCAGCAGGCCACCGAACTGGGAGGCGACGAGGGACGCGATCGTGCTGGGCAGCAGGTACTCGACGGAGGCGCGGAGAACGGAGGCGCCGAAGCCGTAGCCTGCGACGTCCCTCGGCACCTGCGCCAGATAGGAGACGCCGAGGAACTGGGCGAACATCCCGAATCCCACGAAGAGGCCCGCGAGGTTGCTGAAGAGCACCGGGCGGTGGAGGAACATCCGCATGTCGACCATGGGTTCGCGGACCCGGCTCTCGGTGAAGCTCCAGACGCCGGCCATGATGACCGCTCCGGTGAAGCTGCCCAGCGTACGGGCGGAGGTCCAGCCCCACTCGTGGCCCTGGGAGATCGGCAGCAGCAGGAGAACCAGGAAGAGGCCGAGGGTGAGAGCGCCGAGTATGTCGGTGCGTCCGCCGGTCTTGGTGCGGCTTGCCGGTACGAGGAGGACGACGGCGAGCAGGGTGACCACTGCGAGGCCGGTGGCCAGCCAGAAGACGCGGTGGTAGTCGGCGTCCTCGCCGCGGGTCAACAGGCCGGTGGTGACCAGTGCGAAACCGCTGCCGAACGCCAGGGTGCCGCTGACCAGCGCCATCGCTCCCGGCAGACGGCGGGCAGGGACCTCCTCGCGGAGTACCGACAGAGCGAGCGGGAAGATCGCGGTGGCGGCGCCCTGCAACACGCGGCCGACGATCAGCCAGAGCAGCGAGTCGGTCGTGGCGGCCAGGACAGAGCCGACGATCATCACCGCCAGCACGCCGATGAGGGTCGGCTTCTTGCCGTGCTGGTCGCCGAAGCGGCCGAGCAGCGGGGTGAAGACGGCAGCAGAGAGCAGGGTCGCGGTGGTGACCCAGCTGACCTCGGCCGAGCCGGCGCCGAGGCTGCTCTGGATCAGGCCGAGGATCGGCACCACCAGTGTCTGCATCATCGACACGACCATCGCGGCGAGGCTCAGGGCAAGGATGACCGAGGTCTCGGCCCGGTGTCGGCCGTGCGGCGGAGCAAGGGGTTGTGACACGGGTGCTTTCTCCGGGGCGGGGCGGGGTGTCGTGGCGGGAGCTCAACGAAGGGAGACTCGTCGACGAGTTAGATGCTTGATGCAGCCAAGCAGTGAGCGAGACAGTAAACCTCAATGGTTGAGGAAGTCAAACGTTGAGCTTCCCTTACAATTGAGGCATGGCCCACACTCCCGCCCCACCCGCCGACCGCTCCGCCGCGCAGGGCAGCGATCCTGCTCACGACGCACTCATGGACCGCTTGGCACGCGCTGCTGCCGGTTACTACCGCGACCTGACAGCGGCCGCCGCAATGCACGGGCTCACCATGACGCAGGCCAAGATGCTCATCCTGCTTCGGCAGCCGCTGCCCATGCGAGGCCTCGCAGGGCTGCTCTCCTGTGACGCCTCCAACATCACCGGGCTCGTCGACCGGCTGGAGGCACGTGGGCTGGTCTCCAGGCACCTCGATGCGGCCGACCGGCGGATCAAGAACGTGGTCGCCACCGATGAGGGAAGGGAGGCCGTTCGCCTCATCCGCGCCGACATGCGGGCCACTTCGGCAGCCTTCGCGCGTCTGGACGAGGAGGGGCGCCGCAGTCTCTACGAGCTACTGGGACGCCTGCACCCTGAGGAGACGACCTGATCGCGGCCGAGGCGCCGACCGCTGCAAGTCACCTCGCAGACATGCAGCGGTACGCCTGTCAGGACTCCCCGGGATCCTCCGCGGGTGCGGCAATCCGGGCGTGCAGTGCCGTGAGACCGTCGAGGAACATGTCGAGGGCGAGTTCGAAGCTGTCGGGGTCGATGTTGTCGGCGTGCTCGCGCAAACGGTGGGCCCCGGCCAGGTGCGGATATCGGCCCATGTAGACCTGGATATCGTCGTCGAACCCTCCGGCGAAGGAGCTCATCGCGGCACCGACCACCAGGTACTTGGTCGAAGCTCCGATCATCGTCGCGTACCGGGGAGGCCAGCCTCCCGCCACCAGGCCGCCGTGAACGGTGTTGGCCCGCTGCAAGGACGCGTCGCGATGTGCTGGTCCGTAGGCCAGGAACGGAACGATGTTGGGGTGAGCGGCCAGCGCAGCGCGATACGACCGTGCCCAGGACGCCACTCCATGACGCCAGTCGCCGGTCTCGAAGCCCGAGACATCCACGCTCGCCATGATGGTGTTCGCGACCTCGTGAAGGACATCGTCCTTGGTCTTCACGTGCTCATAGAGCGAGGAGACCTGGACCCCGAGGCTTCGGGCGAGCTTGCGCATCGACAGCTCGGCGAGGCCTTCCTCGTCCACGATGGCCAGTGCCGCGGTACAGATGCGCTCCCGGCTGAGGATCGGTCTGGTCGGCCGAACCACCGATGCACCCCCCAGTGTCGTGTGGCGGGCGGGCATCCGCAGTGCCCAGCTTCTGACCTCACCTTACAGGCAGGCCCTCCCTGCGGTCCGCGGTCCGGACCGCAGGGAGGGCGCGGCGAAGCGACGGCTATTCCGCCGGATCGCGAACCGGTTTGATCCGCCACAGCGACAGCAGAGCGACGGCCGCCATCACTGCCACGTAGATGGAGATCGACATCGACGTGTGTGTGGACTCCAGCAGCAGAACCATCAGGAACGGTGCCAGACCACCGCCGAGCACCGAGGCGATCTGGTAGCCGAGGGAGGCGCCGGAGTAGCGCACCTCAGCGCTGAACATCTCCGCGAACAGCGCCGCCTGCGGGCCGTACGCCGCCGACAGACAGATGACGCCCCCGACCAGGGCAAGGACAACGAGCGGGAACTGCTTGGTGTCGACGAGCTGGAACATCGGGAACGCCCAGACACCCAGCGCCAGTACCCCGGCCGCGTAGACCCGACGGCGGCCCAGACGGTCCGAGAGCGCCGCGAAGAGCGGGAGTGCGACGAGCTGGGCGGCGTTGCCCAGCAGTACGGCAGTGAGTACGGAGCTCTGGCCCATCCCCAGGTGCCTGTTGCCGTAGTCCAGCATGCCGGTCACCAGCAGGTAGAAGGTCGCATTGACGACGAGGAACGAACCGGCCGCGAGCAGGACCTGCTTGGGCTGGGAGCGCAGCACCTCCAGCACCGGCGAGCGCCGCCGGGCCGCCTTGCCCTCGGCCAGCCGCTCCTCCGCGCGCTGGAACGCCGGCGTCTCCTCCAGCCGCCGGTGAACGAACACCGCCAGCGCGATCATCACGATGCTGAAGAGGAACGGCACCCGCCATCCCCATGCCTCGAAGTCGTCCTTGGCGATCACGCTGGTCATGAAGAGGAAGGTCAGATTGCCGAGGATCAGGCCGATCGGCACGCCGAGCTGCACAAAGCTGCCGTACAGGCCTCTCCGCCCGGGCGGTGCGTACTCCGTCGCGACGAGCATCGCACCGCCCCACTGTCCCCCGACCGCCAGGCCCTGGGCGAAGCGGAGCAGCGCCAGGATGATGGGTGCGGCGATCCCGATCACGGAGAAGGTGGGCAGCAGACCGATCAGCGTGGTCGCCCCGCCCATGACGATCAGTGTCGCCACCAGAACGGGTTTGCGGCCGAACTTGTCGCCGTAGTGGCCGCAGACGATGCCCCCGAGCGGGCGGGCGGCGAAGCCGATTGCGAACGTTGCGAAAGCAGCGAGCACTCCGGCGACGGGGCTGAACGACGGGAAGAACTTGGTACTGAACACGAGCGCGGCGGCCGTGCCGTAGATGAAGAAGTCGTACCACTCGATGGCGGAGGTGGCCATGGCCGTGAAGGCTGCACGGCGCACCTCGGAGCGCGGAACCGTCGCTGTATCGACGTGCTTCTGCGGGTCTGTCGTGGTGTCCTGAGCAGTCATGAAGTGACGGTCCTTTCAGTGGCACGGGGGGTGGCCTGCTGGGTGAACTGCCGGCGCAGTTCCCGCTTGAGCACCTTGTGGCTGGGGCCGAGCGGCAGACGGTCGACGACCTCGACGCGACGGGGGTACTTGTGGCGGCCCAACCGGTCGCGGGTCCACGCGATGAGGGCGTCGGGATCGACAGGGCGCCCGGAGCGCGGCACGACAACGGCGCAGATTTCTTCGCCGCGTTCGTCGTCGGGGATGCCGATGACGGCTGCCTCGGTGATGTCGGGATGGCGCGCCAGGGCTTCTTCGACCTCGCGGGGGTAGACGTTGAAGCCACCGCGGATGATGAGATCCTTCTTGCGGTCGACGATGGAGAGAAACCCGTCGGCATCCTTGAGTCCGATGTCGCCGGTACGGAACCAGCCGTCGACGATGGCTGCGTCGGTGGCCGCCGGATCACCGAGATAACCGGCCATGACGTTGTGACCGCGAATAACGATCTCGCCCGTCTCGCCGGACGGCAGCAGCACGATGCAGTCCTCGATACCGGCGTCGGCGATTTCCACCTCAACACCCCACAGGGGATGGCCGACGGTGCCGGGCCGCCTCCCGTACCCGGGCTGGTTGACGCTCGCGGTCGGAGACGTCTCCGACAGGCCGTAGCCCTCGTACACGGTGGTGGTGAAGGCCTTCTCGAAGCGCTCGAGCACCGTGACTGGCAGTGACGCACCGCCGGAGATGCACATGCCCAGCTGCGGGAGCTCCGGCCGATCCGCCGCGCTGTCCAGGAGCCTGACGAACATCGTCGGTACGCCGTAGAACGCGGTGACCCCTTCGTCCCGCATGAGGGTGATGGCGCCGTCCGGATCGAACCGGGGCTGCAGCACGAGGGTGGCACCTGCGCGGAAGGTGGCGTTCATGGCCACGGTCTGGCCGAAGGTGTGAAACAGCGGCAGGCAGCCGAGCACGACATCGTCGGAGCGCAGATGAACGGCGTCGAACGCGTTCACCGTCGCGTTCATGACCAGATTGAAGTGGGTGAGTACAGCACCTTTGGGGCGTCCTGTGGTGCCGGAGGTGTAGAAGATGACGGCTGGGTCGTCGGTATCGCGGGTGATGTACGTACTCAGAGGGTCGGCCGAGCGTGCGAGTGTGTCCAACGACCCGCTGTTGTGGCCGTCCCCGAGGGGCAGGAAGGAGATCCCCGCCGTCTGCGCCGCCTTCCGGCCGAGATCGAGGTGGCTCACCTCGGTGATGAGCGTTCGGGCGCCGGAGTGCTGGAGGATATATGCGACTTCGTCGGCGTTGAGCAGCGTCGGCACCGGCACGACGACACCGCCCAGGGCCAGGATGGCGTAGTAGGTGCGAACGAAGTCCGCAGTATTGGGGCACAGCAACGCCACACGGTCGTCGGGGCGCACGCCCTGCTCCCGTAGCGCGGCGGCATAACGCAGGGCCTCGGCCCACAACTCGCCATACGTCAGACGGACGCCGCCTTCGACCAGCGCGAGGCTGCCGGGGGAGCGGCGGGCGGGTTCGGCGAGCGTAGCCGCGAGTGACAAAGCTGCCATAAGGGTCTCCTGCCATCACAAAAGAGCGCTGACATGGGTCAGCGAAGGACTGGCGGACATGGGTCCTGGACCGACGGCCTGACGAGGCTCGGAGCGTGCCTGTGGGCAGCTCGGCGAGTCGGCTGCGCCGGACGGATGCAACGGATGAACACGAGGGGATGGGCCCGGTGGCGGCGCGGCGACGGTCGTGACCGCGCTCTGTGACGCCGGGTGGCGCTCGGGGTGGCCGATCGCTGTTCGGTTATTTCGGCAGAGTAAACCGAACAGTGATCGGCTACAAGAGGGCGACGGAGCAGCCCTGCCGGGGCCGGTCAGGGGTGCCGCGGTCAGGTTCCGGCGTCTCCGGTGAACGTGCTGACGTCGGCGCCCGGCACGCCCATGCGCTCCACGGTGCGGCTTCACAGTCGACGGTGTTACGGGTTACATTCCCAAAAAACTTGCAGTGCTAGTTTAATTTCGGCAGTACGCCGCCGAACAGGAGGCCCCGTGCTCCCCGTGTACTGCGCCGCCGCCCGCCGCACCCCCATCGGCCGGCTGCGTGGCGCCCGCTCCACCGTCCGCCCCGACACGATGGGCACCGGCCCGGACCCCGCCAGGACAGGCACCGCGGTCGTCGACCGCGGCTGACACCCCACTCACTGTCACCATCACGACGTCACCTGAGGAAGCTCTGTGAGCAACAGCCGTACTCTCGCTCCATTCGACCCGATGGATCCGCTGGGCCTGGACTCCCAGCTCTCCGACGACGAACTGGCCGTCCGCGACACCGTCCGGAAGTTCTGTGCGGAACACGTGACCCCGTACGTCGGGGACTGGTTCGAGGCCGGCGACCTGCCGACCGCGCGGGAGCTCGCCAAGGAGTTCGGCAAGCTCGGCGTGCTCGGCATGCACCTCGAGGGTTACGGGTGCGGTGGCGCGAGCGCGGTGCACTACGGTCTGGCCTGCCTGGAACTGGAAGCCGCCGACTCGGGCATTCGCTCGATGGTCTCCGTGCAGGGCTCGCTGGCGATGTACGCGATCTGGGCGAACGGGTCCGAGGAGCAGAAGCAGGAGTGGCTGCCACGCATGGCCGCCGGCGAGGCCATCGGGTGCTTCGGCCTGACCGAGCCCGACTCCGGATCCGACCCGGGCTCGATGACGACCACGGCCCGGCGCGATGGCACGGACTGGGTGTTGAACGGCCGCAAGATGTGGATCACCAACGGCAGCATCGCCGACGTGGCTGTGGTGTGGGCGTCCGCCGAGGGCGGGATCCGTGGTTTCGTCGTTCCGACCGACACGCCTGGATTCAGTGCCCACAAGATCAAGCACAAGCTGTCCTTGCGGGCGTCGGTGACCAGCGAACTGGTGCTGGACGACGTCCGGTTGCCCGACGGCGCGATGCTGCCCAAGGCGAAGGGGCTCTCCGGACCACTCGGCTGCCTGACCGAGGCGCGGTACGGAATCATCTGGGGCGTCATGGGCTCCTCCCGGTCCGCCTGGCAGGCCGCGCTCGAATACGCGGGACAGCGCACGCAGTTCGGCAGGCCGATCGCCGGCTTCCAGCTCACTCAGGCCAAGCTCGTCGACATGGCGGTGGAGCTGAACAAGGGCCTGCTGCTGGCCCTGCACCTCGGCCGTCAGAAGGACAGGACCGGCCTGCGCCCCGAACAGGTCAGCTTCGGCAAGCTCAACAACACACGCGAGGCGCTCGACATCTGCCGGACCGCGCGCTCCATCCTGGGTGGCAACGGCATCTCGCTGGAGTACCCGGTGATCCGGCACATGGTGAACCTCGAAACGGTGCTGACCTACGAGGGCACGGCCGAAATACACCAGCTGGTGCTCGGCCAGGCGTTCACCGGGCACAACGCGTTCCGCGGATAGGAGACAAGGATTCCGGATGACTGCAACCCTCTGCTTCGAAGACAAGGAAATCGCCCCCGAGGAGCTCGATGCCCGGGCGCGCAAACTGGCGGGCGGACTGGCGGCGCTGGGGCTGCGCGAGGGCGATGTGGTCGCGGTGCTCCTGCGCAACGACCCCGTCTACGTGGACATCATCCTCGCCTGCCGCATCGGCGGGTTCTCCTACTGCCCTCTCAACTGGCATTTCACGCCGCCCGAAATCGGCTACATTCTTGAGGACTGCGGCGCCCGGGCGGTGATCGGCCACGCCGATCTGCTCCATGCGGCACGCGCCGTGCTGCCCCACGGCGTCACCACACTCGCCGTCGCGGGCGATGCCGGCGGAGAAGCGGTCGAGTACGAGAACTGGCTGGTGCAGCAGCCCGATTACAGCGGCCCGGTCGTCGCACCGCGCGGGCACATGGCCTACACCTCGGGCACGACCGGACGGCCCAAGGGCGTGGTCCGCGCTCCCATACCCCTGACGGAACTGGAGCTGTACCGAAGGTGGTCCCTCGAGGTGATGGAGGCCTGCTTCGGGGTGCGGGCCGGCTGCCGTGCCCTCGTACCGGCTCCGCTCTACCACAGTGCGCCGAGCGGTTTCGCGCAGTGGACGAGCCAGATCGCCGACACCCTCGTCATCGCGCCTCGCTTCGACGCCGAGCAGACGCTCGCCCTGATCGAACGCCACCGCATCGACACCCTGTACTGCGTCCCGACCATGTACGTCCGCCTGCTGAAACTGCCCCACAGCGTGCGTGAGCGCTATGACCTGTCCTCCCTGCGGTTCGTCGGATCCACGGGCGCGCCCTGTGCTCCGGAGGTGAAGCAGGCGCTGATCGACTGGCTCGGTCCGATCGTGTACGAGACCTACGCCTCCAGCGAGAGCGGCTGGATCACCGTGATCGACTCGAAGGAGGCACTCGAGCGTCCCGGCAGTGTCGGCCGTCCGGTCGGCGAGGCGCGGATCCGCATCGTCTCCCCGGACGGCGCGGACTGTCACCCAGGTGAGACCGGGATCATCTACGTGCGGCAGCCCGCGTACACCGACTTCACCTACCGGAATCAGCCCGATGCGCGTGAGGGCGTCGCCCTGGACGACCTGATCACCCTCGGGGACATGGGCTACCTCGACGCGGACGGTTACCTCTACATCTGCGATCGCGCAGTGGACATGGTGATCTCGGGCGGAGTCAACATCTATCCGGTCGAGATCGAGAACGCGATCCTCGGCCAGCCCGGTGTGCTCGACTGTGCGGTGTTCGGTGTGCCCGACCCCGAATTCGGAGAGCGGCTGCACGCCCTGGTGCAACCGGAGCGCGATGCCGTGATCGACCCGGGGGAGCTCGGCCGGGCCCTGCGCGCCACGCTCGCCGGATTCAAGGTCCCGCGGAACATCGAGATCGTCGACGACCTGCCACGTGACGACAACGGCAAGATCGCCAAGCATCGCATCCGTGCGCAATACGCGGAGGCCGGGGCGTGACAGGCCTGACGGGCGTCTCCTGCCTGGCATAGTTCTTTTGTTGGTGGTACCCGAGCGGGATGCCCAATGGCCTGGACAGATGCCCACGTTCGAGGCTCTACGCAGTGCCTTGGCCCGATACTGGTCCGGGTCTTGGATCGGGAGGGTCGATGTGGGCTGTCTTCCGCCAGGGGAGGCCGGAGCACTGGCCAGGCGTGCACCGGCAGCTGGTTGGGCAGTCACTGTGACTTTATCCGGAGCGACAACCGCAGCTGGAGCGGGCCGCCCGCGACAGTGCGGGCGACCTGCCGCCTGGTCAGGCGTGCTCGGTCGTGCGGTGCTTGTGCACGCCGTCCTCGGGCGACGGAGATGCCCAGCCCTGTGACAGCACGGCCCCACGTCCGCCACCTTGAAGCCGGCGGCGTTGTACGGCTGCTTCCTGCCAGGTTCGTCTTCCGGGCGGCCGAGCCGGTCGTGGAGCCGCGCCAGGAGCGGCCGCCACGACTGCGCACGCCGGTACCGCGGCCCATCACGGTCCGACTGTTCTCTCCTCGTGCAGTCGCGCGGTCTCTACGACCCGACAGGTGGGCGGGACACGACGGCCGAGGCGAACCACCGGGCACGCACGCGTATATGGAACCGAGACCGTCCCGCATGCCTCTCCTTGCAACCCCCGGAACTGTCCTGTGTGTCCAGGAACGAGCGTGTGGCCGGCCGCACGGCGCCGCACACCCTGGTCACGGTGGTCACGCAGGTCGTGGTCGTGGCTTCATCAGCTTCGTCGGTCGACGAGAGGACCCGCCATGCCTGGTCTCAGAGGTACGTCGGTGATGGCGGTGATTGGGCGGAGTCATGGTGTTGACCGGATGCCAGGATGCGTCGGGTTCCCACGCCGGCTCGGGTGCCCTCTCCTCCTCTTCGCCTTCCGCGCATGCCGCTGTGGTGGCAGGCACCCCTTCGGACGGCCCGGCCACCACCACGCCCCCGACAGCTGTCACCACCACGCCCGCGCCGTCGCGCACCTCCGCCGCCCCGGCCAAGGCTGTCTCCCCCGCTCCCGCCGGAACTCTCACCACGCCCGCAAACGACCACGGCTGCCGCAATCTGACCGTCAGCAACGAAGTGAAGGCAGCCGTGACGGGGGCCTACCAGCACAGCTTCCCCCCTTCGTCCATGTCCAGCCTGTGCCGCACCAGTTCTTCTACGACCAGTGCGGCGGCGTCCGCTACGCCGCCACCCGTTTCGAGGCCACCCCCGGTGCCACGCACGAGGAACTCGTGGGCATGCAGGACGAGGGCAGCGCCACCAAGTACTTCTGCGGCACTTCCGGGAGCAGCTGGATCTACATCGCCAGCGATGGCTTCCCCCGTGGGCCACACGGGTGCGGCGATGTCCCACAGATCCCCGAAGCCCTGGTCGCGGCGTGGGGGAACTGCCCGGTCGTGCAGTGAACTTCGAACGCCGGCGACTCCGACCGGCCTTCCGACCGGCGGAGGTCGGGGCCTTGTCGATACGGGGCGTCGAGGATGCCGACGACGCCGAGTTCCTTGCTCTTCGTCGGAGTCCTGAAGGGGACCTCCCCGAGCCGGGCCCGGTCCTCGAATGACCAGGCGAGTCGGCGTGGTGGCGGGCTGCGGTGTCCGGGCAGTCCGAGCGCCCGGAGACTTCCGGATCCCGGCAGTGACGGCGGACCGCGCGCGGGGCAGACTTCGCGCCGGGGAAGCACGGAGAGGGAGTGGGACATGGCGGTCTTCCTGTGGTGCTGGATCGTCCTGTTCACTGCAGTACTGCTGCCTCTCGGCATCGCCATGCTCCGCGGCTGGGCACCGAAGAGGGCGCGCACACGGTGGTCCCCGGCGTGGATCCGGGTGCAGGGAGTCTCCGCGCTCGTGCTGTACGGGGGTGGCCTGGTGCCCGCGGTGGCCGACCTGGCAGGCATGCCCCGTGAGGCCGCCGACATCCTGCTGTCCGCGACCGCACCCCACCTGCTGTTCCTGAGCCTGGGACTGCAGGGCGGCGCGGCCCCCTCCGACTGGTTCGGACGGCGGACCGAGCCATGGACGGGCCTGTCCGGGGCGCAGCCTCGGCAACTCGGCTGACCCCTGTCCGGAAGGCGAGGACCCGTGGTGTTGAAGAGCCAGGTGAAAGCGAAGTACGCGCAGCGGTGGACGTCGCCCGCGGCGGCCCGACGACGGGCGCGCCGCTGGACCGCCTTCGCCGGGGCGCTCGTCGTGTCGCCCTTCGTCGCGCTTGCCGTGGCGGCCGGTGGCCTGTTTCCCGCAGGGGTGGCGATCGCGTCGGCACTGACCGCCGGACCGGCCGGACTCCTGCTGCTCACCGAACTGAACACGGAGAGGCCGCCCCAGCGCCGCTCCGGAACCCTTCTGACCTCGCGGACACTGACCGGTGAGCGCACCGTGGACCTGTCCCGGATCGAGCGGGTACGGCTGCTGACCTACTTCTCCCGCAGCGGTGTCTCGGAACGCGTCCTGCTGGTGCGCGACGCCTACGGCACGTCCCTCGGTCTCACCAGTCCGGCCTCCCACAGAGCGCTGCGCCGGGCCCTCGAACGCCTGCCCAGGCGCGGACCCCGGCCCCGGATGAGCAGGGCGGCGCTGGTCCATCTCGGCATGCTCCCGGCCCGCAGCCGACTCGCCGTTCACACCGTCACCGTCTGGCTCGCCACCGTGGTCGGAGTTTGCGGTTACGTGTGCGCTGTGCTCGAACTCGCTTCCTAATGCCGTTGTCAAGCAGCTGCAGTCGCTGGAGGTGCGACTTGATAGCACCGTCGGTCACGGATCAGGGCCCACAGAACGTTGACGC